>NZ_JBNDML010000018.1:0-182579 GCF_050436565.1 Paraburkholderia sp. GAS42 | reverse complement strand
CGGTCGACGGCTGCGCGAAAAGGCCCTGAAGATGGATCTCAGCGAGGCAACTGGCCTCGCGCCAGACGAGTTTGCTAAAGTGCAGAAGGCGATCGTGACGCTACGTAACAATCTCGTCAACGCAGTCCAGGCCGGCGAATAAGCGTTGAGTAGCCCGATTGACGCAATCCTTTTCGCGCCGTGGCCAATCGAAAGCTCAGCGGCCGTGGCGCAGCCGGGCCGGCCTCCTCGTTAAATTGCGATTTGTTCCCGCGGCGCAAGACTGTTTGTTCGATGCGGGTATTCGAAATCCGGGTCAATGCGCCTACATTCGCGTCTATTGGAGCCGTCGGCCCGATCGGCGTTGAAGCCGAACAACCGATGTTCGAAGGCATGAGTAGGCGCGGCGCGAGCAGCGCCGGCATCCCCACACAGAGGAACGTATGAACGAAGCAGATCAAGGCGCTGTGCGCGAGCTGAGTCATTTCATCGACGGTCAACGCGCCGCTGGCGCGAGCGGGCGGTTCGGCGACGTATTCGATCCGGCGCAAGGCCGGGTGGCGGCCCGCGTGCCGCTCGCAAACGCAGCTGAAGTCGCCGCCGCCGTCGCCGCTGCGAAAGCCGCGTCCCGGCCTGGAGCGAAACCGCGCCGCTGAAGCGCGCCCGTCTGATGTTCAAGTTCAAGCAGCTGCTTGACGCGCATCACGACGAACTCGCCGAGCTCGTTACGCGCGACCACGGCAAGCTGTTTTCGGACGCGAAGGGCGAGGTGCTGCGCGGTATCGAAGTCGTCGAATTCGCGTGCGGCATTCCGAACCTGCTCAAGACCGATTTCACCGATCAGATCGGCGGCGACATCGACAACTGGAATCTACGTCAGCCGCTCGGCGTGGTCGCGGGCGTCACGCCGTTCAACTTCCCGGCGATGATTCCGCTGTGGATGTGTGTGATGGCAGCCGCGTGCGGCAACACGTTCGTGCTCAAGCCCTCGGAGCGCACTCCGTCGGCATCGGTCCGGCTTGCCGAGCTGTTCCTCGAGGCGGGCTTTCCCAAAGGTGTCTTCAATGTCGTGCAGGGCGACAAGGTCGCCGTCGATGCGCTGATCGAGCACCCCGATGTGGCCGCGATATCTGTCGTCGGCTCAACGCCGGTCGCCGAATACATCTACAGCGAAAGCGCAAAGCGCGGCAAGCGCGTGCAGGCGTTGGGCAGTGCGAAGAACCATCTGGTCGTCATGCCCGACGCCAATCTCGACCAGGCCGTCGATGCGCTGATCGCCTCGTCGTATGGCTCGGCCGGCGAGCGCTGCATGGCGACCTCAGTCGCAGTGGCGGTAGGGCGTATTGGCGATGAACTGATCGAGCGCCTCGCGCCGCGCGTCCGCTCGCTCAAGATCGGCGGCGGCATGGAGCCCGATCTGGACATGGGGCCGCTCGTCACCGCCGCGCATCGCGCCAAGGTGTCGGGCTATATCGATGCGGGCGTCGCGGCAGGTGCCAGGCTCGTCGTCGATGGTCGCGGCCATACCGTGCCCGGCCATGAAGAGGGCTTCTTTCTCGGCGGCTCGCTCTTTGACGACGTGAAGCCTGATATGAGCATCTATCGAGAGGAGATTTTCGGGCCGGTCCTCTCAGTTGTCCGCGTGCCTGATCTCGCGAGTGCGATAGCACTCGTCAACGCGCACGAACTGGGTAACTGTGTCTCGCTGTTCACATCCGACGGAGGCGCGGCGCGCGCATTCTCGCGGCAGATTCAGGTGGGCATGGTGGGCATCAACGTGCCGAGTCCGGCGCCGGCGGCGTGGCATTCGTTCGGGGGCTGGAAGCGATCGCTGTTCGGCGATCATCACCAGTACGGCCAGGAAGCCGTGCGCTTTTACACGCGCTACAAGAGCGTCATGCAGCGCTGGCCCGACAGCATCGCCAAAGGTGCGGAATTCGCGATGCCCGTGGCTAAGTAAGCCGACCTGAGCGTGGCGACGCCTCTCTTGCGGGTAGTCGCTCTCGACTGGAAACGTCCTAGAACTTCACCTTCAGCTGAAACCCGATCGTGAACGGCAGATTATCCGAGGGGATCGGCGGAATCAGAATGACGTTCGCACCGACGCGCTTATACTCGAACATCAGAATCGGCGCGACCACAGGCCCGATCGTGTGATCGTGACCGAGTCCCCAGTTGCCGTAGTTGTAGCCTGAGATGATGCCGCCGATCACCGAGAGTCGCACAAAACCCCAGTGCGTGAAGTCTGGCGACCAGACGCCGCCGCCATACCACGACGGACGTGACAGCGAATTGCGAAAGCCGCCAGCCGTCAGCGCCCATTCGTTGTTCAACCAGCATTCGACGCCGAGCCCCGGATTGAACTGGTTGAAGTGTTCATTTGGATCCGGGTTGATGTGATACGACCCGAGCATCACGTCTGCCCAGACGCCGCCCTTGCACCAGTCGGCCGCGTGCGCGGCCGTCGCCATTGTCAGACTCGCGGCTGTTGCCATAACCGCGCATGCCATTTTGATTTTCGCGCGCCAGAAACGCATGTCCTCTCCGCCGTCGGTCGGATGCCGACGTGATCATGTTCTTGTCGAGTGTTTGTGTGACCACCGTCGCGCACTGTACCTCAACCCAAAGGACACGAAGTGGCAGGCACGCTCGGAAAAGCGGGCACGCGAACTGCGCCGCGTGCCGCTCAGGCAGAACAATAACGGAGAACCGATGGCGAATCGGTGAAATAAGGGCCCGCGTGCCTGAGACTACAGGCCCAGATCCGACAGGCCGGGATGATCGTCTGGACGACGCCCGAGCGGCCACCGGTACAGGCGATCGGACTCGCGGATCGGCATATCGTTGATGCTCGCGTGGCGATGCGCCATCAGGCCATCCGCATCGAACTCCCAGTTCTCGTTCCCGTAGGAGCGGAACCAGTTGCCCGAGTCGTCGTGCCATTCGTAGGCAAAACGCACGGCGATCCGGTTATCGGTGAACGCCCACAGCTCCTTGATCAGCCGGTAATCGAGCTCCTTCGCCCACTTGCGCCGCAACAGGCCGACGATTTCCGCGCGGCCGGTGACGAACTCCGCGCGATTGCGCCAGACGCTTTGCGGCGTGTAGGCCAGCGACACACGCTCGGGATCGCGGGTATTCCATCCATCTTCTGCTCCACGTACTTTCTGGATCGCCGTTTCGCGCGTGAAAGGGGGAAGGGGCGGGCGGCTTTCGATCGGTTCGGTCATGACTTCTTCTCCTGAGCTCGGGTGGACGCCCGACGGGCCGACGGGCGAGAGACTGCGGGTTCTGCTTCCAGCAACCGTTCGGCTGCGGCACGCGCATCGAGCGCGGCATCGGGGTCGCCGCTGACGAGCGCCACGCCGATCGCGCCATCAATCAGGATCAGCCATTGACGCGACAGACGCGCAGCGTGTTCTGCGCCCTGATCGGTGGCGTTTTTGCTGGTGGCGTTTTTGTCGATCGATACGACGTATTCATCGCAAACCGAGCGCACGAAGCGCAACAGACGCTCCTTGTGTTCGCGTGCGACGACACGGATCGGATCGTCGGCGGCTTCGATTTCGCCGGCGGCATTGAGGAATGCGCAACCGTGGAAATCGTCCGACGTGAACCACTCGCGCAGCACATCGAACATGCCAATGAGCCTCGCGCGCGGCGTTGTGCCGCGATTCAGCGTGTTGTCGGTGAACCAGTTCATCCAGCGTTCGTCACGCCGTTCGAGTGCGGCAGCGACGAGCGCGTCCTTCGAACCGAAATGCGTATAGAAGCTTTTGCGCGCCGTGCCGGACTGACGGACGATCGCGTCCACGCCGGTCGCGTGAATGCCGCCGGCGTAGATCAGTGCCTCGGCAGCTTCGAGAAGCCGCTCGCGCGCGCCGGCTGTTGACGGGTTGTCATTGGAGGTAGCCATGCACGAAAGGTAGAACGATCATTCTCCCTTGTCAAGTAGCGATGTTGAATCGGGCTGGATCTGGTTCGGCTTCGGCGCTTTGCGTTATCGTGGTGTTCTTCGAAACCTGGATCGACGTCATGCGGACACTCACGCTTCGTGCAGCTTTCACGCGCGTTCTTTTTCTCACGGCGCTTGCAACGGCTGCCGCCTGCACGCCACTTCAGGTCGTCACGCATACGGTAAGCACGACGGAAACCCGCGTTCCCGTCGGGCACTACACGCTTGATCCAGACCATTGCAGCATTACGTTCGACGTCGATCACTTCAAGTATTCGCGCTTCACGATGCGATTCGATCGCAAGACGGCGCAACTCGACTGGAATCCGGGCGGCCTCGATAAAAGTTCAGTGGCCGTCGTGATCGACGCGGCAAGCGTGGATACCAACGTGCCCCTTCTGGACAGGATGGTGAAAGGCGAACAGATGCTGGACGCTCTCCGCTATCCGGAGATACGTTTCGTGAGTACACGTTTTCTGCGCACCGGCGAATCGCGCGGAACGCTGAGCGGTGATCTGACGATTCACGGCACTACGCAGCCAGTCACACTCGACGTGACGTTCAACGGCTTTGCGCCCGATCCGCTCACAAAGAAGGACACCCTCGGCTTTTCGGCGGACGGCCATTTCAGCCGTGCGAAGTTCGGTCTGTCGACGTGGTATCCGGCCGTCGGCGATGACCTGCATGTGCGCATTCAGGCCGAATTCGTGAAGCCGCCCGCGGGAGTTTAGTGTGTGAATGCGTGATTGTGTGATTGTGTGGGTGGGCGGCGAGTGTCGTGGTGAGGTGGTGGTGAGGCCGTCGTGAGGTCGTGGCGAGGCCGTCGTGAGGTCGTCGCGATGCGTTGCGTTGCGTTGCGTCGCGGCAGACGGGCGCCCCGTCGCGCCGACAACACGCGACGGGGCGCTGAATCAGACCGTCGTCCAGTCGAGAATGACCTTGCCGCTTTCGCCGGAAAGCATCGTTGCGAATGCGAGTTCGTAGTCGTCGACGGGAAAACGATGCGTGAGAATCGGCGACAGGTCGAGCCCGCTTTGCAGCATCGCGACCATCTTGTACCAGGTCTCGAACATCTCGCGTCCGTAAATGCCCTTGATTTCGAGACCCTTGAAGATCACCTGAGTCCAGTCGATCGCTGTCTGCGCAGGCGGAATGCCGAGCAGCGCAATCTTTCCGCCGTGATTCATCGCTTCGAGCATGCCTGTAAACGCGCTCGGCACGCCGGACATCTCAAGCCCGACGTCGAAGCCTTCGGTCATGTGGAGATCGTCCATGACATCGCGCAACGATTCGCGCGAGACATTGACCGCCCGCGTTGCGCCCATCTTTCGAGCGAGGTCGAGACGATAGTCGTTGACATCGGTGATCACCACGTTGCGGGCGCCGACGTGCTTCGCGATCGCTACAGCCATGATGCCGATCGGTCCAGCACCGGTGATCAGAACATCTTCTCCGACGAGGTTAAACGAGAGTGCGGTGTGCGTCGCGTTGCCAAATGGGTCGAAGATCGCGGCAAGATCGTCGGAAATCTCGGGCGGAATCTTGAATGCGTTGAAGGCTGGAATCACGAGATATTCGGCAAACGCGCCCTCGCGATTGACACCAACGCCTACCGTATTGCGACACAGGTGACGCCTGCCTGCGCGACAGTTGCGGCAAAACCCGCAGGTAATGTGGCCTTCGCCCGATACACGGTCCCCAATCGCAAAGCCGCGTACCTCCTGCCCCATCTCAACGATTTCGCCAACATATTCATGCCCGACGTGCATTGGCACGGGAATCGTCTTCTGCGCCCAGTCGTCCCATTTCCAGATATGAATGTCTGTGCCGCAAATCGCGGTGCGCGTGATGCGAATCATCACATCGTTGTGCCCGACTTCGGGTTTTTTCACGCGCGTGAGTGTGAGTCCCGGAGCGCGTTCGAGTTTGGCGAGTGCTTTCATGTTGGAGGCTCCGTTTCAGATAATGCCGAGCGTTCGGCCAACTCGCGCGAACGCGTCGACGGCGCGATCGATCTGTTCAGGCGTATGCGCCGCACTCATCTGGGTGCGGATGCGGGCGCGGCCTTTCGGCACAACCGGAAACGAGAAACCGATGACATAGACACCCTCTTGCAGCAGCGCGTCGGCCATACGCGACGCGAGTTGCGCATCGCCAAGCATGACGGGAATGATCGGATGCTCGCCCGGCACGAGCTTGAAGCCGAGCGCGCTCATCGCGCCGCGGAAATGCGCGCCGTTGGCACGCACGCGCTCGCGCAGCTTCGCGCCTTCGTCGCTGGCGAGAAGTTCAAGCACCTTCAGCGATGCCGCGGCAATGCTCGGCGTCAACGTGTTCGAGAACAGGTACGGACGTGAACGCTGCCGGAGCAGTTCAATGATTTCCTTGCGCGCGGCGACGTACCCGCCCGATGCGCCGCCCAGTGCCTTACCCAGCGTACCCGTGATGATGTCGACGCGCGACAGCACACCGCAATGCTCCGGCGTGCCGCGTCCGTGTTCGCCGACAAAGCCGACTGCGTGCGAGTCGTCGACCATGACAAGCGCGCCGTAACGATCTGCGAGGTCGCAGATGCCCGCGAGGTCGGCGATGATGCCGTCCATCGAAAACACGCCGTCGGTGGCGATCAGCTTGAATCGCGCGCCAGCCGCATCGGCTTCGCGCAACTTTGCCTCAAGATCGGCGAGATCATTGTTCTTATAGCGAAAGCGCTTTGCCTTCGACAGCCTCACGCCGTCGATGATGCTCGCGTGATTCAGTTCGTCGCTGATGATCGCGTCGGATTCGTCGAGCAGGGTTTCGAACAAACCGCCGTTCGCGTCGAAACAGCTGGAGTACAGGATGCAGTCTTCCGTCTGCAGAAACGCCGAGATCTCGCGCTCCAGTTCCTTATGCACCGTCTGCGTGCCGCAGATGAAACGCACTGACGCCATGCCGAACCCGTCCCGATCAAGACCGTCTTTCGCCGCAGCAACCAGCCGCGGATCGTTAGCGAGACCGAGATAGTTATTTGCGCAGAAGTTCAGCACCTCGGCGCCGCCTTCGAGGCGCACGTCGGCCGATTGCGGACTGGCGATCACGCGTTCGGTCTTGTAAAAGCCATCGCTGCGAATCTGGTCAATCGTGCTGCGCAGATGGGCAAGAAAGGGATCACGCATGAATCAGGCTCCTGAATGGGTCGGCGGATCACGCCGTGGTAATAGCTCGCGGACCGGCAGCCTGTTATAGTCGGCTGTCAGCTTTACCGGATAAATTCGATTTTTCGAACTAAAGTTCGATATGTCGAACAACTTTAAACGATAGGTCACCCGATGGCAAGTTCCGGGACACGGCGCGCTTCGACTTTGTCCGCGCCCGCATCCACTGCCCAGTCCGCCGCGACGGTCGCGGCGCCACCGCGCGTGGGCGAGCAGATCCAGCGTTTGCGCGGCGAACGACGGATGACGCTCGACGACCTCTCGCGCGCAGCGGGCGTGTCGAAGTCGATGCTGTCGGAGATCGAGCGCGACAAGGCCAACCCGACGATCGCCGTGGCGTGGCGCCTGACGAATGCGCTCGGCGTCAGCCTCGATTCGCTGTTCGCGCAGCAGAAGCCGCCTGAAGCAATTGCCGTGTCCGGGCCGCACGAGATTCCGACGCTGAGCGGGCACGACGGCCGCTATCAATTGCGCGTGTGGGGGCCGATTGAACTGGCCGGGAAGTTCGAGTGGTACGAACTGACGCTGCAGCCGGGCGGGGCGCTCGTCTCGAACGCACACGAACCCGGCACGCGCGAACACCTGACAGTATTGAACGGCACGATCGAGATCGAGGCGGCGGGCACGCACCGCAAGCTGAAGGCGGCCGACACGGCGCGCTATATCGCCGACGAACCGCACGCGATCCGCAACATCGGAAAAGGCGACGCCAAAGCGTTGCTGGTCGTGATCCACGGGTGATGCTCCGATCTGATGTAACCCTTGCACGATAGCGCAGCGGCAAACATCTGGCGCCTCGGCCGAATGGCCGAGGTTGCGTCAACCACTGTATATTTGTACAGTACAGGTGGATTGACCGGAGCCGAACATGAACCATCCAAACGACCATGACCTTGCCGCGCTGCGCTTCCAGGCGGCAGCGCGCGATCTCGAACACATCGTGCGTCACATTGCAGAGCGCTACATCGCGCAGCAGGTGCCACTAACGTGGCGGTTGCTGCACGCGATCGAGGCGGAGGCGCTCGCCGATCTGGGATTTGCAAGCCGCCACGATGCGTTTTTGCTGGTGCTGTTTCAGCGCCCGGACGGCCTGCCGTACCCCGAGACTGACGACACCGCAGACTTCGGCGCATCAAACGCGTTGCCCGCTGTGTTCGCCTTCGCTGTCAGCGCCTATGACAAGGCGCGCAACGCATCCTCGCAGCCCGCGGCAGCGCGTGCGGGGGCAATGCGCTCGCGGCGGACCCGGGCGTGGAGAGGCTGAACCGGCATGCCCGTTCAGCCCGGGCGCGCACTCGAACGCGCCCGTGCGTAGCCGTCGTTGCAGCGTCGTCCAGATTATTGCCAGCCGTGGAAGACCTCGCGCCTGGAAAATCCAGTCTGGATGACCTACACTGCCACGCAACTAACGGATATTCAATCATGGTCACTTCGCCTACTTCCTCGCAGTCGCACCGGCCATCGGCAGTCACCGATCTGTTCGACCAGCAAAGGGAAGACTGGCGTCGTGACCCACGCATTGCGTTCGACGCATGGCTGGCGGGACAAAATTTCCGCCGCTCGTCGGCCGAGGTGTATCGCGCGCAGTGGGGATTATTTCTAGACTGGTTGAAGGTTCGACGAAGAAGTCTCACGACTGTCGACATGCGGACCATTGCTGACTTCGTCGCGGGTCTCGATATCCGAAAACCGCAACGCGTCAGGTATTTGCGCCTGATCGAACGCGTTCTCGATCACGTCCGCGAGATCGAACTGGCATCGACGAACCCGGCGCGCTTCATTGCCCAGGACGGCGAAGCGGCCTGGCGCAATGCTCGCGATAATGAGCCTACCGGATTCCTGACTTCGGTGGAGCGGTCAATGCTGGTCGCACATCTGTTCTCGTCTTTGGCGGACCTCTCCATTGCAGCTCGATGGCGTGAACGTCGCGACCGCGCGTTGATCGCAGTCTTTCTCGGAGGCGGACTCAAGACGGGCGAAGCTCGAGCGCTAACCATTAGTTGCGTGAATTTGGGTTCACCATGGGTTGTGGTCGAGGCGGCCAATCCCGCTTTTACACGACGCACACGGCTCTCGCCGTTCGCCGTGGCTGTCATGGATGCATGGCTGGCGGAACGGCGTCTCTCTGAACTGGCCGGCAATCTCGTATTTCCCGCGTCACCTTCCGGACGGCCGATGCACAAGGCCACGATGCTGCGATCGGTCGATGCACTTATCGAGACAGCGGGCATTGCAGGATCGCGCGCGGCGCGCGCAAGTCCGCATACGTTGCGCAATACGTTCGCGGCGGATCTGTTTGAAACCGGCGTCGAGCCAGAACTCGTTGGTCAGTGGCTCGGATTCATGCAACCTGTCTCCGCGAACCGACTGCATCGTGCGTGGCAAAACTGGACAGGTCAACAGGAAACACCTGCGTCCGACGAACCCGATCCTGCGTCTGCGACGCGCTCCACCTAGGCGCCGGTCCGTGCGCGGGTGGGAATCTCCTCCCGACAGTGCTCACCTTTCGGCTCCCGAAACCGCTCACCTATATAGCGCGGTAAACAAGGTAAGTTCGGACACGCATCGCGCTGTCTCTACTCAGTTCTCCACTGATACGCGCTCGATGGACAAAAACCGGGTCACGGCCTCGAGTCTCGAATCGCCCAAGCCCGAAGAGTGGTCGCATTCCGGACACAGCAATTCGTAACGGTGATCGACCTGCGACAGCTCCGGTTCTCCTTCCTCACATTTCGGGCAGTGCGGCGGTAGAGCGACCTGAGCGTCGGCCAAGGTTCCGATCGCGCCGAGTTCGTCGGGTGTCAAGCGTCCAGCACCTGCAAGCGCGCACAACAGGTCGGCGATCGCCGGATCGATGCCTTCCTGCGCCCGCAGAACAGCGACTTCCTTGCTCAATGCATCAATTTCGTCCGACTGCTCGCGCACCTGCGCATCCAGGCGGTCGCCGCGAGCCTTTGCAGAAGCAATTTGCTGGATGAAGTCGAATTCCTTCCGGCTCGCGTCGCGCACGCCGGACTGATACGTCGCGGCCATGCTACGAAGCGAGTCCAGTTCGACTAGCATCGGTTTCACGCGGCGCTCGGCTTCGGCGACCGCATCCTTGATCTGCTGCGCATAGTGTTCCGTACTTTGGAGCATGTCCGTGTGCAGCGCGTCGATCCGGTCCCGCAATCCCGCATTGGTTGCCTGCTCGGTGTCGAGGCGTTTGCGGAGCGTCTCATTTTCCGCTTCGAGGCGGCGAACCGTCGCCCGCAGACTGTCCTGATGCGCCGATCCATGTGAATTTGCTGCAGCGAGCTCGGTTTCCAGTTCCCGGATCCGGTTCCAGGCTGAGTCGGCGCGAATTTCGGCGCGTTCGACTGCTTCTTCCGACGCGTCCCGACGAATCTCCGCTTCGCGGGTTTTCTGCTCGGCGGCCTGGAGCTGAGCCTGCATCGCCTCGCGATCTTCGTCGAGGGTGGAACGCGCGTGCGTCATCGCCTCCTGGAACAACTCACCCAGTAATTCACCCGCACGGTCTTCAAGTGCTTTCGGAATGGCGCCAACGCCAATACGCACCTTCGATGCGCCGCGAATGCGCTCCCAAAAACTGTCGATGTCCTTCGGAATGTCACTTGCGCTACCCGTTTGAGTCAGGTCGCGCACGGTCGCCATTGAAGGTCGTATGCCCAGGTCAAAAAAAAGTCGCTTGCATGCGTGAAGCGAAAGTTCCTGACGGCGCGCGCCGTTTGCGCGCATCAACTCAAGTTCCTGGCGGATAGCCCGGCGTTCTTCGTCTGAGTTCATTCATGCCTCGATGAAACCACGATTCGGCGAATCATAACAATTTACGTAGTAAACGATACGAATTTATGCTTCGAGGTGTGGTTACTGCTCAGGTGCTGTCCCGGATCGCTTTCTGGTCACGTCTGTTGCTCAATGAGAGGGAATTACCGTGAAACAAAACGAAGAATAGCCAATAAGCGACTGTAAATAAAGGAGATTACGACGTTGTCGGCAAAATTGGGACTGTTTCACGAAGCGTAATGATGGGCTCGATTTTGATGTCCGGAAATTTTCCGGCGACACCGCAAGGTTCTCGTTGAGAGTAATAGAAGTAAACACCCTTGAACCTAGGTTAAAAACGTTAACGCCGCGGCAAACCCTTACCTGGTAAGGATCTCCGGCCGGTGAGGTGAAGCTTTACGGGACAGTTGGTGAGGATTCGCGGGACGCCGCGGTGATGGGGTTCAGGGACGTCGGTGAGATGGTTCAGGACAATGAGTGAGCGGCTTCGGGAGCGCTGCCTGAGGTGAGGGCGCGGCAAAGGTGAGTTTTTTCAGGACCCGATCGGCCGGTGGGCCAGCATTGACCTGAAAGACGACTGAAGAAAGTTGAATTCCGCGGGTGAGCACCTGCGGGACGCTGCCAGGGCCTTCGTTTTGCTCGATTTTTGGCCCCAAAACGACGACTGGTGAGTCATAACGGGACAGAACGCGACTCGAAGGTGAGGTTTTTCGGGGCTCGGATGCCGAAACGCCCCATTTTTGGGCGCTTGCGTGCCTTGCGGTGAGTATTTACGGGAGTTGCGGTGATCGATGCCTTCACCTCGAATCATGATTTCTGGCGTCGACGGGCGCCAGAATCCGCAAAGGTGAGGAGATTCGGGACGTGGATCGGGATATCCATGGAATTCGACGATTGCCCTGCCCCGTGTGTCCATGGTGAGCTTTTTCAGGACCCCTGTTTCGTGATGTGTTCCAGACGGATGAGGTTTTTCGAGGGATAGTTTGTAGTTACTCACCGGAAACGCCCCGCCAGCGTTCGTCGGTGAGAGGACTTTTCGATCGATTCAAGATTGAATGGTGAGGAAATGCGGGAGGTGCGCTGGATTTTCCTCTTTGAGAGCACGGCGATCCATGAAAGCCTTTCGGTGAGTATTTACGGGAGCGTGTCCACCCCGAGACAAAGCTTGATGAATCGATGGTAAGTGCCGGGAATGATTGGCTATTTTTCTCAGATTGCCGAAAGGTGAGAGTTTCCGGGACCCCCAATGCGCGACACGCCCGGCAGCCTTCGTTTGCCCAATGGTGAGCTTTTTCGGGAGTAAAAACGTTGATCTGGTGTGCCACTCGGACGACGATCCCGGGTAAACGGGCCTTCGCGAGCGTCAAAGGTGAGGTTTTTCGGGACTACGTTCCCTTCTATCGATCCTTTTGCCCGTCTGGACCCTCCTCCGCGGTGCCGGGCTGGACGGTCTTATCGATTTTCCCGGCTCAAAATGCCCGCACGGCCAGATCGAAGAGGTGTCCGCTCCGTTTTTTTCGATCCCTGTCGTCAAAATCATGGATTGGTGCTGCTTTGGGCGACCGGCGTCGCAAAATTGCGACGAAGTTGGTCGGTGAGTTGATACGGGAGCTGAAATTACCTCGAATATCGGGCTCAATTTGAACTACTTTTCCAGACCCCGCGACGGGCAACGCTCACCGCCGCGACTACAATTCAGCGGCGGTGAGGACTTACAGGAAGGGTTCGAGGTGAGTTGCCGTTCGTAAACACACTTCACCGGCAATGGTGAGAGGCGCCCTATAGACGTGCTTCACCGCAGCCGGTATCCTTTCGCCAAATCCCTCCTCGACCCGACGCATGGCCACGAAGCGCGCGAAGAAGACTGATGTGGTGAGCCCGAGCTCCGCCGAATTGCGCAAGGCCGTTGAGGCTATTGCCATTCAGCCCAAGAGCGGCAAGATCACACTGCTTACCCGGAAGCTGTTCAATGTGCTGCTTGCGGTGGCTCAGCAGGCAGACGAATCCGGCGACACCTATCGCGCGTTGCTGTCCGACATCGTCGCGAACTCTGCCTTCGATTCGAACGACACGGCGCTTGTTAAGGAGCATCTGCGGCGGATGGTGTCGGTGCAGGTGGAATGGAGCACGGGTACCTCGAGCCAGAAGCCTGGCCGCAAGTGGGGCATTTCCACATTGATCGCCGACGCGGAAATTCTTGAGGATCCGGCGACCCGGCGTGTGTGGGTGGAATTTTCGTTCGCGCCGAAGATCAAGAAAAAGCTGCTCGATCCGGTGCAGTACGCGCGGCTGAGTCTGCAGTTCCAGAGCCAGTTGCGTAGCAGTGCGGGTCTTGCGCTCTATGAAATCTGCGTCCGTTACCTGACGAACCCGAGCCATCTGACGATGCGCGAGGCTTGGGAGTGGTGGCGCCCTATCCTGTCCGGCACGCCGGACACTGAAGCCGGTGACGAAGCAAAGCGCGAATATAAGTACTTCAAGCGCGACTATCTTCGCCCCGCGATTGCGGAAGTGAATGCCGTGACCAACATCTTCGTCGAGCTGATCGAGCATCGCGAAGGCCGGAGGGTCGCGGAGATCCAGTTTCGCGTCACAGAGCGCAAGCAGCCGATGCTGGCGCTCGATGAACATCCGAACGTCTTTGACAGCACGCTCGTCGACCGGATGGTGAAGATCGGCATTCCGCTGAAAGAGGCGCAGACGCTCTACGCCGATAGCGAGGAAAACCGGATCCGTGCGGCCTTGCAGATGACCGAGCAGCGTATGCGCAGCACCACGTTGCCGCCGGTACGCAGCGCCCCGGCGCTGTTCAAGGACGCGTTGAAGAAGGGCTACGCCCCGCCGGTCGAACCGCTGCCGTCTGTGGATGGCGTCAAGGGCATTGCGACCGCCGTGCCGGCGGACGATCTGAAGGCGCGGCTGCTTGGAGAGTATTCCGCCTACCGTCGCAAGGAGGCGCGCGCACTTTACGACGAGCAGGGTGAGTCGGAACGGGATCTGGCGCGCCAGTCATTCGAGGAAGATGAGCTGCCGGCGCTGGGTGCGCATATGCGTGACGACTGGCGCCGTCGCGGCCTGGATTCGAAGCTCGCGGAAACGGCTTTCTTCGACTGGCTGGCTCGCAAGACGTGGGGCGATCCTACCGATGGCGATCTGCTCGCCTTCACCCTGAGCCAGTCCAGAGCCGCCTGACACCGCGGCGTGCTATCGGGATGCCCGCCCGCGTCGGCGCGCATCCCGAGTGGTTTGCTGCGTTACTTCGGCAGCAGCATCTGTTCAATCTGCTTCAGAATGTCATCGCGCTTTTCGCGCGAAAGCCCACGCAACCTGAGTTCCAGACGATCGTCCCCGTACGATTTCAAATCTCCAACTGTCATGCCGTCGAGCTTGATATCAAGTCGTTGGGCGTAGCGTTGACGCCCTGCTGGCTTTGAGCTTTCCTGTGCCGACGCCCTGCCCTTGACGATGTCAGCGACCTGTCGCGTGCTCAGGTCGTCAGAGAGGATCTTGTTGATCAGGCGTAGTGTCGCATCAGCGCCGCGCGCGCTGTGATATCTGCCGACCTGATAGGCCATGTTCGAGCCGAAGCGATCCGGCCGTGCAACCATTTCATGCATGACCGTTTCAGGTAGCTTGGAGATCGACAACGCGACGGCAACCGTCGATTCGTCGAGACCGAGGTGTTCCGCGAGTTCTTTCTGGCTTTGAAAATGTTTGTCGTCGAGAAAGCGCTTCCAGACGACGGCGTTATCGAAGACGGTCTGCGAATCGCGCTGAACATTGAGGTCGTAGCCGAGTTTGTAGCTCTGGATACCGATTGGGAGATCGATAACGATCGCCTTGACGGAGTCTTTGTTCGCCTCTTTCAATGCGCGAACACGGCGACCGCCGTCGCTGACGAAATAGCTCCCTGGACTGTCATAGTCAGGGATCACGTGGATCGCCTGTTGTTGCCCCTGCTTCGCAAGATTGACGGCGAGTTCGGCAATCGACGACTTCAAGTAGAAATGACGCGGATTGAACGGGCTCGGCTTGATCGTCTTCAGCGCAAGTTCAATCACCTGCCCGGGGCGGTACCCGTGTTCAATGCGCCAGGCGTGGTATTCGGCCGATTCACTCGCAGTCTGCGAGTGTGCTGTTTCGTCGGCGACGGCGACGACCGCGATGTCGGGTTGGCTCGAACGGCCTGGCGCCTCCGGAGATTTCGCGTCGTTGCGCTGGACGAGTCCATCAATGGCGTTAAGTCGATCAAGCGCGGTGCGCTTTTCGCTGCTGGTCGTATCCGGACGCGCCTGGAAGCCTTTTGCGAATTGAGAGGGTTTCATTCAGGGTCCTTTATGCGCATAAATTCAGGGAAGCAAGGCGGCGATCTCATTCGCGCACGCCCGTATTTCGAAGCTGGCGAGTTTAGCGCCGCGGTCGTTCATCTGCAGGACGGTCTGTCCAAGCGCCATAGCCTGTTTATAGGCTTCGCGCGTCGGGATCTGCGTTTTGAGCAACGGGAAACCGAGTTCTTCCAGCGCGCGCTTGAGTTCGCGGGTCAGCATGCGCTTCTCTTCTGTTTTGTTTAGAAGGAAGACCGCGCGAAGATCCTCATTCATAACCTGTGCCTGCTGAATGAGTTTGACGAGGCCCACGCTCGACCAATAGTCCGCAGGCGACGAAGAAGTGGGAATGACAGCAACGGTGGCGGCGAGCAGGACAACGCCGGAGACTTTCTCGGTGATGGACGGCGGGCAGTCAACGACGATGATGTCGTAGTCCCCGACGAACTTCTTGATCTCGCGATGGATCTGGCCGCCCGCCTCGGAAAGATTGACGACGGGAAACGGGATTCCCGACTCTCCATCAGACGATGCGCTTGCCCAGTGAACGAGGGTGTTCTGACCATCGGCGTCTACAACGAGGACGCGCTTGCCTTTTTCGTGGAAGGCGGCGCCTAGATGCATGGCGATGGTGCTCTTCCCGACTCCGCCTTTTTGTTGCGTGACCGCGATGATTTCAGCTGCCAATTCTTCACCTCATTTTTAGACGCTGATGGATTTTACCGTGATGAATTTTGATTTCAATGATTTTGTAGCTTAGGCACGACGAATTAACCATTCGGCCAAGGTTTATGCGCATAAACCGACGTGCCCTCTGGTGATTTGCGCGGCGGAGGTGGTTTTCGGACCTGCGGACGCTAAGTGAACTGAGAGCGCGTTGAGAGCAGGCCGCTCGATTTATATCGATACCGCTTCGAGACGGATTGTGATTTTCGGGTCCTGCTTCCAATGCGTTTGCACGTCGACGGACCGGCGAGGGAGTCGCCCTGCGCTAACTGGCAGGTCTTGCCGGATTCGCGTTTATGCGCATAAACCAGGGGGCGGCGCTTCGCCTGTCGATAAAAAATGAGACGCGAGGTCGATGTTGCTTCCGCCAGGCGTAGCGGTTGCCACAGTCGATCGAAATCCAGTTCCGCCACGCAAACTCAATGACCCGTAGGACGTGCCGGATCCGGAGAGCAATCGCGGACGCGTTTATTCGACGACCTACGATCAAAAGGCGCCGCATTCTGCAGTTGGGAGTCGCATGTGTTTGGCTACCCTCGATCTGAACGGAATGAAGATCTGGTTCTTCCCGGAGTCTCGTAGCCCTTCAATACCAACACTCCGCACCCAACTCCGGCAACAAGCACGCACCCCTTATCGCCCCGCGGGCAGCAACAGCTAGCACTGCGGAATAGCGACGCTAAAAGTCGAAAGCGACGAAAGTACGTGGACCGGCGACGCGAACACGAGCCGGCATCACCCGAAAGCCGTCGCGCGGGCACGGACTTCGCAAATCGCGATGCCCGCCCTTCGTCCAATCCGGAAACGCATTCGAGAACCCGTCGACCATCCTCGCAACCCTAAGCCGGGAACGGCCAGAATTAGTACACTCTCAGTTGCTCAACGATCCGCAATCTGCATCCACTCATGATCACCATCTATCACAACCCTCGCTGCTCGAAATCGAGAGGCGCGTGCGACCTTGTCGCCAACGCCGTCAACCCGAAGAACGAACCGGTGGAAATCGTTGAATATCTGAAGAACCCGTTGACGGTCGCTCAACTGAAGGAGCTCAACCGGATGCTGGGTTGTCCCGTGCGCGACATGCTTCGCGACACCGAGCGGGAATTCAGCGAGTTGGGTCTCGCCGATGACGCGAAGACGGACAATCAGTTATACGAAGCAATCGCAGCGCATCCGATTCTGCTACAACGGCCGATCGTCGTGCGGAACGGGCGCGCGGTCATCGGTCGCCCGCCGGAGAACGTGGTAGCGCTGTTCGACGAGGCGGACGGTCAATAACGAAGAAACAGCCTGATCAAAAGCAACGCATCGGTGCGCAAATCATCCCTGGGCTACAAGAACAGCATCTCGAGTGACGATTTTTGTGGGGATGATCCGTAGTTCAGCGAAGGTATCCGCGATACGCTGCTGTGAGGCCAGCACACCGGCGTCGACCGGTTTGTAGATGTGTTCGTAATGGCGAAGACCCGCTTCGATCACATTCGCATCGAGCCCCTGGATCGGCGCGAGCTGGGCCGCCGCCTCTGCGTAGTGGCCGCGCACCCATGCGCCTTCCTTGCCAACTTCTTCGATCACGATGGCTAGCACGTCGCCATTCTGTTGCGCGAATGGCCGTGCGCTCAGGAAGAACTGGTGATGATCCACGATGCCGCTCGCATCGGCGAGCAGTCGAGCGTTCGGTTGGCGCTTTGCCGCTTCGAGGAAGGGATCCCAGATCGCCCATGCGTCGATGGCGCCGCGCTCGAACGCGGCGCGTGCGTCCGCAGGCGGCAGGAAGACGGGCTGGATCTCGGAATACTTCACGCCCGCTTTCTGAAGCGCGGCAACCAGAAACCAGTGCACATCGGAACCCTTGTTGAGTGCGATTTTCTTGCCCTTCAGGTCCGCGAGCGTGTTGATCGGCGCATCCCGGTGGACGAGGATGCCCTCGGCGTGCGGCGTCGGCACTTCATAGGCGGTGTAGACGAAGTTTGCGCCTGCTGCCTGCGCAATCACCGGCGGTGCTTCGCCCACGTAACCGAAATCGATCGCGCCGACGTTCAAGCCTTCGAGCAGTTGCGGACCTGCCGGAAACTCCGTCCATTTGATCGTCACGCCAAGCGGCGCGAGGCGTTTCTCGAGCGTCTGATGCGACTTGAGCAACACCAGTGTGCTCGCGGCCTTCTGGTAACCAATGCGCAGTTCCTTCGCCGACGCGTCAGCGAAAACGGGGAGGGCCGCCGCGGCCAGCGAGGCGCCAGCGCCGACGATAAATGCGCGACGCGTCAATGAAAAAGATCGTGACATAAGAGAGATTTCGACGTTTCGACGGACGCAAGATGGACCGATTGCGCCCAACAATAAAACGCCCGGCGACAAAAACGAACCGATGGATTCGCATAAGCAAATCACGTCGCCCTTTCGTGACGACCACTAGAACAGACCGGTGCGCCACACGCAGTATCGGCCGAATGGCCAGGGTGTATCGCTCTTCAGCGCCCGCTACAATCCAGGTGTCTTTCTCACGTAGCCGCTTCAACCGACACCAGGAACCATCGTGCATCCCCGCAGACAATCGTCTCGGTGGTTGGGCTGGCTTTGACGCTCTTGTTATGGGGCGTCCTGGCCTGACACGTGTTCGGATGGCGAAAACCGACGAACCGGTAACGCGACGCGTCAAACTTGCCCCTCGCGTGCTGGCAGGAATTGACCGCTGACTGGCAACTGCGCCGTGCGCCCCGTCGCTACACTGGTTAACTCAAGCCGGAGCGTTGCCGCGCACAACGCACGTTGCCCGTACTATGCCGATCTGGAGCCCTGCAATGCTGGAATTGAGACCGTCCTGCGAAGGTTGCGGCAAATCGCTGCCGCCGCATGCCACCGACGCAATGATCTGCACATACGAATG
Source organism: Paraburkholderia sp. GAS42 (assembly GCF_050436565.1). NCBI lineage: Bacteria > Pseudomonadati > Pseudomonadota > Betaproteobacteria > Burkholderiales > Burkholderiaceae > Paraburkholderia > Paraburkholderia sp. GAS42. Next base: position 163,721 of record NZ_JBNDML010000018.1, on the reverse strand, counting down.
CACATTCTGCGAGGTCTGTGCGCTAACCGTACTGCGCAATGTCTGTCCGAATTGCGGTGGCAATTTTCAGCTCCGGCCGAATCGTCCGAAGGCGATGCTCGCGAAACATCCGGCGAGTGCGGAGCGGCACGAAGCGAAGATCGACGAGATGTCGCACGCCGGGTTTTTCGAGCGCTATCGCGCGACACCACCGGCAGCGCGCTGATCGACAAAGCCACCGCCGCGCCAGGAAGCTTACTCGTCCTGGCCAGCCTCGGGGCCGCGCGCGGTGCCGTTGATTTCCTGTGACGCTTCGCGCAGCAGGCTGATATGTCGCCGGTAGTTGCGACAACCGCTGCATGTCGGCAGATGAACGCCGATGGCGATCCACTCGCCCGCTGTCAACGGGCGGTCGAGCGCGTCGGATAACAGTCGCGTGATGTGCTTACACTTGCCCATTGGCATCCTCGCTAGAAAAGCCCTTCTCGGTGAGGCAGGTGCGCAATCGCAGTCGCGCCCGGTAGATCAGGACGCTGCAGTGATTTGCCGTCATTTGAAGTTCGGTGCAGATGTCAGCCGTCTCCAGTTCGAGAAACTCACGCATCATGAATACGCGCCCGATGTGTTCGGGTAGATGGTCGAGACAGATCTCGAACAGTTCCCAGAACTGCTGCTGACGCAACGCGGTTTCGGGCGTTGGCCACGGACGCGGCTTCGCCTGCGCCGACCAGTGGCCGTTCTCCTTGAACAGTTCACGGTCGAGCACGGATTCGTCGTCGAGTTCAGATTCGAGCGCCGAGATGTTCACCGTGCGATGCCGTGCACGCAACGTGTCGACCAGCTTGTGACGCAGGATGCCGAAGACCCATGTCTTGTGCTCCGACTGTGCCGCGAAGCGATCGGCCTGCGTCCAGGCTGCGGTGAGCGCTTCCTGAACTGCGTCCTCCGCGGCTGCTGCGTCGCGGAGTTGCAGTCGCGCGAAGCGCAGCAGGTCGCGCCGTAGTTGAGTCAGGTATGCAGGATCGTCGAATGCTGGCCGCGCCGGGGACGTCATACGCACCGCCCCTGCCGGACAAAGCCACACCCTGACAGATAAACCCGCGCCGCATCAGCACGCGCGTCCAGCGCATCGTGACCTGCCGCGCCCGCGCCCGACCGCACGATGTGCGGCGGTCGGTTTCCTGTGGTCGTCGATGTGATTGCATGATTGCTGTTGTCTCTGTCCGCAGAATCAATCGTATTCATGTGTGCGATGACGGGTTGGTGCCGACGCGGGCTCAGGTGCGTGGCACGGTCAGAAAATAGCCTGTAACTCCCACCGCACGAAACGAGCGCCGGCTTCGGGCACGCGGGTCTCGGTTCGCGGCGTGGATTGGCTCGAGCTTGCCTGCCCGCCATTCTCTCGCACGTTGTCGTGCCGCAAGACGAAATTCTGCGTGTCGCGGGCAGCAGCCCGGTTCAAGTCATCCCGGCTTGGTCGTGCGAATCACGGCTTTATGACAACAGGCTTGCGAATTTCATCGGGCGCGCGGCAGAACGCATCGCGCCGACGCATTGCCCGCGCCCGAACGCGATGAAAAGGCATCCGGACAACACTTCTCGTGAACGCGTCTTTCATCGCAAGAACCCGTTGTGGGCGATCCGAAAGGATCTGACTGAGCGCGAAGCAGACGTGTTACAGTGGGTCTTCCGCTTTCCCTCCGTCGATCGCTCGTGCGATGAAGCGAAAAGCTTCGCGTATCGACGCACGCCAGATCGGACACGATTCCTTCGCTCCCCGCCAGCCCGGATCCAACCGGGCCTGCTTTCCCAGAACTACACGCTGACGGATTGTGCGGATTTTTCCGCCCGACGTCATTTGCGCACGTCTTCACGCGTCACTGTCTTTCGCACCCATCGGCCCGAGCCGCTAACGTCGTGCACAGCCAGCGATCAATGCATCCGGAGTCATCATGGACAACATCGTTAGAAGTTATCGGGGTCTCGAAATTTATCCACTTGTCTACCCGCATCAGCCGCGTGGCGTCGATGGATCGCATCACTACGATCAGGGCTTCGATGCCGCGGTCAGAATCTGCCGTCGCGGCGATGGCAACACGCTCACGTCGAGCCGTGTCTTTCGCGTCTCCAGCATCGTGCCGTTCGAGGGCGCGGGAGAAGCCCGTCGCGCGTCGACCGATCACGCTGAACGCATCATCGATGGCGAAATTGCGGGGCAGTCGATCGCCGGCCTTTGAATAGAAGGCCGCACATGCCGGCGGCCACCATCCGGCAGTTCGACTAATCGATTGAAAAGGAGAGATTTGAATGCAGCAGACGAGAACGAGCCGCGCTGATTACAACGTCACCGCGGCTTCATGCCGGACCACAAGCGGCACGCTGCCGACGCTGAAAGTTATACGTCTGCACGACAAACGGGTGATTTATCCGTTTCAGGGCAAGGCGGACATGCCGCTCTTCGAGAACGCAGCCGAAGCGCAGCATTACGCGGAAACCTATGGCTGGCATCTGGTCGACGCCGATATCGCGGTTCCCGAGTAAAGGCCGCGTCAGACGGCAGAGCGTCCGGGCAGCAACGTATCCGTGGACATCACTACTCAGGCGTCTTGGGCACCGTCGGAACGGGTTTGTAGCGCCACTTGCCCGCGCCGGAATCAATATGCACGGAATCCTGCTTGCGCCGCTCTGCGCGGGCGTCGTCTGCGACGGTGTACTCAATACGGCGATCACGCAAGGGGCGTGTCGCTTCGGGTCGGTAAGGCATGAGACCTCCGTTTTTTATCTGATCGTCAGGTTCCACTCCCCGGGAAAACAGCATAGCCCGTTAAGGTTCGATGCCGCCGCGTGAGCAGTGGTTCAGTTATATGTTGTAACGTGTCCCGGGCTGCTGCCCCAGATTTTCTGTCGTTTATGCGTACCGGACGAAATACCGGGCGACTCCCTTGATGGACAAGGTTTGTAGCCCACTTATCCACAAGGTTGTTCAGCGAAACTGTGGATATCTCGGGCGCACCTCAGGTTATCCACTGGCGGCGGGCAGTGCGGCGCACCGACCCACCCGGCGAACGGCCCTTCTCCCTTCTGTCAACGCCCGCGCGGATGACCGCCTATGATTGACCATTCGGACCTTTCGCGCTTCACGCGCTCCAACCGAGGAAACGAAGATGGCTTATCAGATCGCGGTTATCGTAGGCAGCCTGCGTCGGGATTCGACAAACAGGCAACTGGCGCACGCGCTGACGTCGCTCGCGCCGGCCGACTTTTCGTTCGACTTCGTCGACATCGGCGGATTGCCGCTCTACAGCCAGGATTACGATGCCGATTTCCCGCCGGTCGCGCGGGAGTTCAAGCAGAAAATCCAGGCAGCCGACGGTCTGCTGTTCGTGACACCGGAATACAACCGTTCGATCCCCGGCGTGCTGAAGAACGCGCTCGACTGGGCCTCGCGGCCGTGGGGCAAAAACGCATGGGGCGACAAGCCTGGCGCGGTCGTGGGTACCTCGCCAGGCGCGACCGGTACGGCGCTCGCGCAGCAGCATCTGCGTAACGTGCTCGCATACCTCGATGTAGCGACGCTCGGCCAGCCGGAAATGTTCATCAAGCACAATCCGGCCGCGATCGATGAAACGGCAAGATCCTCGACGATGACACGCGCAAGTTCTTCCAGTCGTTTATCGATCGCTATGTCGCGTGGGTCAAAACGCATGGTGGAACGCGTTAGCGCCTCAAAAGCCCACTAGCGAAAGCACGCAAAAAGACGGCGCTTCCAGAAGGAGCGCCGCGTGTCCTGCTACATGCTGGACGAAAATTCAACCGGTTAAACGTGGTGGTGTCCGGTCACGCGATCCCAGCCGTGACGCACGGCTGCCTTGAAGCGTTCCCACGTATCGCCGTTAGGCGTCGTTTCCCAGTCGCGACGGGCTTCGGGCTCGATATCTTCCCAGGGACGGTCGCGGTAACGCACGTCCTGACCCATCTTCGCGCCGTAGTGATAGGCGCCCGAATAGTCTTCGTAGCGCGCGCCCTGGCCGGCATATTCCTCGTCATAGTGACCGCGGAAGTCCTCCTCGTACTCGAGAAATTCGTCCGGGATTGGCGCGCCTATGCTGCCACCCTCAGCTACGGGCGCGGCGGGCGCCATGTACGCGCCTGATCCCGGCACGGCGCCTGTTGAGACAGCGCGCGCCGCGTCGTCGTAACGTCCGGGCGTGTCGTAGCTTGCCGGCGTACCGGCCAACGGCGCGTGGTCGCGTGGTTGAACGCGCATTGGATCGGCGCCGCCGGGCGGATCGACCGGGTCAACCGATGGCCGTGCCGCAGCCGAAGGCGCCCGCGGCACCGGCTCGCTGACCGGCCGCGTGGACGGCGAAAGCGGCGACGGCATGGCGCCGGCCGCGCCGATGCCCAGTTCATCGAGTATCGAATGGTCGCGGGCGGTTGTCGTGTCCACCATCGGCGAATCCCAGCTCGGCGAGCGTTCGCCTGTTTCGATCGCACCAAGCTTCTTCAGCGTCCGTTCGGCGAGTTCCGCGTGCGACCCGCTCGCTGCGCTCACGCACACGAGTACCGCGCCGCGACGTACAGCGTCGGTGTAGCGCGCAGTCATTGCCGGATCGGCGGGCCGAGGTCCAGAGGCGAAGAGGCTCGACAGAAAACGCTCGATGTTCGCGATGAATCCGTGTCCGGCGGCATTGGGGTCGGCGGCTGGGTCGATTTCGGCTCCGGACGGCGGAACAGGATTGGCCTGCAGTTCGATGTCGGAGCGGGCGAAACCGGTCTGTACGAGCGTGTCGCGCGCGGTTTCGGCCTCGGTGTAAGTGTCGAATAACCCTATCACTGTGTGTCGCATGGCTGCCTCCCTCCAGTTTTGCAGGACCGGTCCGGTGAGGCCGGATCGCGCGACGCGAGGCGCGTCGCCGTCCAACTATCAGAGTGACGCAACGATCATGCCGGGTCGTCAGACGCCTCGTGCCAGGCCGCGCCCATGGCGCATCGGCGGATGCGTCGACGCTGCTGCCGCCCCGACGCCCGCGCATTTTTTACAACACAACGTAATTAGCACTGCGGACGGGCGTCGAATCAGTCGCGTTCGGCTAATCAGCCGGATGCGTCGGGGTAAGCGTGCCTTGAATGGTTTGCAGAATCTTGTCGAGGAGGGCGATATCGAACGGTTTCGACAGCACGCGTACATCGACATGACGCGCCCGTTCCAGTTCTTCCGCGTAACCGGTCACGAGAATCACCGGCAGCTTCGGCTCGAACGCGAGAACCGCCTCCGCGAGGTCAATCCCGTTCATCGCGCCCGGCATGTGGATGTCGGAAATCACGAGGTCGAACGGCAGGGGTTCGGCGGTTTTCAGCTGCCGCGCGTGCGCGTCGTCGAAGAGCTGAATGGCGGCGTCGGCGTTGAACGCGCAGGTGATCTCGTGCCCCATCATTTGCAGCAACGCTTCGGTTCCTGCAGACACCTCTTCGTTGTCTTCGACGAGCAGAATCCGCAGGCCCTGTTGCGGCGTGGACGGTTTGTCCGCGCCCGGCTCAATGGGATAAACGATATTCGGCGCAGCCTCGGCGCGTGGCAGATACAGACGCACCGACGTGCCGGCGCCGATTGCGCTGTCGATCGCGGCGAGACCGCCTGAGCGCTCGCAGAACGCGAACACCTGCGGCAGACCGAGGCCCGTGCCCATGCCTTTCGGCTTTGTTGTGAAGAGCGGTTCGAACGCGCGCGCGAGCACCTCGGGCGGCATGCCGACGCCCGTGTCTTCGAGGGAAATCTGCACGAAGTCGCCGGTCAGCGGAAAGCCGTCGTCATGCCGGAACGCGACGTTACTCGCACGCAGTGTGAAGCGCCCGCCGTTCGGCATCGCGTCGCGTGCATTGACCGCGATGTTGATCAGCGCAAGCTCAAGTTCGGCGACGTCGACGCGCGTCGGCCAGACGCCCGCGCTTACGTCGACGACGAGCGCGACCTTCGCGCCAAGCGATGCCGCGAGCAGTTCGCGACTGCCAGGCAGCCAGCGTCCGACGTCGATCGTTTCGTTACGCAGCGGCTGCTTGCGCGCGACGCCGAGCAGTTGCCGCGTCAGCGACTGGCCGCTTTTCAGTGCGCGCTCGACGGCGGACAGTTCGCGGTCGAGCCCGGGCGCACCACGCCGACGTGCGATCTGCACGTTGGTCGAGACGATCATCAGCAGGTTGTTGAAATCATGTGCGACGCTGCCGACCAGGTTCCCCAGCGCTTCCATCTTGCGCGACTGCCGGTATGCGGATTCGATCGAACGACGCATCGATGCTTCCGCCTGCCAGCGCTCCCACGCTTCTTCTTCCGCACCGAGGCGCTTGAGAGAGAGCCAGATCACGCACCACAACACAATCGATGGCATGAACATCGACAGGATCAGCAGGCTCAGATGGCGATACCAGCCCGCCCAGATCGCCGACGTGCGATAGCCGCACGACACGTACACCGGATACGACCCGACGCGGCGGAACGCGAGAATCACGCTGTCGCCGTCCGCGCCGCGCATCTTGACGACGCCCGCGCGGCGGCCTTCCGACAGCGCTTCGGTGAACGGCGAGCGGGGCGCGGTGAGCGCCGGCTCGCGCAGCCGCTGCGGATATTGCGCGAGCGGGGCACCGTCGGCGCGGGTGAGGCCGAGAGTCATCGGCGCATCGTCGCCGCCGAGGAGTTCGCGATAGAACGCATTGAAGTAACTCGGCCGCAGCGCAACGGAGACGACGCCAGCAAAAGCCCCAGTCTCGTCATGCCGCGCGACACCGGTGTTGAACACCAGTTCGCCGGCGACGTGGCCGGCCATCACCTTCGAAACATGCTCGATCACCTTGTTATCGCGCACGCCGGTGAAATCGTCTCGGCCGGCGATCGAGACTGGCGGCGCCGGATAAAAGCGGCTGCTCACGAGTAGCTCGCCCTCATGGTTGAAGATCGACACCGCGGCGACCTGCGGATAGCCGCCGCCCATCGTGCGCAGCTTTTCGTGGATCCCGGCTTCGCGATCGCGGATGCCGTCGTCGTCGAGCCCGTTCACCAGGTCCACGACGCGCGCGTCAAGCGCTTCGTTCATGTCGAACACTTTCAACGCGTGTTCTTCAGCGACGCGCACGGTGCGCAACGTGACATCGGTCGCGTCGGATTCGCGCGCTTTCAGGTCGCTCCACGCCATCGTCGCAACGTAGATGCACGGCAGCACGACGGCTGCAACGAGCAGCGCGATCAGCGTCAGGCGTCGGATCGCGAAATGATGTTCGGGAGGCGCGGCCGGGAACAGTGTTTCGTCGCGCCGGCTGGCAGGAGGGCGGCTCGCTCGGGACAGGTCGGGCCGGTCAGGGTTCATCGTCGGGAAAGGCTGGAATCGTCGGAAAACGGGGACACCGCGTATGACATCATAAACGAGAAGAAAGTCAGCCCTCGATTTGCGCATTGGCCCAGAGAAAGCTTTTCCGCCCCGCGCGCCGTCCGAAGTGGTTTTTTCGCGAGGCGGATCCAATCAGCGACAAATCCCGAAGCGCAAACGTACACAAAAGGATAAAAGCGAACTTTATATAGTCATGCTGAAACGAGTTTTCTGAATTAAAGCCAATATTGGGTAATTTCTGTTCGCCGATTCCATTTTGGCGCGTTGCTTTTTCGCCAGTTTAATTCAAGAATCATTCTTACGACAATTATGCGTCCGCCATGTTCGGACGTATCTCCCGCGGGGCCCGTCAGACAATGTGCGCATAACGCATGCTGTGGAGGCTCGCGGATGCAGGCGCGAAGGCACCAGGGTCCGAGGTCGTCTACCGCCGCGCCGGTTCACGTACGGGGTAGGCTTCCACCATGCCGGATTGTGTCGTCGTCTTTCGCGCCCACGCACCTTGCCGTGCGCGAGCCGGTTTTGCGCATTCCGCCGTTTGCGGCGTTGCGTGTCCGTATTCTTTTGATTTTTCTCCGCTTTTTCGCTCGCACGGCCGCTCCGACGGCTCAAGAACGGCGTATTGCCGCCGTTAACCCGATTGAGCCAATAACGTCTTCCGACCGCCGCCATGCCTTTGCCCATTGTGATTGCCGACGACTCGCTTCTTGCTCGCAAGGTGCTGACCAAAGCCCTTCCGCAGGACTGGGATGTCGACATCGCCTATGCGTCGAATGGCGTCGAGGCGCTCGATCTGTATCGCGCCGGCAAGGCTTCCGTGATGTTCCTCGACCTGACGATGCCCGACATGACGGGCTTTCAGGTGCTCGAAGCGCTCCAGCATGAGGACCTCAATACGTTCGTGATCGTCGTGTCCGCCGACGTTCAGCCGATGGCGCAGGCGCGTGTGCGCACACTCGGCGCCATCGCGTTCGTCGCCAAGCCGGTGACGCCCGAGGCGGTACTGCCCATCCTCAAGGAGTACGGGTTGTATGTCTGAGCCAGCCCTGAACGAAGACCAGCGCGACGCGCTGCAGGAGGTCGCCAATCTGGCGATGGGTCAGGCCGCGACCCGTCTCGCGACGTTGCTCGACACGTTCATCGAGCTGTCGGTGCCGCGCGTGCGCGTGGTGGACGTAAGCGAGGCGGCCGAGGCCCTGCGCGACATGACCGGCATCAACGAAGCCGTCACCGCGGTCAGACAGGGTTTTCGTTCCGACATCAAGGGTGAGGCGCTGGTGATCTGCCGCAGCGGCAGCATCGCGCAACTGTGCGCGCTCGTGAACGATCCGTATGTCGGCTCGGCGTACGAGTCCGTCTCGCAGGAAGAACTGATTTACGACGTGGCGAACGTGCTGACGGGCGCCTGTGTGTCGTGCATTCTCGACCAGCTTGGCCGCACGCCGGTGTTTTCGGCGCCGGGGCTGCTCGGTGCCGCCATGTCGCTCGACGACGTGTTCCAGCCGAAGGTGCTCGCGTGGGAAGTCGCGCTGCTGGTCGAAGTGAATTTCGCGCTGGAAGACCAGAGCTTCCGCGCCCATCTTGTGATGCTGATGGCGGAAGACTCGATCCGTCACATGAATGAAGCGCTCGACGCGCTGCTGTCCAGTCTATGAATGAAATGTCCGCGTCCTTGAGCGATCTGGTTGTCGAGCGTGTGGGCTTCGGCATCTTTGTGCTCGACCGCGACATGAACGTGCTGATGTGGAACCGGTTCATGCACGACCACAGTGGGCTCTCCGCGGAGCAGGTGGTCGGGAAATCGATATTCGCGAGCTTCCCGGAACTGCCGCGCGTGTGGCTCACGCGCAAGCTCGAAAGCGTGTTCCAGCTGGGCAGCTTTGCATTCAGTTCGTGGGAGCAGCGTCCGTATCTGTTCAAGTTCGACCACGACCGGCCCATCACCGGCGGCGTCGATTTCATGCAGCAGGACTGCACCTTCATGCCGCTCACGCGCGACCGTGAAGTGGTGGCCGTCTGCGTGACGATTTCCGACGTGACGGCGGTCAGCATTGTGCAGCGCGAACGCGAGGAGGCGGTGGCGAAGTTGCAGGAATACGCGGACCGCGACGGCCTGACGGGTATCGCGAACCGACGTTATTTTGAGTCGCGGCTGCGCGACGAATACACCCGCTGGCAGCGGTACGGCGGCGACCTGTCGGTGCTGCTGTTCGATCTCGACCACTTCAAGAAGATCAACGACCGGTTCGGACACGTGGTCGGCGATACGGTGTTGCGCGTGATGGCGCAGCGTGTCGCGGAAGTGGTGAGGGTTCAGGATACCTTCGGCCGGTTCGGCGGCGAGGAGTTTGCGCTCCTGCTGCCGTGCACGCCGCTGGAAGACGCCATGCTGGTCGCCGAAAAGATCCGCCGCAAGATCGGCGACACAGCGATCGACGTGCAGGGCACGCTGGTGCCCGTGACGGCGAGTGTCGGCGGCGCGTGCGCGCGTACCGGCGTGCCGGCCTACGAAGTGCTCATCAACGAAGCCGATGCGGCGCTGTATAGCGCGAAACGACAGGGACGCAATCGCTCGGTCGCGTTCAACTGATTGCGGGCGTTCAGCGGCCGATGCCTGCGATGCGTACCTTCAGTTCCTCGAGCGAGGGCGTCGAACCCTCGACACGCGGCGCTGCGATAAGCAGGCCGGGCTCCGGGCGGCTGTCTCCGTCGGGCGTGATTCCGATGAACGACTCCTGGATCAGCTTGTCGAGCGTCGCGTGGCCGGTCTGAATGCTGGCGGTGACCGACGTCTTTTCAATCGATTGCAACGGGCTGTATTCGTGCCGCGCGGCGTGAACCTCGCACGTTGCCGCGAACAGTAATAGCGATGCAGTGGTGAGCCGGATAGAACGTTTCATGATAATTCCTGTTAGTTGCCGTTTAATCGGCAGGCGCGATCTGTCTTCTCCGGGGGCAATTGGCCGGAGAAATGAAGTCGTATTGATTAACGCGGGCGTGATGTGACCGGCGACCTGTCGCACGCATCGTCGCGACGCTGTGCCATGTCTCGATAAATCGCGTAACCGATGCCTGTTGGGCGCCACGAAGGTTCGCGGCATCTCAATAAGGTCAGTTTAGGCAGCCGGCGTCTGCTGCTGAATAGGAGCAGTCTTAAATGAAGATGGACGTTGTCAGGCGGATTCGGGAGTAGCCGTTCTTCAGTGGATTTGAATCCGGTGCGTGACGATCCGATTATCTTTCCAGCAGAGTTTCATATTTATCCGCGACTTTGGCGCGCGGTTGCCCCGGACTGACGCGGGATTCCGGTCGGCGAGGCCGTCGATCGCCGCGCCACGCAACCCGCCGCATTGTTACGCCGGCCGCGTCCGCCGACGTGTTTTCAGCGGCGATGGCCAAAGATTGTTATACTTTTCGTCGTTTCCGGCATCCCAGCCGGAGTGTTTCGCGCGTGTCCGCGCGCGCGGACGACATGCCCTGCGGGCGGCGACCCAGTCGCTATCAGCGGGCGCTTCAGCGGAGATCGTCTTGGCCGTTTCCAATCTTGTCGTGGACGATACAGAAACCGACGCAGCTGCCGTGACTTCGGGCAGTTCGTTCTATCTCGCAATGCGCATCCTGCCGGCGGCACAGCGCGATGCGATGTATCAGGTCTACGCTTTCTGTCGCGCGGTCGATGACATCGCCGACAGCGACATGCCACGTGCAGAACGTGCCGCCGCGCTCGAGCGCTGGCGTGCCGACATCGACGCGTGCTACGCGGGAACCCCGCGCGCTTCGTTGCGCGCGCTGACCCGGCACATTCACACGTTCCATCTGCAGCGCGAAGATTTCCACGAGATGATCAACGGTATGGCAATGGATGCAGCCGCTGACATCTGCGCGCCCGATGAAGCCACGCTCGACCTCTACTGCGATCGTGTCGCGAGCGCGGCGGGCCGTCTGTCGGTGAGGATATTCGGGATGCAGGAAGCGCCCGGCCGTGACCTCGCGCATCACCTCGGCCGCGCGCTGCAGCTCACCAACATCCTGCGCGATATCGACGAGGACGCCGGCATTCACCGCTGCTATCTGCCGCGCGAACTGCTGGCGCGCGAAGGCATCGCGACCACCGATCCCGACGTCATCGCCGACGATCCGTCGTTGCCGCGCGTCTGCGCCACCCTTGTCGCGCGTGCGCGGGAGCACTTCGCGAAGTCCGACGAAATCATGGACGCGCAACCGCGCCGCGAGGTCCGCGCGCCGCGCATCATGTCCGGCGTCTACCGTTGTCTGCTCGAACGCACCGTTGACCGGGGCTTTGACATCCCGCGCACGAAAGTCAGCAAGCCGCGCGCGCGGCTGCTGTGGATCGTCGCTCGCTACGCGTTCTTCTGATGGCCAGAATTGTCCACGTGATCGGCGCGGGCCTCGCCGGTCTGGCCGCCGCGGTGCAGTTGCAGCGTCGCGGCGCCCAGGTCGTGCTGCATGAGGCTGCCGCGCAGGCCGGTGGACGTTGCCGTACGTATTACGATCGGACACTTGGCGCGACGATCGATACGGGCAATCATCTGATCTTCTCGGGCTATCACTCGACGTTAAGTTACGCACGCGCGATCGGCGCGGCGGATGAACTCGTCGGCCCGACGCAGCCCGAGTTCCCGTTCACGGATCTCGCGATCAGCGAACGCTGGACCGTCAAGCTTTCGCCGGGGCATCTGCCGCTGTGGATCTTCGACGCGAACACTCGCGTGCCCGGCACGTACTGGGCGGATTATCTGTCGATGATGCCGCTGCTGTTCGCAAAGCCCGGCCGCACGATGGCGCAGACGATGCGGTGTAACGGCGTCCTGTGGGATCGTCTGCTGCGTCCGCTGTTTCTCGCTGTGCTGAACGTGGAGCCGCGCGAGGCGACGGCGCAGCTGGCGGGCGCCGTCGCGCGCGAGATGTTCGCGACGGGGGGGCAGGCGTGTCGGCCACTGGTCGCGCGCAACGGGCTCGGCAGCGCGTTTGTCGATCCTGCGTTGCGTCTGCTGCAGCACGGTGGCGCGCAGATCAAGCTCGGCTCGCGGCTCAATGATTTGACGTTCTCCGAATCCGGGCGCGTGTCGACGCTGCATTTCGCCGACGAAAGCATCGCGCTTGGCGCGACCGAAGGCGTGGTGCTCGCCGTGCCACCAAACGTCGCGCAATCGTTCGTGCCGGGTTTGCAGGCGCCGCAGCGCTTCAGCGCGGTCGTCAATGTGCACTTCGCCATCGAGCCGCCGTTTGGCCTGCCACCCATGATGGGTCTCCTGGGCTCGACAGCGGAATGGCTGTTTGCCTTCGACGGCCGGCTTTCGGTGACGATCAACGGCGCCGACCGTTTGATCGGCACGCCGCACGAAGAACTCGCGAAAACGATCTGGGCCGAGGTCGCGCTCGCGGCCGGTTTGCCGGCCGAGCCCATGCCGGTCTCGCAGGTCGTCGTGGAAGAACGTGCGACGTTCGCGTCGCTGCCCGACCAGGAAATGCTGCGCCCAGCCACGCGCACGCGCTGGAACAACCTCATGCTCGCGGGAGACTGGACGGCCACTGGCCTGCCCGCGACGATCGAAGGAGCGATCCGCTCGGGCCAGAAGGCCGCGGACCTGCTTCTGAATGAACCGATGGAACGCCGATGAACGATTTATCACAGATCCCGCCGCTGGACGGCGAGACGTCCGCCACAGCCGCCGCGCTGGCGCCTGCAACCGACGCTACGATGCAAACCGCCGCGCCGCAAAATGCGCCGCTCGAAGCCGCCATCACGCGCGCGACCGATGCGATCCTCGCTGACCAGCGCGCCGATGGCCACTGGGTCTACGAACTCGAAGCCGACGCGACGATTCCCGCCGAATACATCCTGCTCGTCCACTACCTCGGCGAAGAAGCAAACCCGGAACTGGAGCAGAAGATCGGCCGTTATCTGCGCCGTATCCAGCTCGCGGACGGCGGCTGGCCGCTCTTCACCGACGGCGCGCTCGACGTCAGCGCCAGCGTGAAGGCGTATTTCGCGCTGAAGATGATCGGCGATCCGGTGGACGCGCCGCACATGTGCCGCGCCCGCGAGGCGATTCTCGCGCACGGCGGCGCGGAAGCGTCGAATGTGTTCACGCGCATCCTGCTCGCGCTCTTTGGGGTCGTGACGTGGTACGCGGTGCCGATGATGCCGGTCGAAATCTCGCTGCTGCCCAAGTGGTTCCCGTTCCATCTGTCGAAGGTGTCGTACTGGGCGCGGACGGTGATCGTGCCGCTGCTGGTGCTGAACGCGAAGCGTCCGGTCGCGCGCAATCCGCGCGGCGTACGGATCGACGAACTGTTCCGTGGCGCGCCCGTCACGACGGGTCTGTCGCCGCGCGCACCGCATCAGCACAAGGGCTGGTTCGGCTTCTTCCGTGGTGTGGACGGCGTGTTGCGGGTCGTCGATGGCCTGTTTCCGAAGACCCTGCGCCAGCGCGCGGTCAATGCCGCGGTGGCCTTCGTCGACGAGCGTCTGAACGGCGACGACGGCCTCGGCGCGATTTTCCCGGCGATGGCGAACGCGGTCATGATGTACGACGTGCTCGGCTATCCGGCCGATCACCCGAACCGCGCGATCGCGCGCCGCTCGATCGAAAAGCTGCTCGTCATTCACGGCGACGAGGCGTATTGCCAGCCGTGTCTGTCGCCGGTGTGGGACACATCGCTCGCGGCGCACGCGCTGCTCGAAACCGGCGACGCCCGCGCTGAGGAAGCCGCGCTGCGCGGTCTCGAATGGCTGCGACCGCTGCAGATTCTCGATGTGCGCGGCGACTGGATTTCGCGCCGCGCGGACATTCGCCCGGGCGGCTGGGCGTTCCAGTACGCGAACCCGCACTATCCGGACGTCGATGACACGGCTGTGGTCGCGATGGCGATGCATCGCGCAGCCGCGCTGACGCAATCGAACGTCGATAACACAGCCATTGCGCGCGCCCGCGAGTGGGTCATCGGCATGCAGAGCAGCGACGGCGGCTGGGGTGCATTCGAGCCGGAAAACACGCAGTACTACCTGAACAACATCCCGTTCTCCGATCATGGCGCGCTGCTCGATCCGCCGACGGCGGATGTGTCGGGCCGCTGTCTGTCGATGCTCGCGCAATTCGGCGAAATGCCGTCGGCGAGCGAGCCGTCGAAGCGCGCGTACGACTACATCCTGAAAGAGCAGTTGTCCGACGGCAGCTGGTACGGGCGTTGGGGCATGAACTACATCTACGGCACGTGGACGGCGCTCTGCGCGCTGAACGCTGCCGGTATCAAGCACGACGACGTGCGTATCGCCCGCTCGGTGCAATGGCTCGTGAAGATCCAGAACGACGACGGTGGCTGGGGCGAGGACGGCACCAGCTACAAGCTCGACTATCGCGGATACGAGCAGGCGTCGAGCACGGCGTCGCAGACGGCGTGGGCGCTGATGGGTTTGATGGCGGCCGGTGCCGTCGATCACCCGGCGGTTGCGCGCGGTATCGAATACCTGCAACGCGAGCAGCGCGATCATGGTCTGTGGGATGAAACGCGCTTCACCGCGACGGGCTTCCCGCGCGTGTTCTATTTGCGTTATCACGGCTATCGCAAGTTCTTCCCGTTGTGGGCGCTGGCGCGCTACCGGTCGTTGAGGCGCAGTGGCACTACGCGCGTCACGGTCGGGATGTGATGACGGTGTCGCAGACATCGTCCGCACGCGGTGACGCATTGCCCGTGATCGTCGTGACCGGCATGGCGTTCGAAGCGCGGATCGCGCGCGGCGCAGGCGTCGTGGTCGTCTACGCGGCGCGCGCCGATCTGCTCGAACGTGCGCTGAGCGCGGCCGCGGCGCGGGGTTGCAGCGGGATCCTGAGTTTTGGAACAGCCGGCGGTCTTGCGCCGGATCTGGAGCCGGGCACGCTGATCATCGCAGAGGCGGTCGAAGGGCCGTTCGGGCGCATCGTCACCGACGTCGACTGGTCCGCGCGGCTTGCGCGTGCGATCGGCGCCTCGCCATTGAGTGCGCGCCTGCGCCGCGGCGTTCAGGCAGCTGTCACGGCGCCGCTGACGGGCGCTCAGGACAAGCTGGCGCTCAACCGCTCGACCGGCGCGCTCGCCGTCGATATGGAATCGCATATCGCCGGCGCCGTCGCAACGGCACATGGCGTGCCGTTTGCGGTGTGTCGCGCGATTGTCGATCCGGCGTGGCGCACGCTGCCTTCCGCCGCGACGGCCGGCCTGCGTGACGACGGTCATACGGCGCTTGCGCCGATCCTGCGCGAACTGCTGCGGCAGCCGTCGCAACTGGGTGCGCTGCTTCAGCTGGCCGCGGATGCGCGCGCGGCAAAACAATCGCTGGTGCGGGCGCGGCACGCGCTCGGCGCCGCCGGCGCGTTGCGGGCGGCTTGACGCGAGCGGGGCGGCACGCTGCGCCGGGCGAAAACGGTCGCAGCGATCCGCGCGTTTAGAAAAAACCGCCCGACAGGTGCAACCTGTCGGGCGGTTTTCATTCCGGCGCGCAAAGAGCGCGTCTTACTGGACGGTCGGCTTTGGCAACGGAGCAACCTCGGGCGCCTTTTTGTCAGCGGGCGGCGTCGATCCAGACGAACCCGACGCGGGCGCTGCCGACCCTGCCGCACCTTCGCCCGGATCAGCATAGTCCGGCACGCCCGCAGGCGCGGTTCCCGAAGCGCCCGGCGCAGGCGCAGGCGCCGGCGCCGCGCCGGAATCGTCCGGATCGCCATAGTCAGGCGGTGCGGTCGGCGAGGTGCCCACGGCGCCTGCGGCGCGCAGCAACGAAATACGCTGCTGGGTATAGGCATCGCGAACGAACGAATACTTGTCGAGCGCCGCCTGCGACAACAGATCGGTCGCACCCAGCAGGTTGGCGCGCGTGTTGACGAACTGGAGGCCGTAAAGCGGATTGCGCACCGCCGGCTCAGCGTAATTAAGCGGATTGAAGCGGAAATCGACCGCGAACCCGACGCTGTCCCGGAACGAACTCGGCCCGAACAGCGGCAGCACCAGATACGGACCCGACGGCACACCCCAATGGCCCAGCGTCAACCCGAAATCCTGATGATGCTTCGGCAGACCGGCCGGCGTCGCCCAGTCGAGCAGGCCGAAGATGCCGAACGTCGAGTTGAACGCGAAGCGCATGATGTCTTCGGTCGCGTCCGTGATGTTCAGCTGCATCAGGTTATTTGCCGCGTTGCCGAGATCGCCCAGGTTCGAGAAGAAGTTGGTGACGGCCGTGCGCAGCGGGCTCGGCGTCACCTTCTGGTAGCCCTTCGCGATCGGCTGCGCCACGTACGTGTCGAGCGAGTCATTGAACTTGAAGACCGCCCGGTTCATTGGCTCCAGCGGATCGCCGGGCTTGCGGTCGGGACCGGTCGCGCAGCCGGTGACAGCACACGCGACGACCAGCGCCAGCGCGGGGGTTTGCATCTTCATCCGTCGATTCCTCTGTGTCTCTTTGAGGCGCGCTTTGGGCGCGGTTTTCCCATCAGTACAGGTTGAAATACCACAGCGCCGACAAGTGTGCAGAAAAGCGACAACGCGAGCAGCTTCCCCATGCTCGACGTGCCCGGGTGATGCGACAGCCACAGGCTACCGAATGCCGTCGCCGTTGTCGCGGCGCTGAACATCACGGCATGCGTGAGGCTCGATTGCAGCAGCCCGGTCTGGCCATTGCGCCAGGCCATCACGAAGTAGATCTTGAACGCGACACCCACGCCGAGCATCAACGGCAACGCGATGATGTTCGCGAAGTTGAGCGGCATGTTGAAGACGACACACAGTTCGAGCGTCACAACCGCCGACACCAGCAGCGGGATCATCGTGCGCAGCACGTCGCCGAAACGACGCAGCGTAATCCACAGCAGGATCGTGATTGACAGGACCGCCCAGCCGGCGGCCTGCAGGAACGCCTTGATGATCGTGTCGGCGGAATGCAGGATCGAGATCGGGCCGCCGATCGCGCCTGGCTCAGCGGCTTTCACGGCGTGCGCGAAGTGGCGCAGCATCACGTCGTCGCCGGGATCGGCGCCTGGCACCACCTTCGGCGAGATATCGACGAGCGCGTGGCCGTCTGCCGAAACCCAGTTGCGCGCGATCTCTGCCGGCACCGTTTCGCGTGTGATTTGCGTGGGCTGAAGCAGCGCGGTCAATTGCCCGAGCGCGATTTTCAGCGGCGCGGACATCGCCTGCTCGGCGTGGTCGCGGGTGGCGGCATCGGCGGCTGCGAGTTTCGTCAGCGTTGCCGACAGATGCTGCGCTTCGGCGGCGCCGGGCCCCGGGTGATCTTCGGCGGCAAGCGCGAGCTGGTTGGCGGCGCGTTTGAGCGCAGCGACACGGTTGGCGTCGGTGGAAGGCGGTGCGGTGGGTTGCGTCAGCGCCGGCAGCAGTTGCTGCGCGGCGCTCGCGATCAGCGCGAGTTTCTGCGGCTGGTCGGCGGGCACGAAGGTGTCGAGCGTCGTCACGCGGCCAACTTCGGGCAACGCCGACAGCTTCGCCGCCATCTGGTCCGCGACCGCCAGCGAAGGCGCCAGCGCGTGCACATCGTTGACCGACGCCTCGGGGGCATCCTGCAGCGACATCAGCGTCGCCATCGATTCGGTGTGCGGATCCTTCAGATGGAGCGGATTGAAGTCGAAGCGCAGATGCAGAAGCAGCGGCAGCGCGCCGACGATGATGATGAGCGTCGTGATCAGCACGGGCTTGCGGTTGCGGTCGAGGAAATCGTCGACCGGCGCGAGCTGCCTGAAACCGGGCGATACCGGTTCGCCGAGCGGCGCGAACACCTTGAGCAGCGCCGGCAGCAGCGTCATGTTCGTGAGGTACGCGACGAACATCCCGACGCCCGCGATTTTCCCGAGCTCCGACACGCCGCGATAGGCGGTCGGCAGGAACGAGAAGAAACTCTCCGCGACGGCCACGGCGGCGAGCGTCAGCGGCACGCCGATGCTGTGCGCCGTGTTGAGCAGCGCGGCGGGCAGGCGGTCGTCGTGGTGGCGCTCCTCGCGGTACTTCACGCCGAACTGCACGCCGAAGTCGACCCCCAGTCCGACGAACAGCACCATGAACGCGACCGAGATCATGTTGAGCGCGTCGACCATCATCAGGCCGAGTGCGGCGGTAATCGCGAGGCCGACGAACAGTGTGATGAAGACCGCGATGATCACCCGCTTGGAGCGCAGCGCGAGCAACAGGATCACGAGCACGACCATCAGGGTGCCGATGCCATTGACCACGGCGCCGTCCTTCACCGAGGCGAATTCTTCGTCGGCGAGCGGCTGTTCGCCGGTCAGGCGCACGGTCGCGCCGTACTGGGCGTCCAGATGCAGCGCCGCGGCGGTCGCCCGGATCTCCGAGGACGCCCGCGCGCCGGGTTCGAGCGCGCCGAAATCGACGACCGGCTGCACGGTGACGAACGCGCGCGCCGGCTGTTTGGCCGTGTCCTTGTCGACCAGCCCGCGCCACGAGAACACGGCAGGCTGGCCGGCGAGCACGCCGTCGAGCACCGTGGCGCTTTGCGACAGCAGGTGACTCATATCGCCGAGCTTGATCTGACCAATCTGCAACGGCAGCAGCAGGCTCGTGGTCAGGACGCCGGCGAGGCCGGTCAGACTGGGATCCTTTGCCAGCGAATTGATGAGCGGACGCGCCTGCGCAAGCTGCGTTGTGGTCGATTGAACCTGACTGAGCGGCAGAAATAGCAGCCCGTTATGCTCGAAAAACGGGCCGGCCGCAGGCTGCGAGACGGCAACGAATTCCTTAGACTGTTTCTGCAACGCGGCCGTGAGATCGCGCGCGGCGGCATCGGCGAATTCCGGCGCGCGGGCTTCGACAACCACCAGCACGGTCTGGCCACGGTCGGGGAACGCGGCGTCCATCGCGTTTTCGAGGCCCGACCATTGCGCGTCGGTCTCAACCAGGCGGCTTATATCGGTATTGATCTTGAAGTGATGCGCGACGTAAAAGCCGCTCGCGACGGCGAGCAGGAGCGAGAGCGCGATGACCCACAGGGCATAGCGCACCGACCACGCGACGAGGCGGACGAGGGATAACTTCAGCATACAGGTGGGAGAGCCCCTGTTGTTAATGGCGTATTTGGCGGAAGGGCACAAGTATACAGACGCAGCGACCCCGCGCGTGCGAAGGAAGGCGGGGCGGCGCAGTCAAAATCGGTATACTGGCCCTCAATGGTCCCCCGCTGGCGCTTCAGCGGATCATTTTCTTCCCTGTCCTGAAGAGCGTATGAAACGTTATCTGTCTGCATTTTTCGTGGCCGCCGTGATGTCCACAGCGGCCTTCGCACAAACCGCGCCTGACGCGGTCGTGAAAGCCGCGGTCGAAGGCACGGTCAGCGCGATGAAGGCCGACCCGCAGGCGCGTGGCGGCGACATGGGCAAGATCACCCAGGTCGTCGAGGCGCACTTTGTACCGTCGACGAACTTCCAGCGCACGACCCGTATCGCGGTCGGCAAGGCGTGGACAACCGCGACGCCCGAACAGCAGAAGCAGCTGTACGAGCAGTTCCAGAAGCTGCTGGTGGGCACCTACGCCGCTTCGTTGTCGCAATTGCGCGATCAGGACGTCAAGTTCAACTTCCTGCCGTCGACGGCCGCACCGGGCGACAAGGACACCGTCGTGCAGACGCACGTCATCAGTAACGGCGGCGACGATTCGGTCGGCTACCGGCTGGAAAAGACGGCCAGCGGCTGGAAGATCTACGACATCAACATGATGGGTGCGTGGCTGATCCAGGTGTACCAGACCCAGTTCGCGGATCAACTTGCGAAGGGTGGCGTGGATGGTCTGATCAAGTTTCTGACGCAGCACAACGCGCGTGGCGCGGGTTGATCGACCAGAGCCCGGACGCTTTGCACATTACGCGCCGTGCCAGGCCGTGTCCGCCGGCACTCTATCCAACTCCCTGAATAGAAAAAGGCGCAACGGCTAAACCGTTGCGCCTTTCTTATCAAGGCAGAGAAAACCGCCGCCGCTCAAACCACCGTCGCTGCCCGCTCCACCTTCTTACCCTTACCCGCACGGCCGATCTCTTCCAGCTTGATCTCGACGTGACGCGAGAACACGTATTCCGCCGGACGTTGCTTGTCCAAAGGAATGTCCTTCGCGAACGCGCCGGTCGTCTTCGGGCCCGAGATAGCGACCTTCAGTGCCTTCAGCGGATGCGTGACCGTATCCATCACGGCCGTCGCTTCGAAACCGCAGTGGACCATGCAGTCCGCGCACTTTTCGTAGTTGCCGGTGCCGTAGTTTTCCCACTGGGTGGTGTCCATCAGTTCCTTGAAGGTCTCCACATAACCTTCGCCGACCAGATAGCACGGCTTTTGCCAGCCGAACACCGTGCGCGCCGGGTTGCCCCACGGCGTGCATTCATATGTCTGATTGCCGGCCAGGAAGTCGAGGAACATGCTCGACTGGCTGAACGACCAGTTCTTGCCGTTGTTGCCGCGCTTGAAGATTTCGCGGAACAGGTGCTTGGTCTTGTCGCGGTTCAGGAAGTGCTGCTGGTCCGGCGCGCGTTCGTACGCGTAGCCCGGCGACACCGTGATACCGTCGACACCCATCGGGCCGAGCGTGTCGAAGAATGCAGCGACGCGTTCCGGCACGGCGTCGTTGAACAGCGTGCAGTTGATGTTGACGCGGAAACCGCGGCGCTTCGCTTCCTTGATCGCAGCGACGGCCTTCTCGTACACGCCTTCCTGCGACACCGAGTGATCGTGCGCTTCCTTGTCGCCGTCAAGGTGAACCGACCAGACGAAATACGGATTCGGCTCGTAGTCGTCCATCTTCTTTTCCATCAGCAGCGCGTTCGTGCACAGGTACACGAATTTCTTGCGCGCCATGATGCCCTTCACGATCTGCGGC
The DNA here is from genome assembly GCF_050436565.1 of Paraburkholderia sp. GAS42. Taxonomy (NCBI): domain Bacteria; kingdom Pseudomonadati; phylum Pseudomonadota; class Betaproteobacteria; order Burkholderiales; family Burkholderiaceae; genus Paraburkholderia; species Paraburkholderia sp. GAS42. The sequence continues at coordinate 142,485 of NZ_JBNDML010000018.1, read as the reverse complement.
ATTTCCTTGTGCAGCAGCGGTTCGCCACCTGCAATCGAAACGACCGGCGCGCCGCATTCGTCGACCGCGCCAAGGCATTCTTCCAGCGACAGACGCTGGTTCAGGATGGGATCCGGATAATCGATCTTGCCGCAACCATTGCAGGCGAGATTGCAGCGGAACAGCGGCTCCAGCATCAGTGCGAGCGGGTAGCGTTTGTTGCCTGCGAGGTGCTGACGCATGATGTATGCGCCAACCCGGACTTTCTGTAGCAGCGGAATAGACAAGGCGTCCTCCTTAAACTTCGCGTGCAGCGAGTGGTTGCGTCAGCTTCAACGGCAACTTGAATTCAACTTTTTCTTCACGGCCCGCCATCGTCGTGACATCGACGGACCCCAATGCGCGCAGCGCATCGATCACGTTTTCAACCATTTCTTCCGGCGCCGACGCGCCCGCCGTAATGCCGACGGTCTGCGCATTTGCAAACCACTCCGGCCGCACTTCGGAACCATCGGCGACGAGGTAGCTCGGCACGTTGGTTTCGCTGCCGATTTCGCGCAGACGGTTCGAGTTCGAGCTGTTCGTCGCGCCGACGACCAGCAGCACATCGACCAGCGTGCACAGCTCGCGCACCGCCGCCTGGCGGTTTTGCGTCGCGTAGCAGATGTCGCGCGTATCCGGGCCGACGATGTCGGTGAAACGGCGCAACAACGCGTCGATGATGCCACGTGTGTCGTCGACCGACAGCGTGGTCTGCGTGACGTACGCGAGCGGCGTGTCGAGCGGCAGGTCGAGCGTGCCGACTTCGGCTTCGCTCTGCACGAGCAGCACCTTGCCCGGAATCTGACCGATCGTCCCTTCGACTTCCGGGTGACCAGCATGACCGATCAAAATTAACGTGCGGCCGGCAGCGACGTACTGACGACCCTGCACGTGCACTTTCGTGACGAGCGGGCAGGTCGCGTCGAGCACGTCGAGGCCGCGTTGTTCCGCGTCCCGTTCGACGGTCTGCGCGACGCCGTGCGCGCTGAAAATCGCGACGGCGCCTTGCGGCACTTCGTCGAGTTCCTCGACGAAGCGGGCGCCTTTCCGGCGCAGGTTATCGACCACATGACGATTGTGGACAATTTCGTGGCGCACATAAACGGGCGCCCCATGTTGTAGCAAAGCACGATCGACAATCTCGATCGCGCGGACAACACCCGCACAAAAGCCGCGGGGTTGAGCAAGGATGACTCGCATAGGCAGGCGAACTCCGACTGACGCGGGTTTCGAAGAAGTCGGTAAAAACGACCTTATCGCCGCGACATCATATTAGATGGTGTGTTAAGTCCGACGAAAGGCCGGTACACCGAAAACCAAACGCGCATTCTAACGCTATCGGGCGAGACGTGCTTTCCAGGACATATCCGATACCACAACCTGTTGTGGCAAGAATGACTCGGTGCAGCATAGGTGCGGAACCCTTAAACTATTGGGCCTTGCGGTATCTGCTTATAACGGCCGCATCGCTGGCTGCTTGATGGGCCTCTTCACTGTCCGGATTACCGGATGCATTTCAAGGCTCGCTGGATGGACGTCGATCGCTTCAAATACATTCCCGTCGCTGGCAGGTTGCTGCCTGAGGCACTGCGCTCGCGCGCTTCCGGGCGGGCACTATCGGTTGAGGGCAACGCATGATGCTGGTTCTGTTTGCGCTTTCGTGTCTTTCGCTGCTGATCTGGGGCGTCCTGCTGCTCGCGCGTGGCGGCTTCTGGCGGGCGCGTCCCGCGGCGCCGCTGCCGGCAAAGCCGCGTGACGCCGGCGGCTGGCCCGCGGTGGCCGCCGTCGTGCCCGCCCGTAACGAAGCCGACGTGATCGCCCGTGCGGTCGCTTCGCTGCTGGGTCAGGACTACGCGGGCGCGTTTCACGTGATCGTCGTCGATGACCACAGCACCGACGGCACTGCCGACGCCGCCCGTGCGGCCGCGCTGCAACTGCAGTGTCCGGACCGCCTGACGGTACTGACCGCGAAGCCATTGCCGGCGGGCTGGTCGGGCAAGGTATGGGCGCAATCGCAGGGCATCGAAGCCGTGAAGACGCTCGGCTTTCCCGCCGACTACCTGCTCCTCACCGACGCCGACATCGGCCATCCCGCCGATGCCGTGACGCAGCTCGTCGCACGGGCTGACGAAGAAAAGCGCGATCTCGTCTCGCTGATGGTCCGGCTGCGCTGCGACTCGTTCTGGGAAAAGGCGCTGATTCCGGCATTCGTGTTCTTCTTCGCCAAGCTGTATCCGTTTTCGTGGGTCAACAACCCGCGCAACAAGACGGCGGCCGCGGCGGGCGGCTGCATGCTGGTGCGCCGCACCGCGCTCGAGGAAGCCGGCGGCATCGAATCGATCCGTGCCGAACTGATCGACGATTGCAGCCTGGCGGCGCGCATCAAGCACCGGGGCGAAGGGCGTCATCCGATCCGGCTGGATGTTGCGGCGCGCAGCATCTCGTTGCGTCCATACGACAGCTGGAAGGACATCTGGAACATGATCGCGCGCACGGCGTTCACGCAGCTGCGCTATAACGGCTGGCTGCTGGCCGGCACGCTGGCGGGCATGACGATCATCTATCTGATTCCGCCGGTCGCGGCGCTCGTGCTCGGGCCGGTCGGCTGGCCGGCGTGGCTCGCCTGGGCGCTCATGTGCTGCGCCTACGCGCCGATGCTCCGGTATTACGGACGTTCGCCGCTGTGGGCGCCGTTCCTGCCGCTGGTGGCGCTGTTCTACGTTGGCGCGACGTTTGCGTCGGCGGTGCGTTACTGGCGCGGCAAGGGCGGTCAGTGGAAGTCGCGGGTTCAGGCGCCAGTGCAGGAACGATAGGCAGGATGGCGGCGCGCAACGCGCCGCCTGCGCATCACAGGCGCGAGCGGCGCCTTGCAGGCATTGGAGACATCCCGGCAGGCGAGGAATGCTGCGCGGGCGTGAGAAGCACTAGAAGCGTCGGACGCGCATCACCGCTGCGTCAGCATCGCGTACATCTGGACGACCATTTCCGGCGAGAACGTGAACGGCACCCAGCCGTGGCCGGTATGACGCAACACTAGCAGACGGTCGCCGTTGGACTGCTTCTGCGCAGCCATCACCGGATTCTTCGTCGACACGAAACGCCAGCCCGGCGGCAGGCCACCCGGCGGCTCGGGCGTCATCGACGCGCGCGCGTTCGCCAGTTCCTCGATCAGTTGACCGACCTGCTCGGGGCGCAGCGAGACCGTCTGGCCGCCAATCGTCATCGTGATTTCGTTCTGCGCCGGACGGGCGATGCTCAGCGTCGGCTTTTCGCCGGCGGTGGGTTCAGCGGCGGGTTCAGCGGATTCCGGCGATCCAGCGGCCTGATCAACAGGCTCAGCCGACGCAGCGGAATGAGCAGACGCGTCCATTGACGGCGCCGTTTCCGCAACGGGTTCTGCGGTGGCCGCGGCTTTCGGGGCCAGCGCGACCTGAATGAGCTGATTGAGCTGATCGACGCCCGTTTCAAGCGCGCCAATCTGTTCTTGAAGATTCATGCGAGGCTTTCTCTGGTAAGACCGGCGATTTTAACCGCTGCGCGCAGCCTTGAACTGACGCCGAACGGCCGACGTTGTAACAAAGTGCGTGTTCGTGCCGTACGGCGGCGACGCTCACGCCTTCAGATATCCGGCCTGCCTGAACCACTCCAGCGCATCGCTCAACCCTTCGCGATAGGGGCGCGCGCGATAGCCGAGTTCGCGCTCCGCTTTCGCCGATGTGAAATACATCTTGTTTTTCGACATCTTCAGACCGTCGACCGTCACGAACGGCTCCCGCTTCGTGATCTTCGCCACCGCTTCCGCGCCGACGGCCAGCGGATACAGCGGCCAGCGCGGCAGCGCGATGGTCGGCGGCTTGCGGCCGGTCAGGTTCGCGATGTCGGTGAGCATTTGCTGCAGCGGCAGGTTTTCGCCGCCCAGAATGTACCGTTCGCCGATCTTGCCGCGCTCCAGCGCCAGGAAGTGCCCGGCGGCAACATCGTCGACGTGTACGAGATTCAGACCCGTATCGACGAAGGCCGGAATCTTGCCCAGTGCCGCCTCGACGATGATGCGGCCGGTCGGCGTCGGCTTGACGTCGCGCGGACCGATCGGCGTCGACGGATTGACGATGACGGCAGGCAGCCCGTCGCTGGCAATCATTCGTTCCACCGCGCGCTCGGCCAGCACCTTGCTACGCTTGTACACGCCGATCGCTTTTTCCGGCGTCAGCGGCGAGGTTTCGTCGGCGGACTGGCCGGAACTCGTCACTTTCAGCGTGGCCACGCTGCTCGTGTAGACAATGCGCTCGACGCTTTCCTTCAAGGCGGCGCGCATCGTCGCCTCGGTGCCCTCGAGGTTCGAGCGCTCGATGTCGAGCGGGTCCGGCGCCCACAGACGATAGTCGGCGGCGACGTGAAACAGATAGCGCACGCCGCGCAGCGCGGCACGCATCGACGCTTCGTCGCGCATATCGCCGACGACGATCTCTGCGTCGAGCGCTTCGACGTTGCGCCGCGGACTCGTCGCGCGCACCAGCACGCGCACGGCGAAACCCTTTTGCTGCGCGATGCGCGCCACCGCCGATCCGACAAAGCCGGAGGCACCGGTGACGAGCACCAGATCGCGATTCTGATCGGTCATTCGTTACGATTTCCCTGCATGGCGCGCGGCATTTTTCGTTCGCGTGAGCGGCGGATAGCGGGCAGCGCCGGTTGAATGGTCGACGGATTGTACGTGGAGCGCGCGATGTGGTCACCGGAGCGCGGCCGCGGCCTCGTTTGCGTCCAGCATCAATTCAGCGGGGCGACTAGAATGCCGGCTTGAAAAGATAGTCAGGAGAGGTCCGCATGACTGCGCCGGATCTGGATTCACGAATCGAAACGTATTACGTGCGCGTGCGCGGCCTTGTGCAGGGCGTGGGCTTTCGTCACGCGACGGTGCGCCAGGCGCACGCGCTCGGCATCAAGGGATGGGTGGCGAACCTCGACGACGGTTCCGTCGAAGCGATGCTGCAGGGCGCGGCCAATCAGGTTGACCGGATGCTGTCGTGGCTGCGTCACGGGCCGCCGGCCGCGCGCGTGACCGAAGTCACCGGCGAAGAACGGTCGACGGAAAAGCGCTACGAGCGCTTCGAGCAGCACTGACCCGAACTGCGCGGCGCGTTCATGCCGCGCCGCGCAAAACCACAACGCTATCGCGCCACCAGCAAACTTTCCGCAAAGCCCCAGTCGCGTTCGATCCACTGATGCTGGCATGTAAAGCCCGCATCGCCCGCGATCGGGCCGACTTCGTCCGCGCGGTATTTGTGGCTGCTTTCCGTCCAGATCGTTTCGCCTTCCTCGAGCGTCACCGTGAGCCTCGCGGCCGCCACGTGCGCCGTCACGCGACGTTTCGCGCGCAGATGCATCTCGATACTGCGTACTTCCGGATTGAAGCGCGCGACATGTTCAAACGCATCGAGCGGAAAATCGCCGCCCAGTTCGCGATTGATCCGCGCGAGCAGGTTCAGGTTGAACGCCGCCGTGACGCCGATCGGATCGTCGTAGGCGGCGACCAGCGTCGGAACTGGCTTGTCGAGGTCGGTGCCGAGAAGCAGCGCGTCGCCGGGCTTGAGCATCGTGCGAATGTCGCGCAGAAAGCGCGTCGCAGCGAGCCGTCCGAAATTGCCGATCGTGCTGCCGAGAAAGAGAACCAGCAGCTGTTCACCGTCGGGCCGTTTTGCGCTGACTTCCGCGAGCCCCGCCAGATAGTCCTTCTCATAACCGACGATCGAAATCCGCTCGATATCGCCGAGTTCGCGCCGGCACAACTGCAAGGCGGTGCGCGAAATTTCAATCGGACAGTAAGACGTGGGGTGCTTTTTACACAGTGCTTCAAGAATCCGGCGCGTTTTGCGACCGCTGCCACTACCGAGTTCGGCGACGGTCACATCCGGTGAAAGCTGCGCGACGATGTCGGTGGCGTGACGCGTCAGCAGACGTTCTTCCGAACGCGTGACGCCGTATTCGGGCAGCGCGGTAATGACTTCGAAGAGCGCGGAGCCCACTTCGTCATACAGATATTTCGAGGGCAATTCCTTCTGCGGTGTCTTTGTGAGGCCGGCGCGGATCTCGACGGCAAATCCGGGCGTTACTTCTTGCAATAGCGCAGGCTGAGTCATGCAGTGTTCCTCTTTTCGGTGGTGGCTGCTGGCCGTGCGGTTTGCGCGCATCGGTGACGCACGCATCGGAAAGGCGGGTAACGTGCACGCGCAGATGATGGAAAAAGACGTGCCTTCAAGCAAGAAACGCGCTTGGCACACGCTCAAGGCAGTTCGGAAAGACTGGGCATCCAGACATGACGGCAAGGGATGAAGTTACGTTCTAGTTCATCGAGCGCCGATGCGCACGGAATAAATGCAGGCGTTGATGGCGGCGAGGCGTCTAGAATGCGGGCTTGCCTTTACGGGGCGGTGACAGTTGTGCCTGCCGCCCGCCTGGATAAATTCCTGCGATGAAAATGAAAGACGCCGCCTTCATGCGCGGCACGACGTGTGCTTGCCTGAATGCGTTGAGCGCCTTGAATACTGCGGCACTGCGGACGGTCGGCCGATGAACCAGTACGAACCGGGGCGTGGCATCGCGTTATCCGTCGGCGCTTCGGCGTTGTTTGCGCTGCTGTCGGCCTACGCGAAACTGCTCGCGCCGCTGACGGGCCTCGATATTTTTGCGTGGAGAATCATCTGGACCGTGCCCGGCGCGCTGCTTCTGATCGCGTTGCGCGGACGGATACCGCAATTGCGGGAACTGGCGGCGCGCGCCGTGAAACGCCCTCGCATCGGGATTGCGCTCGTGATCAGCGCTGCGCTGCTTGGCTTGCAGTTGTGGGTTTTCCTGTGGGCGCCGCTGCACGGCCGCATGCTCGAAGTCTCGCTCGGCTATTTTCTGTTGCCGCTGATGATGGTGCTCGTCGGCCGGTTTTACTACCACGAGCGGCTCGACGGGCTGCAATGGCTGGCAGTTGCGTGCGCGGCGGTGGGCGTGGCGCATGAACTGTGGATGACGCGTGCATTTTCATGGCCGACGATGCTCGTCGCGCTCGGCTATCCGCCGTACTTCGTGCTGCGCCGCAAAATCAACGCGGATTCCCTGACTGCGTTTGCGCTCGAAGTGATGCTGCTGTTTCCCGTTGCGATCGCTTTCGTCTCGACAGGCGGCTCGCTGGCGCTGCTCCACGGCCGCTACGACATGTGGTTGCTGTTATTGCCCGGGCTCGGCGCGTTGAGCACCGCGGCGCTCGCGTCGTATCTGAAAGCGAGCCGGCTGCTGCCGATGGCGCTGTTCGGCATCCTCGGCTATGTCGAGCCCGTGCTGCTCGTGATCGTATCGGTGACGTTGCTTGGCGAAACGCTCTCCGCTGCGCAACTGGCCACCTACGGGCCGATCTGGATCGCCGTCGCGCTGACGGCGCTGCACGGCGTGCGGCTGGTGCGTTTCGCGCCGCGTTAGCGTCGTTGCGGCGCGGCGGGCACAGCGGGATTGATGCGCGTCGCGCCGACCTGTGCCTCGATCGCCTCGCGTAACGCCGGCCGCCATCGAAAGGCGAATAGCGCTTCGGCGAGCACGAAGAGCGGGCCGATCGCGAGGCCGATCAGATCGTCGACGAACGCCGGCTTGCGATGTTCATACGCGACGTGGCCGACCAACTGGAACACCCAGCCGACCACGAAGAGGCCCACACCCGCGAGCAGCCACGTCAGCGTGGACTGCGCCGCGAGCCACTGGCCGACCACAAGGCACAGTGCGAACGCCAGCGCCATCATGATGCCGAGCGGCACATCGAGCGCGAGGTAGTACAGCGTCGTGACGACCAGCAGCAGCCACGCGGGCGAAAGCGGAAAGGGCAACGCGGAGAAGCTCCACGCGGGCCGGCTCAGCAGCACGGCGACGGCGAGCACGATCATCGGAATGCCGACAAAATGCGTGGCGATATTGCGGCGGTCACGGTGATAAGCCGCGTACTGGGTCAATTGTTCTGTGAGTGTTCTCATGGGCGACGTCTCCAGATCGAGGTCTTCATCATCGCGTGCAATGCGATTTTCAAACCTTCGGGTAGTCGACAATCTCGCACAGATACCGCTCAATGAATTCGAGTCTTTCCTCGACTTGCCGTCAACCTGCGTTGCGCGGCACGCTTTAACTGCGTTATAGCGAAATCGATTTTCGATGCGGCGTTGCCGTCGATAATGACCGGAGCCGGTTTTTGCCGGACAAGCGCGCATTCATCGCCTGAAACGAAAAAGGGCGAGTCTTGCGACTCGCCCGCGAGGGACATCTTCCGTTTAAATCGGCGCAACGGAAGATGTCTGGCCGATAACGTTATTGGGTTTTAGTCGTCTCGGCCTTGGTGTTATCTGCTTTTGTCTGCGTAGCGTCAGGTGTCTTGCTGGCATCGGTTTTTGCTTTGGCCTGCGTGGCATCCGCCGCCTTGCTGGAGTCAGTCTTCGCCTTTGCCACATTTGCGTCCGACGGATGCTTTTTGTGCGCAACCTTCGTGTGGGTCTTTGCGGTTGACGCGTGCTTTGCGGCCGGCGCGGCAGCAGTCGTCTTGCTGCCGGCAGTCGTGTCCGTCTTTACTCCGCCGGCTGTCGATGCCTTCAGATGCGCCTCTGTTCCCGCGGGCGCCGAAGCGGGCGCGGTGGTCTGGGCGAATGCTGTCGAGACGAGCAGGGCGGAAGCGAGCGCAGCGAAAATGGTCTTCATTGAGTGACTCCTTTTTATCGCGCCGGGTAAGTGGTCAGCGCTGCCGGTTTAACGTCGGGCAGATGACGCAAGTTGACGTCCTTCTGGTGACAAAACGTAACGGCGCATTGCCCGGCTAAAACCAGAAGAGCCACGGTCGGCAGGACCGCGGCTCTTTTGCGCATACGCCCGACACAATCGAGGCGCGCACATGCCTGAAGCAGTCGCGAAGACGTTGCGATACCGATATACTTTCGCGCTCACCCGAACGGCACAAACAGAACATCAACATCGCATGCATCTCCGTATCCTCGCCGTCGTCGCTCTAGCGTTTTCGATTCCTGCTGCCCATGCCGATTCTTCGCTGGCCACGTGGGGCAAACAACTCTTTTCGCGCACTGAACCCGCCGCGCCATTCGCGTCGGGTGCTTCGTATAAGGTCTGCTTCGTGCCGAACGGCGCAAGCTGTCAGGACCTGCTCGTCGATGAAATCAACAACACCCGGCGCAGTCTGCTGATTCAGGCCTATTCGTTCACGAGCGCGCCGATCGCTTCGGCAGTCAAACGCGCCAAAGACCGGGGCGTGGACGTTCACGTCATTCTGGACAAGAGCCAGGTTTCGCAGCGATATTCGAGCGCGACGTTCCTGCGCAACGCGGGCATTCCTGTCGTGATCGACACGAGGCCTGCGATCGCGCACAACAAGATCATGGTGTTCGACAACGCGAGCGTGTTCACCGGCTCGTTCAACTTCACAAGGTCCGCTGAAGAGCGCAACGCCGAGAACGGGTTTCTGGTTCGAGGCGACGAAAAGATCGTGAAGGCATACGTCGATAACTGGAACGAGCGATTCAGGGTTTCCACGCCTTATTAGCGGTTCAGATCCGGCGCGGCGTAGTGCAGCGTGGACAACATGGCAATTCACACCTATGAAAACCAGTGGTCAGCTGCATGACCGCTGCAACGGCCGCGTGGCTAATCGCCGCTCACTTTTCTGACACCGTTCACGACGCCCACGCATGCTGCGCCCTGGTCTTCAGAAGGCGGCCGATCCGGCCTACAGGTCGACGAGCCAGACGTATAACGGACTGAATCCCAAGGTCGGCCTGCTGTGGCAGGCGAACAGCGACATTCAGGCGTTCGTCGACATCACGCGCAGTCAGGATGTACCGGACTTCGGCGACCTCACGCAGACGTTCAGCAAAACGACGCGCTTCACGCCGCTCACGTCGCAGCATGCGTGGACGCTTGAACTCGGCACGCGAGGAGCGCGCGACCGCGTGAGCTGGGATCTCACCGCGCATCACTCGATTGTGCGCGACCAGTTGCTTCAGTACACGACCAGCCCGGACATTCCCGCCTCGACGTTCAATGCGAACAGGACGGTCATTCAGGGGATCGAGGCGGCTGCGTCGGTCGATCTCTTCCGCGACATCGCGCGGGCGGGAGCGGGCGACAAGGTCACGTTGTCGGGACTCTGGAACCTGAGCGACTTTCGCTTCAAGGACGATCCGCAATGTGGCTCGAATCGCATCGCGGGCGTGCCGGTGAATGTATTGCGTGCATCGCTCGGTTATTCCCGTCCAGACGGTTTTCACATCTCGACGAGTGTCGACTGGGTGCCTGCCGGCGCATGGGCAGACGATGCCAATACGTTGCGCGTGCCCGGCTACGCGCTGCTCGGCGTAGAGGCGGGTATGGACTTTCGCAATGGCGTTTCAGTGTTCGTCGATGCACGCAACCTGACGAACAAACGCTATGTGAGCGACATCAGCACCGTTGCTGACGCTCGCACGGTAAGCAGCACCGCCATTTTCTATCCTGGCTCGGGCCGCAGTGTGTTTGCCGGAATGCGCTACGCGTTCTAAGGATCACATCGATGACCTCGACTCCGCCTCGTCCGGCCCGGAGAAGCGCCCGCTCGTGGAGAACGCCGGCCGTCTGGGCGCGCCAGTTGCCGGCATTCGTCAGATGATTGCAATCGGTCTGAATTACCGCCATCACGCGAAAGACCTCGCGGACGGCGACGCGATCGATATGTCGACTACCGGCTGGGCACGCAACGGCATCAGGTTCGCGACCTGCGCGAATACTGCCTTTTAACTGGTGCTAATGCAGCAAAGCGGGGGCGGCGCGGCTGGCCGCCCCGTGTCAGATCAGATCAGCTGTCGAACACGCCGTGTTCAGCGTGCACAGGCTGTCGATCGACGGCCTGAAGCCGCCAATACCCATTCATCGGCTTGTGCGCCGATGACGAAGACCACGCGGCCGAACCCTGCGCGGCGCTTACGCGCTGCTTGCGGTCGACGTGTAATCCGCGCAGCGTGCAAAGCGGCGCGTCGTCGCTGGGTGCGCACAGCATCGTGACGCCATCGACGTCACGCAGTTCGCCCCAGGCGGGAAAGTCAATGCCCTGATGTGATTCTCTGGACCATCGGTGCTGATCCGTGTCGAGCCAGAGGACAGCGTAATCGTGGTTCACGCTGGGATCCGACCCGTTGATCAAGATCGTAAGACGCATATAAAGCTCCAACGAAAAGACAACGTGAAGGCTTGGATGCCTTTCAGTCTAGGTCGGAGCAACGCTTTAGCAAGACGTTCCCGCAAACTGCGTCACGCACTTGTTACGAAATGCTTTTGCTGCGGTACTGCTGCGCGGCGACAACCGTCGGCAATCGTTGGCTATTGCAGAAATTGCCTGGCAGAGCGATGCGAAATGCGTAAAAACGCCAGTTTCTGGCTATCGACGGCATTGAAAAACACAATTGGGGAAGGGGTTGCGCAACCTCTAGATTTAGAGAGGCACGATGAGACGCGCGGCGTCGGCTCGTGCGCTCGAGGCGCGTAAAGAGACGACAAACGTCCAGCGCGCACCCACAATACAGGTACGGATGGAGGCAACAGATGTCACAGCTCAAAGGCTCCAGAACCGAAGAGAATCTGAAGTTCGCGTTCGCCGGCGAATCCCAGGCAAACCGTCGCTATCTATATTTCGCAGCCAAGGCCGACGTCGAGGGACAGAACGATGTTGCTGCGCTGTTCCGTTCGACCGCCGAAGGCGAGACTGGCCATGCACATGGTCACCTCGAATATCTGGAAGCGACCGGCGATCCGGCAACGGGTTTGCCGTTTGGTCCGTCGCGCCTGAATCTCGAGGCCGCGATTGCCGGCGAAACGCACGAGTACACTGATATGTATCCGGGCATGGCGAAAGCAGCGCGCGAAGAAGGTTTCGATGAAATCGCGAACTGGTTCGAAACGCTGGCCAAAGCCGAGCGCAGTCACGCGAACCGCTATACGAAGGCACTCGAAGCGCTGGTGGACTGACAGGCTCTGCTTGCTGGTCTGAATCGACGCCGCTGAAACAGGCACGCCCCTCACATGCGCATTGCATGCAGTATGCACGTGCGGCGCGTCCGGTCGACGCCGCGCGCACTGCGCGGAGCGGTGCCGCTTCGTCCGATCGCATCGCTTTCGCACAGGAGGAGCCCGACGCCATGCCGCATAAGGAAGGCAGTCTGGACGCGCCCACACGATATCCGCTCGACTGGCTCTCGGACGGGTTCTACGATCAGGCATCGCTCGACAAGGAGTTGTCGCGCGTCTTCGACATCTGCGCTGGATGCCGACGCTGTGTGTCGCTATGTGGCGCGTTTCCGGCACTTTTCGATCTCGTGGACGAAACGGATAGCGGCGAAGCGCACGACGTCGACACGCGCGAGTTCGGCAAGGTCGTCGACCAGTGCTATCTGTGCGACCTCTGCTACATGACGAAATGTCCGTACGTGCCGCCGCATCCGTGGAATGTCGATTTTCCGCATCTGATGCTGCGCGCGAAGGCGGTCGATTACCGGCGCGGCGATGTGCCGTTGCGCGATAAATTCCTCTCCAACACGGATGCGCTCGGCCACTTCGCGGGCATTCCGGTCGTTACGCAGACCGTCAACACTGTGAATCACACGGCGGCCGCGCGCGGTGTGATGGAAAAGGCGCTGGGCGTCGACAAAAAGGCGTGGTTGCCTGATTTCGCCGCGCGCAAGTTTCGCAGCGCTGCGCAGGAATCTCCGAAAAAGCCCGTGCGCGATGGCGAGCGCACGCCCGGCAAGGTCGCGATTTACGCGACCTGTTACGTGAATTTCAATGAGCCTGGTATCGGGCACGATCTGCTTGCAGTGCTCGCGCACAACGAGATTCCTTACGAACTCGTCGCGAGCGAGGCGTGCTGCGGCATGCCTTTGCTCGAACAGGGCAATCTGCAAGGCGTCGCGGGCAAGAAAGAGAAGAACATGCCCGTGCTCGCGAAATACGCGCGCGAAGGCTACGCGATCATCGGCGCGATTCCGAGCTGCGTGCTGATGTACAAGCACGAACTCCCGCTGATGTTTCCCGACGACGAAGACGTGCGTGCCGTCAGCGATGCGTTCTGGGACCCGTTCGAATACTTCGTGTCGCGCCATCGTGATGGCCTTTTGAAGACCGACTTCAAGACTGCGCTCGGCAAGGTGTCATATCACGTCCCATGTCACGCGCGCGTGCAGAACATCGGGCGCAAGACGTTCGAAACGTTGTCGCTCGTGCCCGATACGAAAGTGACCGTCGTTGAGCGCTGTTCGGGCCATGCGGGCACGTTCGGCGTAAAGAAGGAGTTTCACGCGATGGCGATGAAGATCGGTACGCCGGTTTTCAAGGCGATGGCGCAGGCGGAGCCGGATTACATTTCGTCCGATTGCCAGCTTGCAGGACATCACATCGAACAGGGTATCGACGAGAACGGATTGCGCCGCTCGCAGCTCGCGCATCCGCTGACGCTGTTGCGCAAGGCGTACGGCATCTGAGCATCTGACTCCGACAACGTGAGGCACGCCATGAGCATTGCCAGGAATTCGCTGCTGTCGCTGGAAACGTATGCGAAGTCGCGCAAAACGATGCGCGAGCAGGTCATCGAACACAAGAAGGAGCGTACCGTTCCGCTCGGCAATCACGTCACATTCCTGTTCGAGGACGAAACGACGATCCGCTATCAGATCCAGGAAATGCTCCACATCGAGAAAATTTTCGACGAAGCGGGCATTCAGGGCGAGCTCGACGCGTATCTGCCGCTCGTGCCGGACGGCAGCAACCTGAAAGCGACGATGCAGATCGAGTACGAAAACGAAATCGAACGACACGCCGCGCTGGCCCGGCTGATCGGTATCGAGGATCGCGTGTTCGTGCAGGTCGATGGCGAAGCGCCCGTGTACGCAATCGCCGACGAGGACATGGAGCGTGAGAACGCCGAGAAAACTTCAGCGGTGCATTTCGTGCGCTTCGAGTTGACGCCTTCGATGAAGGCGCGTCTGCGCGACGGCGCAGCGCTCAGGATCGGCAGCGATCATCCGAACTACCCGGTGCCGCTTTATACGATCGAGGCTGGGGTTCGCGCCTCGCTGCTCAAGGATCTGAAGTAGCGCGCGCTGCCAGGCGCGGCCGGTCGGGTAAACGCTGGCGGGAGTGCAGATCCGCTGAACGTCCGCGCCATGTACGATGACCGCGTCTGCATAACAGCTGTGGAGTCAGGTGATGAAAACCTCCTGGCGGTGCATCGCCTTGATCTCGTGCTGGCTCGCAGCGGTCGCCACCACAAGCCTTGCCGCTGATTCTTCAGGCACGCCGATTCCGTCCAGTGTCGTCTACGTCGCCGACTTCGATCTCGACGCCGCCGCCGTCAAACCTGACGACAGCCGGCCGCAGCGCGCCCGGCGCCTGATCGGCGGCCTGTTGCCGACCGGCCCGGTGATGCCGGAACAGGATCCGCAGGCACACGCCCAAAAGATCGTCGCCTCGATGGCCGGGCAACTGACCGCCGATCTGACGAAGGCCGGCGTGGACGCACGGCGGCTCGCGCCTGGCGCCGCGCGGCCGGATAAGGGCTGGTTGGTGCACGGCGTTTTCCTGAGCGTCGACGAGGGCAACCGGATCAAGCGTGCGGTTGTTGGCTTCGGCGCGGGGCAGGGCAGTCTGCAGGTCGCGGTGGCCATCGACGATCTCGCCACGCCGGGCCAGCCGCCGCTGTATGAAGACGTTGACAGCGGATCGGGCGGACATAAGCCAGGCGCCGCCATCAAGCTCAATCCGTATGTCGTCGCGGCAAAGTTCGTGCTCGCGGGTCACGACGAAGCCACCATGATCACGCACACCGCACAGCAGATCTCCGACGCGGTGGTTCAGCGTCTGCAAACCGCACCGAAGCAGTAGCTCAAGGCCACCTGAGGCCAGATCATGTACCGTACGATAATATTCAACCATATGGTTGAATAATGCGCGTTGTCCTCCTATACTCGCCTGCATGATCCAATCCGATTCCGCTCTGGACGGCGTCTTCCGTGCGCTGTCCGACCCGACGCGTCGCGCGATGCTGCGTCAGCTGGCCACTGGAGAACGCAATATCCGCGAACTCGCGGCGCCGTTTGACATGTCGTTCGCGGCCGCGTCCAAGCACGTGAAGGTGCTCGAAGGCGCGGGGCTGATCCGCCGGCGCATCGACGGACGCTCGCACGTCTGCCAGATCGAGGCAGGGCCGCTCGCGGCTGTCGATGCATGGCTGCGCTTCTACGAAAGGTTCTGGACCGCACACCTCGGCGTACTCGATGGACTGCTGCGCGAAGCCAGTGAGCGTGACGCAGGTTCTCAACCTTCCCAACCTGATGGGCCAGAACAGAAAGGAGAACACGAATGAACGAAGACGACTGTGGCGTGGCGCAGGGCACCCAGGTGATCCGCTTCGAGCGGTTGCTGCCGGGCCCGATCGAGCGGGTCTGGGCGTACCTGACCGATTCGGAGAAACGCGGCCAGTGGCTGGCATCCGGCGTGATGCCGGTCTATGCAGGCGGCGAATTCGAACTGCACTTCAATCACCGGAATCTGTCGTCAGTTCCGGCGCCGACGCCCGAGCCTTATCGCAAGTATGACAAGGGCCATGTGTCGCGCCATCGCGTGACGCGTTTCGAGCCGCCGCATGTGCTCGCCTTCACATGGGGCGACGAGAAGGAAGGGCAGTCGGAAGTACTGATCGAGTTGAAGCAGGCGGGCGAGCGCGTGCGCCTCGTGCTGACGCACGAAAAGCTGCCGGATCCGCAGCAGCAACTCGGCGTGTCCGGCGGCTGGCATGCGCATCTCGCGGTGCTGGAAGACCGGCTCAACGAGCGGCCGACGCCGTCGTTCTGGGCGATCTTCGCGGAACTCGAAGGCGTGTACGAAAAGCGGCTGCCGAAGTCCTGATCTGCGATGACGCTTCCGTTTTTCACGATCGGCCATTCGACGCATCCGCTGCCCGAATTCATCGGCATGTTGAAGGAGTCGGGCGTCGGGATGCTGGTCGATGTGCGCAGCATTCCGCGTTCGCGCACCAATCCGCAATTCAATCGTGACACGCTGCCCGACGCGCTTGCCGTCGAGCAGATTGGCTATCTGCACGTCGCGGAACTCGGCGGACGGCGCAGCAAAAGTCACGCGCCCGAGCCTTCGCCGAATGGTTACTGGACACATCCGGCGTTCCGCAACTACGCCGACTACGCGATGACAGACGCATTCCGCGATGGCCTCGCGACGCTGCTCGCAACGGGCCACCAGACGCGCTGCGCGGTGATGTGCTCGGAGGCGGTGTGGTGGCGATGCCATCGACGCATCATCACCGACTATCTGCTCGCGGGTGGCGAAACCGTGTTGCACATCATGGGCGCCCACCACGTGGATCCGGCGACGATGACGCCCGGCGCGCAGGCGCAAACCGACGGCACGCTGATTTATCCACCGGAAAAGCGTGACTAGAACCAGCGCCGTTCCCGGCGGGCTGCTCCGCTGCGGGCGCGCTACGCTGCCCGCTTTGCGGGCCGTCCCACGAAAATACGCCGCGTCATATCGAAGGCAACGAGATTGCCCGCGACAACCAGCACCAGCCCCACAATCGCCAGCGCGGACCATCGATATCCTTCGAACACCGTCGACAACGCAAGCGCGACGATCGGAAACAGCACGGTGCAATACGCGGCCCGCTCCGGCCCGATGCGTCCGACCAGCGTCAGATACGCGGTGAAGCCAATCACCGAACCCGGAATCGCGAGATAGAGCAGCGCGCCGAGATAGCGCGGGCCCGGTTCCAGCGCGAAAGGCAACCCGGCGACAAGACTGCCGACCGTCAGCACGCTCGCGCCGATCAGCATCGCCCAGCTGTTGGTGGCGAGCGGATGCAGACCCATGCCCTGCATCCGGCTCGACAGCAGATTGCCCGCCGAAAAGCACATCGTGCCGAGAAACGCGATCCCAAGGCCACGCCACATCGCGACGTCGCCGGCGTGGAGGGCCATCTGCTGCTCGAACAGGCACGCGATGCCAACGAGTCCAAGCAGCGCCCCGATGATCGCGGTCGGCTGCAACGTGCGGCCCATGAAAAGCCTGCCGTTGATCGAGTTCAGGAGCGGTGCCGTCGAGAACACGACGGCGACGAGCCCGCTCGGCACAACCTGCTCGGCGTAGTAGAAGCACAAAAAGTTGACGCAGAAGAGCGCAAGACCCTGCGCGGCCAGGAAGCGCCAGGCGGCGCGCGGCGGCCACATCGGGCGGCGCATCACGCGCAGGATCGCGAACAGCACCAGCGCGGCGAGCCAGAAGCGCAGCGCGATCGATACCGGCGGCGGCGTCACGCCCAGTTGCCATTTGATGGCGATCCACGTGGTGCCCCAGATCAGCACGGTCACGGCGTAGAGAAGCGGATTCATAAGGTTTTGCGCAGAAAGGGGAGAATTCGGGAGCCCGACTATGCGCCCGCGGGCGTCGCGCGACTTGTCCAGGATTGCGCACTTTTCCGGGCGCCGTCAGCGGCGCTCAGGTGTTCCCCGTATACTCGATGCATCTTTCCTGCTTATCGCCGCGCTAGAAGCCGTGAATCCGAACCCGCCCGCTCCCGTGATCGACCTTGCCGAGACGCCGTTTGGCCTGCACTCGGTGTGCCGCACGCTGGGCGAATCGAACGCGACGCTGGAGCGGTTCGCGTGGCTTGGCGACCAGCTGGCAGTCGCGATCTGGCGGCGCGAAACCGAGGAAGCCGAAACGATCTACGACCAGCCGGGCCATCACACGCTCTCGTGTTATCTGAATGGCGGCTACAGGACGGAACGTCAGAAGATGCCGGGTCTGTATGGCGCGCCGAGCCGGCTGTGCGCGCTGCCGGGTGACCATGAGTCGCGCTGGTGGGTGCGCGGACATATGCACTTCATGCATCTGTACTTCCTGCCGGAGCACTTCACGCGCCGCGCCGTGCAGGAACTCGACCGCGAGCCACGCGAACTGACGCTCGCCGATCGCACGTATTTCGAACATGCCGAAATCGCGCAGCTTTGCCAGACGCTCGCCAACGAACTGTGGGATGACCCCGACGGGCGGCTGCGTGCGAACGAGACCGCGCACGACGTGCTGAGCCTGCTGCTGCAGGCGCAATCGGTGCAGCGCACGAACGTGGCGCACAAGGGCGGATTGTCGGTGGCGACGCGCCGGCGCCTGCGCGACTATATCGAGGCGAATCTGACCCAGCCTGACACTCGGCGATCTCGCCGACGTCGCGTGTCTGTCCGAATTTCATCTGGCGCGGATGTTCCGAACGTCGTTTGGTCTACCGCCGCATGCGTGGATCGTGCAGCAGCGCCTCGATCGCGCGCGCGAATTGCTGCGAACGACCGCGCTACCGCTTGAACAGGTTGCGATTCATAGCGGCTACGCGAATCCGAGCCATCTGAGCCATCGCTTTCGCGCAGCATCAGGCGCGACGCCGACGGCTTACCGGCGGGCGATGCGGTCTGTTTGAACCTTCTATCCCCGAACAGGGCTCCGGAAGGCGACAAAAAAGGGACGCCACTTCAACTGGCGTCCCTTCGTCCTGCTGAACTGCTCCGTCAATCCTGACCGCTTACTTCTTCATGATCGCGTACTTGCCCGGGCCCGTGACTGCGAGGAGCAGCAAGCCGCCCATGATGCTGACGTTCTTGTAGAAGTTGATCATGTTGCCCATGTGCTCGGCGCCTTCCATCGTCCAGTAGTGGTGGCCGATCAGCGCGGCGCCGAACGTGTACAGCACGAACAGCAGCGCCAGCGGCCGCGTGAAGATGCCGAGAATCAGCGCGATTGCGACAAATACTTCCATCACCACCGCGATGATCGCCGACAGCATCGGCGCGGGCGCGCCCAGCGACCCCATATAGCCGACCGTGCCGCCGAAGTTGGTCAGCTTGCTCCAGCCGAACGCCAGAAACAGCACCATCAGCAGGACGCGCGCGACCAGAATCAGGCCGTCCCGGTTACGCTCGATCACATCATTCAACATGGTTGTTCTCCTTTTAAAATCGATCAGGACCACAGCGACGATACTTCAATCGGCCGCAGGTCGAATACCAGTACTTCGGCATTGTCGCCGTCCGCAAACTTCAGGGCAGTTTCGTGACGCACCCGCGCGCCGTCGCCTTCGGTCAGACGCGTGCCGTTCACCGTCACACTGCCACGCGCCACATGCATGTACGCAAAACGGTCAGCCGGCAGTTCGAGGCGCGCCGTTTCTTCGCCGTCGAAGAGGCCTGCGTACACCCGCGCGTCCTGACGCACTTCGAGTGAATCGTTCGCTCCGTCCGGCGAAATGATGAGGCGCAATGTGCCGCGCTTGTCGTCCGCCGAAAAATGCTTCTGCTGATAACGCGGCTCGGCGTCCTTCGTCGACGGGGCAATCCAGATCTGCATGAAGTGCACAGGCTCGCTCTTCGAGTGGTTGTACTCGCTGTGCGCGACACCCGTGCCTGCGCTCATCAATTGCACGTCGCCGGGACGGATGACCGAGCCGGTGCCCATCGTGTCCGCGTGTTCGAGCGCGCCTTCCAGCACGTACGAAAAGATTTCCATGTCGCGGTGCGGATGCTTGCCGAAACCGCGAGCGGGCGCGACGCGGTCGTCGTTGATGACGAGCAGGTCAGAAAAGCCCACCTGTTGCGGGTCGAAATACTGTGCGAACGAAAAGCTGTGGCGTGAACTGAGCCAGCCGTGTTCGCCACGACCGCGTTGATCTGCCTTGCGAATGTCCAGCATGTTTGCTTCTCCCGGTAAGTGAGTCGCTCCGGCGGTTGATCTGGTTGTTTCGAGGAACCGTCGTTGTCGCGATGTGAAGCTATTCTAGGTCAATCCACGGGGCTATAATCACATCGAAAAGTGACAGTTCGTCCTGTTTGAGTGGACGATTCACCTCAGGCACTCACCAATGCAACTGGATGATCTGAAGATCTTCGTGGCCACCGTCGACGCCCAGAACTTCACGGCGGCGGCCCGCAAGCTGTCGCTGTCGAAGCAGTTCGTCAGCCGGCGCGTGATGGCGCTCGAAGCGGAACTGGGCGTGCGGTTGCTGGTGCGCAATACGCGCAAGCTGGCGATCACGGATCTGGGTCGTGAACTCTACGAGCGTGCGCGCCGCATCCTGACCGAAGTCGAAGAAGCCGCTCAGGCGATGTCGTCGCAACAGGCCGAGCCGCGTGGTCTGTTGCGCGTCAGTGCGCCGATGTCGTTCGGCATGACGCATCTGTCGCCGCTCGTCACGCAGTTTCTGAAGCGCAACGACGCGGTGCGTTTCGAGGTCGTGCTGAGCGACCGCTCGGTGGATGTGATTGGTGAAGGCTTTGATATGGCGATCCGTATCGGCATGCTGGCCGATTCGACGCTGATCGCGCAGAAGATCGCCGATCTGCGCGTGGTGGCGTGTTGCAGCCCGGGTTATCGCCGGCGGCGCGGCGAGCCTTCGAGTCCGTCACAGCTGGAAAAGCACGAGTGCCTGCTGTACGGGCACCAGCGGCCGGTGATGTGGGAATTCGTGACCGGCGGCGCGCGTAAATCGTTTGAAGTGGCCGGGCGGCTGCATGTGAACAACGGCGAACTCGTGCGCGATGCGGCCGTCGCCGGTCTCGGCATCGCGTGGCTGCCGGAGTTCATCGTCGCGGATGCGTTGCGCGCCGGGACGCTCGTCACCGTGCTGGACGACTTCGAGCCGTCGCCATTCGGCTTGTACGCGGTGTATCCGCAGCATCGGCAGGGTTCGGGGACGATTCGTGCGTTTACGTCGTTCCTGCGCGAGGCGCTGGCGGGCAAGGCTGGGATGTGACGCGGGTTGCTGCGGCGCTGTCGCACCGCGCGATCGCGTAAAACGCATTGAATCCGGGGCGGGTAGCCGGCGCGCCCGGCTTTCCGCGCTTACTCTTACTGCATGGTCTTTTCGTTGTCCTTGGGCGCGACGGCCTTCCCGGCCTTCTTTGCGTTCTTTTGTCTGGCCGCGTCTACCTTGGTGTCGGAAGCCGCGAGGACCGGGTTGGTGTACTCGGCCGTCGCTACCTGGTTGTGCGTCGATCCATATCCGTTCGACGCCTGGCCGCCCGGCTTGTCGCCGTTTTCATCGTCCTCGCTGGGCGGCGGTGGACGCGCGGTCACGGTGCCGGCGTGTGCGTCGCCAGCCACAAACAAGGTCGCCATTGCCACCTGCAACAGGCTGGCCGCCAGTGCTGCGAAGGTCCAGTGCGCTTTCATTTCGCCTCCTTCGGTGTTTCGACGACCGCAGGCGGTGTTTTGACGACAGCAGCCTGTCGGTGCGCTTCTTCGGTCTCGAGTTCCGCGAGCCGTTCGCGCATCGTCGAGTGTTCGTCGTAGAGCCAGTGGAGGAACAGCAGCACGACGACCACCGTACATTCGAAGAATACGCCCGCATTCTGCGCGGCCACATACTGAAGCGCGATCAGGACCAACGTGGCCACGCCGAAAATTGTCCAGCGGACCCGGGGCTTTTCGAGCGCGAACGCGAACCCGACCAGCACGACGAGCAGCACGTCAGCAGCGAGATTGACCCACTCGGGCACGCGGTGCGCGAAGCGGCTGTCGAGCAGGGCTGCGACGTAGTTGAGGTGCAGCAGCACGCCCGGCGTCATGCCGAGCGGCGACCGGTGCAGGTCCACCATATCGCCGCGGCCAAACGCATACGCATGCCAGCCCGCGCCAATCAGGATCGTCTGGCCGTGGATGTGGTTCTCCAGGTCGTCGTCGCTCATTCGTGAGATCGCGTCTGACATCAGGACGCTATCGGCGCTTCTGAACTCGGCGTCCGTCATGAATGTGCCGTATGGAAAACTGTCCGAATCGCGCAAGGCGTCGGCGCGCTGCGCGTTGCGCGCCCGCACGATGGCCATCGTGAACGACTCGGCCGATCCGCCGTCGCGTAAGTGGGCGCGGATCGGCACCTGGCGCGTATCGTCGGGCAGATTGAGATAGCCGCGCGTGATGTTCTTCGTCACGAACGGTTGCCCGTCGAGCACGCCCGATTCGAGGACGCACGGTTTGCTGCTGCAGTTCAGCGTCGTGGGAAGCACGATGTGGCAGCCGGATGTTGCGGCCTTGTTGACGTCGTCGACGAAGGTGGCGGTTTCGCTGCGGTAGTCGCTGTGATCGCGCACGCTGCCGTCCACCACGGGTGAGCGCATGTCGAAGTCGATCGCCACCACGTTGGCGTGCGCGCGGCACAGCCGGGTAATGAGGTCGCCGAGGTAGTCGCGTTTAATCGGCGAGCGGCGGGCGAGCCGGGGATTCTTCCAGAAATCCTCATCGGAAATGAGGACGACGGCGGAATCGGCGGGAAGCGGCGCACGGGCAGTCCACCGGCTGACGACCTGGTACGCCCACATCCGGAGCCTGAGCAGATCGTCGGGACTGTTCTTCGTCCAGTACGCGTTGAGCGCGATGCCCAACGCGCCGATCACGGCCACGCGAATCCAGTAGCCGAGCTTCTTCCTCGCGAGCTGCGCCTTGACGTTCGAGAGCCAGGTCGGCGTGGGCATCGCGGACCCTCCGGTTTGCGACTCACGACTGAGACGGGACGACGCGCACGGGTTGCCCGGCCGGTTTTGTCTGGGGAATCAGGTCAATCGCGGCGGTCTGCGATGTATGAGACCGCCGTCTTGTTTCACTCAGCTCGACATCCGCGTTAGCGGCTGCCACGAATCAGCTTTCTTCCGGAGGCTTTCGCCGCGCGGCGTCAGTTCAGACGCGCCGCATTCGCGCAGCAGATCGCGCAGATCGTTGATGACCGGAAACACTTCATGATTCCAGTCGGCGCCCTGTTTATCGTGCGCGGCCTGTTCGGCTTCGACGATCTCACGGTCTTCCTTAAAGATGCGCTCGGTGAACCACACCAGCAGCGGCCACGCCAGATCGAGCGCGCCCGGAATACCCGGTTTCTTGATCGACAGCAGCCCGAACGTGCGATTCGTACGCTGTTCAGCGTCGACCGGCACGTAGATGATCCAGAGATTCATCACGAGTGTCTGGTCGGAGGTGCGGATCTGTAGCGTCTGATACGGATATTCCGTACGGATCGTCATCACGTCCTTGTCGTTCTGGCCGCCGCCATTGCGGTTCTGACCAAACACAAGCGCCTCGCCGACCGGCTGCTTGCCTTCCATCCGCGCAAACGTGTAATCGACTTCGACCCAGCCTTCGCCGCGACGGCGCCCGAGCGAGCGGGCGCGCATCTGGCCCATCTGCCGGCGGTGCAGGAACTGATGGTTCATGTCCATCAGGTTCTCGTGCATGAACGAGTAGTGACACTTGACCTCGCGGCCAAAACGACGCGTCTTGTACGCCTTGTCCGCGACCGAGGCGAGAGGCGGTAAGGGCTTGTCTTCCGCGAGCGCAGGATCGCCGGGGAACACAAAGATCAGACCTTCGACCTCGCGGCACGGATACGCACGCACGCCGTTCGGGAGCCGCTCACGGCCCAGATACGGGACATCGATGCAGCGGCCTGAGCAGTCGTAGGTCCAGCCGTGATAGCAGCAGCGGATCGATTCGCCATCGACGACGCCCTGATGCAGCGGTACCTGGCGATGCGCGCAGCGGTCTTCAAGCGCGAACACGGAGCCTGATTCTGTGCGCACCAGCACGATCGGCTCGCCGGCGAAACGTACGCCGTGCGCCTTACCGCGCTTGACTTCCCGCGACCAGGCGAGCGGATACCAGTTATCCGGATGAATGGGCACACGGCGCAGATCGCGCACGGGCGCCCCTGCGGGTGCGCCGGAAGCGCCCTCGTCAAGGGTGCTGCTATCCAGCGTGGGAACTGCATGCATGGGCGACGCCTCCTCGCGACTGAACTGGATCTCGGGGTTTCACTATGAGTTGGATGAACATCGCCGGTCAGTCTACTAGAACCAAAGTCCATGCGCAGGGTTTGCGGAACCGGGTTTGCACGCAGTTGACCGGCCGGGTGGGTGCGCATTGTGGCGTCTCGTGGAGCGCGAGCGCCTGAAAAGCGCCCTCTCACGGCTACTTTCGATGCCGGACGTCGGCCCGCGGCGATCTGCCGTTCCGCGCACACGGGGCGGCGCCACGTCCTACAATGGCCGTCATCTTCTTTGAGGGAGGCTCGACCATGAATCCATCCGCTGCGATTGCCGCCATCCTTGCCGCATTGCTGATCGGCGCGATGAGCCCCGGCCCCAGCTTTCTGATTGTCGCGCGCAGTGCGATCGGTCTGTCGCGGCGCGACGGCCTCGCCACGGCGCTGGGCATGGGCGTTGGCGGCGTGTTCTTCAGCGGTATCGCGCTGGTCGGGCTGTACACCGTGCTGGCCGCCGTCGGCTGGCTTTACCTGGGCCTGAAGGTAGCGGGCGGCCTGTATCTGATCTGGATCGCGTCGAAAATCTGGCGCGGTGCATCCTCGCCGTTCACCGTCGACCCGACAGCCGGCAGCGGGCGGCAGAATGCACGGAAGTCGTTCTGGATCGGCCTCAGCACCCAGCTGAGCAACCCGAAGACGGCGATCTACTACGGCAGTATCTTCGCCGCCCTGCTCCCGCATCATCCGCCGCTGTGGTGCTATTTCCTGCTGCCGCCCGCTGTGTTCGCGATCGAAGCCGGCTGGTACACGGTCGTCGCGCTGGGTTTTTCGAGCCGTCGTCCGCGCGAGCTTTATCTCGGCGCGAAGGCATGGGTCGACCGGATTGCGGCGGGCGCGATCGCCGCGCTTGGTCTGCGGCTGATCTGGACGGCGCATAAAACCGGCATCTGATTGTGTGCTGCCGCTGATCGGCTGGCAGCTTTAAAGGCGTCGGCCCTCTGGCCGTTATTGCGCCGGGCCGAAGATGTTGATCATGTTGCCTTCCGGGTCGCGGATCATCGTCGAGCGAAGATGTTCGGAAAGCTGCTGGTCGGCCCACACGATTTCGACGTTGTGCTGTACGAGCGCGGCGGTCGTCGCGGTCAGATCTTCCGTTTCCAGAACCAGCGCTTTCCAGCCGGGCACGTTGAGATGATCGGGCGGCGCGGTGCGGTCGACCGGACGACGCATTTCCCCCGCGCGGGACACCAGTTCGATACGCATGCCACCGGCTTCCACCATCGCATACGCGGCGTTGACGGCGTCGAACCGGCCCCGCTCGCTGACCACGAAGCCGAGCACCGTTTCGTACCACGCGATCATCGCGTTCAGGTCGCGCACGGCCAGCGCGAAGTTATGCAGCCGCAAACCGCTGACTGGCGCGGGACGGGGTTGATTCGTTGACATCACAGGCTCCCTGGGACGAATACGACGCTTCGTCTGGCGTTATTGGTTGAAGGGGTTGAAGGGGTTGAAGGGGTTGAAGGGGTTGAAGGGGGTTGAAGGGGTTGAAGGCCGGCGTATTGCCGGCCTTTATTTGCTTGCGTCAACTGTTCCGCTTACGCTGCGGCTTCTTCGTTCTGCGGGAACAGCGCGCGACGTGTTTCTTCGTCGAACTCTGCCTTCAGTGTCAGCTTTTCCTTCAACGCCTGCGCGCGGGCAGCCGCCGGACGCGCCGAGATTTCGTCGACCACGCGCTTCACGTTCGGATAATCCGTCAGGCCTTTTTCGCCAAGGATGTAGCCGGCGAAGTTCGCCCAGCCCCACAGCGCCATGTCGGCGATCGAGTATTCGTCGCCGGCGAGGTACTTCGACTGTGCGAGGCGATCGTCGAGCACGCGGTAATGACGCTCGACTTCCTTCAGATAACGGTTACGTGCGTAGGGCAGCGCTTCCGGCGCGTGATGCAGGAAGTGGACAGCCTGACCCGAGAACGGCGACAGGCCGGTCGCGACGAACTGCAGCCACGACAGCATCTGCGCGTGTTCCTTCGCCGTCGAAGGCACGAAACGGCCGTGTTTCGCGCCGAGGTACAGCAGGATCGCGTGCGAGTCGAACACGACGACGCCGTCGTCGTCGATCGCGGGCACTTTCGCGTTCGGGTTGATCTTCAGGAATTCGGGCTTGTGCTGCTCGCCCTTGAAGGTATCGACGGCGATGAGTTCGAACGGCGTCTGCAGCTCTTCGAGCAGCAGCGCGGCTTTCATCGGATTCGGCGATGGGTGGAAGTAAAACTTCAGCATGATGTTTCCTTGATGAATGAAAGACGAAAGGACGAGGCTGGCCACGACCATGCGGCGAACCGCGTGGTCGAAGGTCGTTGAGTCGGGAGCGGCGCGCGCCTCACGCGCACCGTGATGACCGGAACCGCTTCGGCCAGCTCAGGCCGGTACGGGATCAGGCGACCGGCGGCGCGTGATCCGAGAGCCGTGCACGATCGTGCGGCGCGGTGAAATCCTGCACTGGACCGAGCGGCACAATGCCGGTCGGATTCACGGAAGGATGGCTCTCGTAGTAATGCCGCTTGATGTGCTCGACATTCACCGTCCCCGCGACGCCCGGCAACTGGTAGATGTCGCGCGTGAAGGCGGACAGATTCGGGTAATCGGCGATCCGGCGCAGGTTGCACTTGAAGTGGCCGACATACACCGCGTCGAAGCGGATCAGCGTCGTGAAGAGACGGATGTCGGCTTCGGTAACATGGTCGCCGGTCAGGAAGCGGCGCGTGGCGAGCTTGCCTTCGAGCCAGTCGAGCGTGTCGAAGAGCGGCACGACGGCTTCTTCGTACGCCTGCTGCGTCGTCGCGAAACCGGCCTTGTAGACGCCGTTGTTGACCGTGTCGTAGACACGCGAATTGATCGCGTCGATCTCTTCGCGCAGTGCGGCGGGATAAAAGTCGCCTGCTTTCGCTCCGATGCCTTCGAACGCCGAATTCAGCATCCGGATGATTTCCGACGACTCGTTATTGACGATCGTCGCCTGTTTCCTGTCCCACAGGATCGGCACGGTGACGCGGCCGGTGTAGCGCGAATCAGCGGCCGTATAGACCTGGTGCAGCAAACCGGCACGGTTGACCGGGTCGGGCACCACGCCCGGACCGTCGGCGAACGTCCAGCCGTTTTCGAGCATCAGCCAGTTGACGACCGACACGCTGATCATGTCTTCCAGCCCTTTGAGCGCGCGCAGGATAAGCGTGCGGTGCGCCCACGGGCAGGCAAGGCTCACGTACAGGTGGTAGCGGCCCGCTTCCGCCCTGAAGCCGCCGACGCCGCTCGGTCCCGCCGATCCATCGGCGCTCACCCAGTTGCGGAACGCCGCGTCCTTGCGCACGAACCGGCCACCGGTCGACTTCGTGTCGTACCACCGGTCCTGCCACTGACCGTTCACGAGAAGTCCCATTTCGCTGCTCCTTGAGTTGTCCTTCAGTTGCCAGCCGGCAACCCGCTTGCATGATCCTGCCAGCCGTCGTCGCTTACTTCGGCGACGGCGTGTTGATGAACTGGACGATGTCCGCAATCGTCTGCTCGGGCGCTTCTTCCATCAGCCAGTGTCCGGAACCCTTGACGATCACGCCCTGCACGTTGGTGTCGACGAGACGCGCCTGATTGATCAGGAAGTCGCCCGACGCCTTTTCGCCGGCCAGCACCAGCATGGGCATCGTCAACGGCGTCTGTGCGAAGTTCGCGAAATCTTCAGCGTCCTGCGGGAAAGCGTGGAAGTACTCGAAACCGGCGGCCATCCGGCCCGGCCGCGCGTAATTCGCGGCATAGCGACGGCGATCCGCTTCCGGTACCGAGTGCGACGGATCGGCGGCGAAGTCGTTCCAGAAGTGCTCGAAGTACGTCCGTTCACGACCTTTCACCAGCGCGAGCGGCGTCGGGCCGTAGAAGTTGAAATGCCACTTGTCGCGCAGCAGCCAGACCTTCTGCCAGTCGCCGACGCCCGGCAGAAACGCATCCATCAGCGTGATGCTTTCGACTTCGTCCGGATACTGCGCCGCATAAGCGTACGCGACCATCAGGCCGATGTCGTGGCCGACGATCTTTACCTTGTGATAACCGAGCTGCTGGACCATTGCGTGGATGTCCTGCGCCATCGTCTTCTTGTCGTAACCGCTTTCCGGAATCGCCGACTGGCCGGCGCCCGGCAGGTCCGGCGCGAGCACGACGCGACGGTCGTCGAGCTGTTTGATCAGCGGCAACCACATATGGCTCGACTCGGCATAGCCGTGCAGCAGCACGACCGGCGTTTCGTCGCCTTGTCCTGCGACGAGGTAGTGCAGATCGATACCGTTCGCATTGATCGAACGATCCTGGACGACGGGATTGGTGGCGGCGTGCGACGCCGGCAGCATTGCGCCAGCGATCAGAAGGGCAGCGCCGACGTGCTTCGCGACTTTATTCAACAGGCTCATGACGGGTTTCTCCGGTGGAAGTCCAGCGATCGGGTCGAACGATCTTCTGGTGACGTGATGCCATGGTGGACTGGCGGACCGGTTTTGCCGTACGATTTTTCCGATGAACTCGTTCGATGGAGTTGAACATGTTGTCAGAAGACGAACTGTCTCTGCTGGAGGCGATCCGGGAAAGCGGCAGCCTGTCGCGCGCGGCGGCGCGGCTGGGCAAGGCGCCGTCGACGGTGTCGCACGCGGCGCGGCAACTGGAAACGCGCTTCGACGCGCTGCTGTTCGACCGTCGCCGTTACCGGCTGCAACTGACGCCGGCAGGTCATCTGCTGGCGGAGGAGGCGGCCCGGCTGATGCAGGACGTGTCGCGGATGACCCAGCGCGTGCGGCAGATCGCGAGCGGTTGGGAAGATCGCCTGTGGATCGTCACCGACGAAATCCTTGAATTCGAGTTCCTGATGCCGGTCGTGCACGCGTTCGACGAGCTGCAGTCAGGTGTCACGCTGCGTATGACCGGCGAAGTGCTGTCCGGCACGTGGGAAGCGCTGCGCGATGGCCGCGCGGATCTGATCGTTGGCGCGACCAATGAGCCGCCGGCGATTCCGGGGCTGCGCTGGTTCGAACTTGGCTCGATGGAGTGGGTGTTCGCGGTGTCGCCGCGCCATCCGCTCGCAGCGATCGAAGAGCCGCTCAGGCGCGAGCAGATCGTCGCGCATCGCGCCGTCGTGGTGGCGGATTCGTCGCGGATGACAGGCGGGCGTGCTTATGGTGTCGTCGGTGGTCAGCCGGCGCTTGCTGTGCCGAGCATGCGCGCGAAGATCCTCGCGCAGCGCGACGCGCTCGGTGTCGGCTGGTTGCCGCGGCACCGGGTTGCGTCGCTGTTGAAAAGCGGCGAGCTGGTGGAAAAGGTCACCGCCGATCCGCGTGAGCCGAATGTGCTGTATGTCGCGTGGCGTGGCGATCACGAAGGCCGTGCGCTGCAGTGGTGGCTCGACCAGTTGCGTCAGCCAAGGCTGGCGCAACGGCTCGTGCAGGGGATGGATATGTTTGCCTGATCTCACACCATCTTGCGGTGCGCATACGAATGGGCTTTGTTATATTCCGCGCCGCGCTTCATCACGTCTGCCTTGCTGTGCTGCCCGCTCATCGCGGGCGCGGGCGTTTGCACGCTCTTTACGGGGAGCGTCGATGCGTCACCGCGACAAGGCAAACGCTTTTAAGTCTCGCTCCAGAGCCGGAGCAGGTTGTGATACACGCCGACGAGCGTGCGCTTCGCCGCTTCGTCACCATTGGTCGCGTTGAGACGCTGGATCGCGTTGTCCATGTCGAACAGCAACGCGCGTTTCGTGTCGTCGCGCACGAGGCTCTGCGCCCAGAAGAAGCTCGACACCCGCGCGCCGCGCGTCACCGGCCGCACCTGATGCAGACTCGTGCCCGGATAAAGAATCGCGTGGCCCGCGGGCAGCTTCACTTCCTGCACGCCGAAGGTGTCTTCGATCAGCAGTTCGCCGCCATCGTATTCGTCGGGCGGCGTGAGAAAGAGCGTGATCGACAGATCGGTGCGCACGCGCGCGCCGTGACCCGGAACGAGACGGATCGCGCCATCGACGTGGCTGCCGAAATGCATGCCGCCTTCGTAGCGGTTAAAGAGCGGCGGATACAGCTTGTTCGGCAGGCCTGCGCTGATAAAAACCGGATGCCGCTCCAGCGATGCGACGATGATCTCGCCCATTTCCTGCGCGATCGGCGAGCCTTCCGCGATCTGCTGGTTGCGCTTGACCGGCGCGCCCTGATAGCCCGCCGTCGCGCGGCCGTCGACCCATGAACTGCTGGCCGCTTCGAGCCGCGCGCGCATGGTGGCGGCGTCTTCGGGACTGAGAACGTCCGGGATCGTGACAATCATTGTTTGATACTTCCTGCGTCAGACCGCCCGCTTCTCCTGAAGAGAAACGGGCGGTGTTTCGTGAACCGTCGCCTGCCTGATCGAGTGCAACGATCAGAAGAAGCGATAGTTTACCGTGGCGAGGAATGTACGGCCGACACCCGGCACTGCACGCCCGCCATCGGACGGGATCAGCGCATCGTAGTACTTCTTGTCCGTGAAGTTCAGCACGTTGAACTGCACGTCGTACTTCTTCGCGTGATACGCGGCCATTGCGTCCCAGCGCGTGTAGCCGCCGACCGACACGTAGTTGTTGTTCGCCGCATAGCGCGACGACGTGTACACCGGGCCGCCGCCGATCTGCCACTGCGGCGTGAAGTCGTACGTCGTCCACAGCGTGATCATGTTGCGCGGCGTGTTGGCGGGCGTCTTGCCGGCGGTGCCGTCGAGTGCCTTCAGCACGGTGCCGTCCATGTACGTGTAGCCGCCGAACACCTGCCACTTGTTCGTAATGTGGCCGGCGAGACCGAGCTGATAGCCGCGCACGCGGATGTCGCCGTCGAGCTGGTAATTGCCGGTCGCATCCAGCGTGCGCGCATTCGTCTTCTCGATGCTAAAGAGCGATTGCGTCACTGACAGACCGCCGCCCAGCAGGTCCCACTTCGAGCCGACTTCATACGAGCGGTTCTTTTCCGGCGGCAGGTTCTGCTGGCCGTTGGTGAGCGTCAGCGCTTCGAGCGATGGATCGAACGACGTGCCGTACGACACGTAGTACGACTGCCAGTCGGTCGGCTGATAAATGATGCCGCCGCGCACGCTGGTGAAGAAGTTTGTCTGCGTCGCGTAGCCCGGCGCGTTGATCGAGTTGTTGATCGACGCTTCATAGCGATCCCAGCGCACGCCGCCTACCACCTTCCAGTGCTCGCCGATCGAGATCGTGTCGTTGGCATAGAGGCCAATGCCGTTCGCGCTCGATTCGGCGAGGTTGGTCGCCACCGTCTTCACATTCGCCGGACGCGTGGTGTACGTCGGATCGACCAGCGGCACGATGGCGAGCGTGTTCGACGGCAGCCCCGGTGTGGTCGACGTGAAGGTCTGGTTGCTATACGTCTCGTGACTCAGGTCGACGCCTGTGATCACATCGTGCTTGAGAAAGCCGGTATTGAACTTCGCTTCGAGATCGGTCGTGTTGTACAGCGAGTGATCGTTGATGTTGCGATCTTTGCCCTGCAATTTCACGTAGAGCGACGAGAGCGGCAGCGACGTGTAATTGCCGTTCGTCAGCGCCGTCGAGGTCGCGAGCGGTCCGGTCAGCACGGACGCCGCGTTGGTCGCGCGCGCTTCGGTGCTGTAGTGGCTGAACTGCGTCTGGTTGCGCAGCGTCAGGTTCTCGTTGAAGCGATGCTGGATGCGCGCGGACAGCGTCTGCACGTCCTGGATCGTACGGTCGTCGGTGAAGCCGTAGAACGTGCCGCGGTTCACCGGCGCCGGATGACCGTTCAGCGACGGTACGCCGTAGTCGGGCTGGTCGCGGTTGTGCTGGATCAGCGCGGACAGTGTGATTTCGGTCGGCGTGCCGATGCCGAACTTCACCTCCGGCGCGACGCCGTAATCCTTGCTCTTCATGACGTCGCGGCTCGAGCCGAGATCCTGACCGAAGGCGTTGATACGGAAGGCGGCGGTGTCGGTAATCGGCTGGTTCAGGTCGACGGTCGTGCGATAGCGGTCGTGCGTGCCGGCCTGCACCGACACGTCGGCGCGCTGCTTCAGCGTCGGCTGCTTGCTGACCTGGTTGATCACGCCGCCCGTCGAGCCGCGCCCGAAGTACAGCGACGAGGGACCGTACAGCACGTCGATCGATTCAAGGTTGAAGGTATCGCGATAGTACTGGCCGCGATCACGGAAGCCGTCGAGGTAGATGTCCGTGCGCGCCGTGAAGCCGCGCAGGTTGATGTTGTTGCCGATCTGCCCGCCTTCGGCTGCGCCGAGCGTGACGCCCGGCACGTTGCGCAACGCGTCGCTGAACGATGTCGCAGCCTGCGATTGCAGCACCGCTTTCGGCACGACAACAACCGCCTGCGGAACGTCGCGCAGCGCGGTCGGCACCTTGGCGCCGACACTCGATTTTTCAGCCTGGAAGTCACTGCTGGTGTCGGCCTGGCCGGTCACCTTGACAGCGGGAAGCGTGTTGCTGGCAGCTGCGGGTTCTGCGGAACCGGCGGCCTGCGCGACCTTCGTGGTTTGCGTGGTTTGCGCCGGTTGAACAGCGGGCGCGGCCGGTTGTGTTGCGGTCTGGGCGTAGAGCGGCGCCGCGAAAACAGTCATGATGGCCGCGGCTAGCGGTGTCGTCCTGATCATCGTGCTTGATTCCCTGTCGTTGTTACGTTGTTTTTGTCGGTCTGGCCGGACGTAAAACGTCCTGCGTCGCCCGCTGCGCGTCATTTCGCGCGCGCGATTCAACCCCGCCAGACCGCTGTTCAGGGACCGGCTAATGTCGTTAAATGCGAATCATTATCATTTCATAAATGGTAACGATTCGCAACAAAGCCATGCGTTATGTGGGTATTTAGTAAGCGCGCTTACAACTGGGATCGGGACGGACAGGCGGGGGTAATCAGTCGATGGCGGCTTCGGCGAGAAGCCATTCCTTGACGGCGACAACCGCGGGCGGGAGGCCACGCGCGTCTTTGTGGACGACGTAGTACGCGAGCTCACAGCTTTGCGCATCGCAGAAAGGCCGCACTAGCCAGCCCGCTGCGAGATCGCCTGCGACCAGCACGCTCCGGCCCGGCTCTTCAGGCACGCGCCGCGCGCTTGATTGCCTGAGGCGGTTGACCGAACGCGCGCAGGAATGCCCGACGCATGCGCTCCGTATCCACAAACCCGGTCTCCGCAGCGACGGTTTCGAGCGAGTGACGCCCCGTTTCGATCATCGAGCGCGCCGCTTCGACGCGCAGGTTTTCGATGGCTTTCGCTGGCGACTGCCGCGTTTCGTCGCGAAATGCGCGACTGAACTGGCGCGGACTCAGATGCGCGACTTCCGCGAGCGTTTCGACCGAGAGACGCTCGCGCAGATGATCTTTCGCCCATGTCAGCGCCGTCTGGATGCGGTCGGAGCGCGGTTGAAGATCGAGCATGGCGGAATACTGCGACTGCCCACCCGTGCGACGGTGATAGACCACGAGCTTTTTGGCGATCGAACGCGACGCCTCGACGCCCAGATCGGCCTCGACGAGCGCCAGACACAGATCGATACAGGCAGTCATGCCCGCCGACGTCCACACCGAACCGTCGACGATGAAGATGCGGTCGTCGTCGACTTTCGTCTTTGGAAAACGGTGTTGCAGTTCGCGTGCGAAGCTCCAGTGCGTCGTGACGCGCTTGCCGTCGAGAATGCCGGCTTCGGCGAGCACAAACGCGCCGGTACAGATGCTCGTGGTGCGCCGGGATGCCGCCAGCGCGCGGTTCAGAAACGCGCACAGACCGGGCGAAGAAGGCTCGAGGAACATCGCGCCGGTGACGACGACCGTGTCGTACGACGGATCGTCGAACGCTTTCGATTCGACCTGCACGCCTGATGAACTACGCACCGGGCCGCCATGCTCCGAAATGACTTCGATCTCGTACGCCGGGCTATCCGCCCCGAGATTGGCGAGTTCGAACACCGACACGGCGACCATGTCGAGAATCTGGAATCCTGGAAAAACCACCACGCCGATTCGCTTCATTACACCACCCTCAGCAATGTCTCAAAACGAGGTAAATACGTCATTTGAGACACAAAGATACGCGCCTAGACTCTCCCATGTCAACACCGGAAGCCGCCCGACAAGGCGACCAACCGGGGCGATATTCCCTTATTGATCAACATGATGGGCGCCGCGCATGGATGAGTGCCGGCGCCTCAAGGAGAGATTCACATGGCAACGTCATCGAACAAGGGCACGGCGCTGATCACGGGCGCATCGTCGGGGATTGGCGCGGTTTACGCGGATCGCCTCGCGCGCCGCGGCTACGACCTGATCCTGGTGGCGCGCGATACGCAACGCCTCGCGAACCTCGCGGACAAACTGTCGAAGGAAACCGGCCGCACGGTCGAAACACTCGCCGCCGACCTGACCGCGAATGCCGATCTACGCCGCATCGAGGCACGCCTGCGCTCCGACGCGGGCATCACGATGCTGGTCAATAACGCTGGCGTCGGCGCGACGTCCAAGCTGATCGATTCCGATCCGGACAGCCTCGAAAGCATGATCCAGCTGAATGTCGTCGCGCTGACGCGGCTGACCTCGGCGGCGGTCCCGGGTCTGGTCGCGCGCGGCAAGGGGATCGTGATCAACATTTCTTCGATCGTCGCGGTTTCGCCGGAGTTGCTGAACGGCGTGTACAGCGGCACGAAGTCGTTCGTGCTGAACCTGACGCAGTCGCTGCATCACGAAGTCAGCGGGCACGGCGTGCAGGTGCAGGCCGTTCTGCCGGGCGCGACCAGCACGGAATTCTGGGATCGCGCGGGGACACCGGTGTCGGCGCTGCCCGAGGCGTGGGTGATGTCGGCGGCCGATATGGTCGACGCCGCGCTCGCCGGTCTCGACCAGGGCGAACTCGTCACGATTCCGTCGTTGCCGGAGGCGGCCGACTGGCAAAAGGCCAACGACGCGCGCCTCGCGCTCGGGCCGAATCTGTCGCACAGCCGCCCGGCCGCGCGTTACGGCGTGGGTAAGGGCGTCGCGGCTTGAGCTTTGCTCTCGCGTATGACGAAAAACGGGCCTGCGATACACGCTGGCCCGTTTTCTGACGCGACATCACGTCGCGCAGTACCTGGGCAGGGAGCATTGCTTCGTGCTCGCGGCTTTTGTCCGCCTGTTCTCCCGGTGATCTATAAATAGATTTCATTCGTCATTTATAGGGGCCGTCAAATGGGCATGCTTCAGGACAAGATCGCACTGGTCGTAGGCGGAACATCGGGTATTGGCGCGGCTGCCGCGGCGCTGTTTGCGGACGAAGGCGCGGAAGTCGTCGTGGTTGGCCGCCGTCAGTCGGAAGGCGATGCGGTGGTCGCGCAGATTCGCGAGAAGGGCGGCCGTGCTTCGTTTATCGCCGCGGACGTTGCGGATGGCGCGAGCGTCGCCGCGATGACCGAAGAAGTGATGCGCCGCCACGGTCGCATCGACTGCGCGTTTAACAACTTCGGCATCAGCGCGGGACGCGGGCCGCTGGCAGAGCAGGACGAAGCAACGTGGGACCGCGTCATCGATATCAACCTGAAGGGCGGATTCAACGTCCTGAAGAGCCAGCTTCCGATCATGGCGCGTCAGGGCAGCGGCTCGATCGTGTTCACCTCATCGGTGCTCGCGGAAGTGTTCGTTCCGGGCCTGGCGATCTACAGCGCGAGCAAAGGCGGGTTGACCGCGCTCGCGCGCTCGGCTGCGATTGAAATGGCGTCGAAGGGCGTGCGCGTCAACGTCGTGAGCCCGGCCATCACGCGCACGCCGATGACGGAAGGTTCGTTCGTCAAGGGCGAGAGCGGCGAGAGCGAACATCCCCTTACGTCGATGCATCCGCTTGGGCGGGTCGCGGAACCGGAGGAAGTCGCGCAGGCCGCGCTGTTTCTGTTGTCAGACCGCGCGTCGTTTATCACGGGACAGGTGTTGAGCGTCGATGGCGGACTGACGTCGCAGTAATTCCGCCGCGTGAAACCCCGCTGACGCTAACGCTAACGCCATCACGAAGTCACGCCGTTAGCGGGGTACTCCCTTCATTGCTGGCGCGCAGTGCTCGTGCAGTCGCGCATAACACTTTTGCGCGCCTCCCCTTCGCTTGCTAGACTGCCTTCGCACATCGTCCGGGCGATTCATCGCCGGTCGCATCGACGCATACCGCGTCGCATGAATTTGCGGAGGCTCCATGTCTTACATGCTGCTCATCGTCGAGCCCATCGAACAGCGCCAACAGCGCACGCTCGAACAGGGCCACGAAGTCTATGACCAGATGGTGCGTTTCGCCGAAGACCTCAAGTCGCGCGGCGTGCTGCGCGGCGTCGAATCGCTGAACTCACAGGCGAAAGGCGCACGTGTCCAGGTGCGCAACGGTCAGAGCAAGGTCATCGATGGTCCGTTCGCCGAGGCGAAGGAAATGATCGGCGGCTTTTTCATCATCGACTGCGAGACGTTGAAGGAAGCCGTCGCGATTGCCGGGGAATGTCCGGCGGCATCCTGGTCCACGATCGAAGTCCGCAAGGTCGGCCCCTGCTGGGACTGAAGCCTTCGCGCGTCCTTCTTCGCGGCTAAGGGAATTCCCTGGCGCGGTCATTCGCGTGTCGATCCTGCCCCGCGTGATTCGTCGTGCATGCAGAAGCCGAAAAACGAACGGCTTTTCTGACCAGCCAGGGAGAACTGCGATGCGATTCATGATCATTGTGAAGGCGACGGCGACATCGGAAGCTGGCGTCATGCCCGACGACGACACCGTGCTGAACGCCATGGGGACGTACCACGAAGAACTCGCGAAAGCGGGCGTGCTGCTCGATGCGAACGGCCTGCGACCGACGTCGAAAGGCTGGCGCATCAAATATTCCGGTGGCAAGCGCGCCATGATCGACGGCCCGTTCGCGGAGACGAAGGAACTGATCGCGGGCTATACGCTGATCCAGGCGCGTTCCCGCGAAGAAGCGATGGAATGGGCGCGCCGCTTCCCCGCGCCATTCGGCGAAGACGCCGACGGCGAGATCGAGGTGCGCGAGCTCTACGAGGCGGAAGACTTCGAACCCGACGGAATGCTCGGACGGACCCGCAAACCGCAGGCGCAGAAGTAGAAGCAGAAGCAGTAACACGCACACCCAACCTTTAATGAGATCCCTCATGCATAAACAGATCTTCGTGAATCTGCCCGTCGACGACCTGCCGAAATCGATGGCGTTTTTCAGCGCGCTGGGCTTGAACTTCAACAAGCAGTTCACCAACGATTCAGGGGCCTGCCTCGTGATTGGCGAAAACATCCACGCGATGCTTCTCGTCAAACCCTTCTTCAAGGGCTTCACAGGCAAGCCGATCGCCGACGCGAAAGCGACGACCGAATGCCTGGTGTGCCTCTCGTGCGAAAGCCGCGCGGAGGTCGACGCACTGGTCGCCAAAGCGGTCGCCGCCGGCGGCACGGCGCCGCGTGCGCCGCAGGATCATGGCTTCATGTACGGCCACGGCTTTGAGGACCTCGACGGCCACATCTGGGAACTGGTGTACATGGACCCGAACGCGGCGGGCGCGCCCTGAGGCCCGTCGTGACGTCGACGGACACGCATCGGGCCATCGAGGCGGTCTGGCGGATCGAATCCGCCAAGGTCATCGCCCACATCGCGCGCATGGTGCGCGACGTGGGCCGCGCCGAAGAGCTCGCGCAGGACGCGCTCATCGCCGCGCTCGAACACTGGCCCGACGCGGGCGTGCCGGCCAACCCGGGAGCCTGGCTGATGGCGACAGCGAAGAATCGCGCGCTCGACTGGCTACGTCAGCAGGCGCTGCACGCGCGCAAGCACGAAGAACTCGGGCGCGACATGGACGCGCTGGAGACGCATGTTGTGCCCGATTTCGTCGACGGACTCGATGCCGCGCGCGAAGACGATATCGGCGACGACCTGTTGCGGCTCGTTTTCACGGCGTGTCATCCGGTGCTTTCGACTGACGCGCGCGTTGCGCTGACGCTGCGTCTGCTCGGCGGCCTGACCACAGATGAAATCGCGCGCGGGTTTCTCGTGCCTGAGCCGACCATCGCGCAGCGCATCGTGCGCGCCAAGCGCACGCTCGCGGCGGCGCACGTGCCGTTCGAAGTGCCGCAGGCTGACGCACGGGCGGCGCGGCTCGATTCGGTGCTCGAAGTGATCTACCTGATTTTCAACGAGGGCTATTCGGCCACGGCCGGCGACGACTGGACGCGCCCCGCGCTCACCGACGAAGCGCTGCGGCTCGGCCGTGTACTCGAAGGACTGACGCCGGGTGAGAGCGAAGTGCATGGTCTCGTCGCGCTGATGGAAATCCAGGCGTCGCGCATGCACGCGCGAACGGACGCGTCAGGCCGTCCCGTGTTGCTGCTCGACCAGGATCGCAGCCGCTGGGATCCGCTCCTGATCCGTCGCGGGCTCGCGGCGCTCGACCGATCGCTCTCGCTGGGCGGCGCGAGCGGACCGTACACGTTGCAGGCCGCGCTCGCCGCGTGCCACGCGCGCGCGCGCACCGCTGCCGAAACCGACTGGTCGCACATCGTCGCGCTCTACGATGCACTCGCGGAGGTGTCGCCTTCGCCGGTTGTCGAATTGAATCGGGCGGTCGCAATCGGCATGGCGTTCGGTCCGCAGGAAGCACTGCCCATCGTGGATGCGTTAGGCGACGAAGGCGCGCTCGCGAACTATCACTGGCTGCCGAGCGTGCGCGGCGATCTGCTCGCCAAGCTCGGTCGT
Organism: Paraburkholderia sp. GAS42; assembly: GCF_050436565.1. Lineage (NCBI taxonomy): Bacteria > Pseudomonadati > Pseudomonadota > Betaproteobacteria > Burkholderiales > Burkholderiaceae > Paraburkholderia > Paraburkholderia sp. GAS42. Next base: position 103,835 of record NZ_JBNDML010000018.1, on the reverse strand, counting down.
CAGGAAGAGGCGCGCATCGAGTTCGAGCGTGCGGCCGCGATGACGCGAAACGCGCGCGAGCGTGAGTTGCTGCTGGAGCGTGCGGCTGCGATGGGCAAGCACAGCTGAGCATTGGCCCTGCAATGGCGCAATGGCGTCATGCGCGGCGAGCGTTACCGGCGCCCGGCCGACCCGCGCGAGACGCAGGCGCTGACACACTGCTGCGCACATCCGCCTGACCGTGACATACTCTGGAAGACTGTTGCCGGAGTTTCTGACATGACGCACGCCTCCTGCGAACCCGCCCGCATCACCGAACCGGACCTCATCGCCATTCGCGACGACCTGGCGAGCCGTGAGCCGATTTTTCATCGTCCGGAGTGGGGCAGTACGCGTGCAGACTTCGAGCGGATGATTGCTGAGGGCTTCTGGGAAACGGGCGCGTCGGGCCGGCGTTACAGCCGCGCGTTCGTGCTCGACGAACTCGAACGCCGCTATGCGTCGCCGCCACTCGATGACGACTGGGAGAGCTGCGACTTCCATTGCCAGCGTCTCGCCGCCGACATTTATCTGTTGACCTATTCGTTGCGTCAAGGCGCACGCGAGACAAGGCGTTCAACGATCTGGCAGCGTGCCGGATCCGACTGGAAGATCGTTTTCCATCAAGGCACAATCGTTCAGGACGCCTGACGCGTGCCTTGAGGATTGCGCTGCAGCAGGCCTCGGTGCGCGAGCTTCTCAACCAGAAAATCGACGAAACTACGCACCCGCAGCGACAGATGCCGTCCGTGGGGATACAGCAGCACGAACGGCCTCGATGTGCCGCCGAACGCCGATAGCACTTCCACCAGCGAACCTTCGCGCAGATCGCGCTCCACCACGAAGCGGTACGTCTGAAACAGGCCGGCGCCGGCACGCGCTAGCGTCACACCACCCAGCACGTCGCCGCCGCTCGAATAACCGCCCTCGGTTGGGCGTTCGACCATCTGGCCTGTCTCGCGATCGGTGAAAAGCCACGGGATGCGGCGTCCGCTACTTGGCAGATCGAACTGGACGCAGTCGTGTTGCGTGAGGTCGTCGGGCGAGGCGGGCGTGCCCGCGCGCGCCAGATAGCCCGGCGTTGCGACCACGACCAGTTCCGCGTCTTCCAGCTTGCGCGCGATGAGATTGGATTCGTCGGGCGCGCGTCCGCGAATCGCGAGGTCGTAGCTTTCCTCGGCGAAATCGATGTTGCGGTTGCTGATGTGCACGTCGACCTGGACTTGCGGATGGCGGGCCCGAAACTCCGGCAGCAGTGGCAGCACGCGGTAATGCGCATACGGTGTCGGCATGCTGATGCGTAGCTTGCCGGCGGGCGCGGACTGCTCGCCGGTCGCCTGCCGCTCGGCGTCGACGAGTTGCGCCAGCGCGTCGCGACACTGCTCGAAATACGTGCGACCGGCGTCCGTCAGACGAATCTGCCGCGTCGTTCGCACGAACAGCCGCACGCCCATCCGCTCTTCCAGACGCGATACCGAACGGCTCACCGCAGCGGGTGTCACGCCCGCCGCAGTAGCTGCCGCTGTGAAGCTCGCCAGCTCAGCCGCCCGACAGAACAGCTCGATGCTGCCCAGCAGAAGGTCGTCGAATTGCCGTTTCGTATTCATTACACGATGTATGAACAAATTTTCCAATTGCCGGATTTATCGCTGAGAACGACATAAGTATAGTGGTTCGTGCGGGAGCCAGAACACACGTCCGGTTCCTTGCAGCAAGTGCCGCCCGGCGCTTCCTGCAATCGCGTTTTATCTTTGCCGCCGAAACCATGACGACGGCGCGCGCCAGACAGAGAGCGGCCGCGCGCTGATACAGGGATAATCGGTCTAAATAAAGGAGCCGATGATGAACCCGTCCAACACTTCCACCACGCTGCTGGCGAAGCTCGGCATCAGCGTGCCGATCATCCAGGCGCCGATGGCGGGCGTGAGCACGCCCGCGCTGGCCGCGGCGGTGTCGCATGCGGGCGGACTGGGCTCGCTCGGCGTCGGCGCGACGACGGTCGAAGGCGCACGCGCGATGATTCGCGAGACGCGCGCGCTGACGAGCAAGCCGTTCAACATCAATCTGTTCGTGCATGCGCCCGCCACCGCCGACCCGGAACGCGAAGCGCGCTGGCTCGCCTACCTGGCACCGGAGTTCGCACGTTTCGGCGCCGAGCCGCCGAAGGCGCTGCGCGAAATCTACAAAAGCGCGGTCGACGACGACGCCATGCTGGCGATGCTCGTCGAAGAGCGTCCGGCGGTTGTGAGCTTTCACTTTGGCCTGCCGAAGCCGCACATCATCGAAGGTCTGCACGACGCGGGCATCGTCCTGCTGGCAAACGCGACGAATCCGGATGAAGCAGCACAAATCGAGCGGGCGGGCATCGACGCGATCGTGGCGCAGGGCATCGAGGCTGGCGGCCATCGCGGCATGTTCGATCCCGAACAGCCCGACGAAGCGCTCGGTACCCTCGCGCTGGTACGCGTTCTGGTCCGGCAAACGAGCCTGCCAGTGATTGCAGCGGGCGGCATCATGGATGGCGCGGGCATCGCGGCCATGCTCGCGCTTGGCGCGCAGGCGGTGCAGCTTGGAACGGCTTTCGTCGCGTCACCGGAATCGGCTGCGGATGCGGCTTATCGTCAGGCGATCGTTGATCCGGCGGTCCGGACGACATTGATCACATCCATTTCCGGCCGGCCGGCGCGGGGAATCCAGAACCGCATCGCCGAACTGGGACGTGCTGCGGGGCGCCCACCGTTCCCCGATTACCCTATCGCCTATGATGCCGGCAAGGCTCTGCACGCCGCGGCCAAAGCGCAGGGCAATTACGAATACGCGGCGCATTGGGCGGGTCAGGCGGTGCGTTTGTCGCGCGCGATGCCGGCGGCTGAACTGGTGGCGACGCTAGTGCGTGAGACGGCCGAAGCGTTTGAAGCGACCGCTTAGGGCAGCCCGTTCGGGCCACGTCAACTTACTGCTCCTGCCGACGGCGAAACTGCGCAACCTTGTGCCGGTTGCCGCACATCGCCATGCTGCACCAGCGCCGCCGGTGCGACTTGGTGCGGTCATAGAAATGCAGCACGCAATCCGGGTGCTCGCACTTGCGCACGAGGCTAAAGTCGCCCGTTGCAAGCAGTTCCGCCGCCGATTCCGCGAGCGGCATCAATACCTGTTCCGCCGAACGCGCCTCGTATCGGCGACTGATCTGAACGCTCCCGTCCGTCGCGGCTACCAGCTGCGTCTGGTAGTGCCCGTGCGCCAGAAAGTCATTCAGCGCAGCGATTTCCACGGTTTCCTCTGCTTTGCGCTGGGCCAGCAGCGTGCGGACGAGCTCGCGCAATCCGCGCGCCGCGTCGCGTAACGCAAGCGGCTTGAGCGCGGGCGCTTCGCCAGGCACCACCAGATTCATTTCGCCCAGCCAGTTCAGCACGTCCTCGTCCGTCTGCCAGAAGTCGACCATCTGGTCATCGACCACGGCGACCGTGTTGAGCATATCGAGCGCGGGGTGATCGCCGACGAACGACGGCCGGGCACCGGGTGCAGGCGCGAAAGTGTGTGTATGAGCAGAGAGCATGACAGTTCCTGATTCAGTGTTTCCACTGTAACCGTTAAAAATAAGTTTGACAAGTTACGTCGCCGGGCTATGATGTAACCGTTTTACCTAGTTTTTAGCGGTTTCAAACGATCCCTGTCAGGAGAACCTCATGTCTAATGCTTTATCGGCGCAAGCCACTGTTCCTTCGATTTCCCGCGTGGGGCTCAAGCGCGTCGAAGCTGACGGCGTCAGCGTTTTCTATCGCGAAGCGGGGCCGGTCGATGCGCCGGTGATTCTGCTGTTGCATGGCTATCCTTCGTCATCGCATATGTACCGCGATCTGATTCCGCGTCTTGCCGCGCAATATCGCGTGATCGCGCCGGATCTGCCGGGCTTCGGTTTCACGACGGTGCCGGCCGGGCGCGAGTACGTCTACACGTTCGACGGTCTGGCGCAAACGGCTCGGGCGTTTGTGGATGCGCTCGATCTCCAGCGCTACGCACTGTACGTATTCGATTACGGCGCGCCGGTTGGCTTTCGTCTGGCGCTGGCGTGTCCGGACCGCGTGTCGGCACTCGTTTCGCAGAACGGCAACGCGTACGAAGAAGGGCTGGGCGATGCATGGGATCCGATCCGCCGCTACTGGGCCGAGCCGAGCGAAGCCAACCGCAATGTGATCCGCGATGCTGTACTGACACTCGAAGGCACGCGCTGGCAATACACGCACGGCGTGAAGAATCCGGACGACGTCGCGCCCGAGTCGTACACGCTGGATCAGGCGCTGCTGGAGCGTCCAGGCAACAAGGACATCCAGCTCGACCTCTTCCTGGACTACGCTTCAAACGTGAAGATGTATCCGGAATTCCAGGCGTTCTTCCGCGACTTCAAGCCGCCGACGCTCGCGATCTGGGGCAAGCACGACCCGTTCTTCATTCCGCCGGGCGCCGAAGCGTACCGTCGCGACAACCCCAATGTGACTGTAGAGTTTCTGGATACGGGTCACTTCGCGCTGGAAACGCACGTTGATGAAATTGCGGCAGGGATTCACCGGCTGATGCGTTCAGCGCAGGTGTAAGCGGTCGGTTATGGGCGATGGCGGCCGTCCCGGTCGCCATCGGCGTGATGTGCATCATCTCAACGCACGCGAGATTCCGGCGACAGCGCCAGTCCGAAGCGAAGGACGAGGTTCGGAAGTCTCAGAACTCCACATCCAGTTCGTCGATTTCCTCGACTTCCTTCTGCGCGTCGGCGATCCATTCCTGCATCTCGGGCAGCGCGAGTATCGCCTGCCCATACGCGACGATATCCGGATCGAGCTTCACGTCGTACGTGACGAAGCGCGTCACGACCGGCGCATACATCGCATCGGCGACCGTCGGCTTTGCGCCGAACAGAAACGGCCCGCCATATTGCGCGAGACAGTCGCGCCAGATCGCGACAATCCGTTCGATATCGGATTGCGCGCGCGCCCACACCTTGAAATCAGGAAAATGCGCTTTCAGGTTCATCGGCAACGCGGAACGCAGTGAACCGAAGCCTGAATGCATTTCGCCGCAGATCGAACGGCAATGCGCACGCTCGCGGCGGCCGTCGGGCAGCAGGCCCGCGTCGGGACGAATCTCATGAAGATATTCGGCAATGGCGAGCGTGTCCCAGATGCGGATGCCGTCGTGAAGCAGGCATGGCACGAGAATGGAAGGCGACAGCAGCAACAGTTCCGCGCGCGCGCCGGGATCGTCGATTGGCATCACGATTTCTTCGAACGGAAGCCCGCTCAGCTTCACGAGCAGCCACCCGCGCAGCGACCACGAAGAATAGTTCTTGCTGCTGATGGTTAGCGTGGTGTTGGCCATACGTATCTCCTCAACCGATGCGCGGTGCTGTCTGTCATGCACGTTATCGTGCGCGGCGCGCACCAGATCACGGCAAAACGTGCGCCCTGCACGAAAGCGCGCAAGTGCCATGCCAACTGCAGGTGCCTTCGGGGGCCCATGCTGCCGCCTGGCATACGTATTGCCTCATTACAGTCATCACTTTTTTAGAGCATCCGTGCGAAGGGCCATGAATCCGCTGTCCTACCCCGCCTACCAGGCCTTCGCCAATATGATGCAGCCGTTTCGCCACGGCGCATCGCTGGTCAACAGCACGCTTAAGCTGTGGCCAGAAATGGGCGAGACGCCCCACGGCCGGTCGCTTCGCGCCACATGCGAGCTGATTGCGCTGTCGGGTCTCACGCATCAACGGCCGCCATTCGATATTGATTCGATTGAAGTGGATGGTAAAGCCGTTGCCGTCGTCGAGGAAGTCTCCACAGCGACGCCGTTCTGCTCGCTGCTGCACTTCCGCAAGGACCACGCGCCCGCGCAGCCGCAACCGCGCGTGCTGGTGATCGCGCCGATGTCGGGACACTTTGCGACGTTGCTGCGCGGCACGGTCCACACGATGCTCGCCGAGCACGACGTCTACATCACCGACTGGCACAACCCGCGCGACGTCCCGCTTTCGCAGGGCCGCTTCGGCTTCGACGAGTTCGTGCAGACGGTCATCGACTTCACCGAAACCATCGGTCAGGGCACGCACCTGCTGGCCGTGTGCCAGCCGACGGTCGCGGCGCTGGCCGCCGTGGCGCTGATGGCCGCCGACAATCACCCTGCACAGCCCGCCAGCATGACGCTGATGGCGGGCCCGATCGATACACGCATCAACCCGACGCGCGTGAACGAGCTGGCGAAGAGCAAACCGATCGAGTGGTTTGAGCAGAACCTGATCAGCGCCGTGCCGTTCGGTTTTGCAGGCGCAAGCCGGCGTGTCTATCCGGGTTTCGTGCAGCTGAACGCGTTCATGGCGATGAATCTTCAGCGCCATATGGACTCGTTCGCGACGATGCACTACGAGCGTGCGAAAGGCGATCCAATGAAAGCCGACGCAATCCAGATCTTCTACGAAGAATATTTCGCGACGATGGATCTGACCGCGGATTTCTATCTGGAAACCGTCGATACCGTGTTCCAGAAACATGCGTTGCCGCTGCATGCGCTGGAAGTGCGCGGACGACGCGTCGATACGTCGGCGATCCGTCGCACGGCGCTGATGACGGTCGAAGGGGAAAAGGACGATATCTGCGCGGTCGGCCAGACGCTGGCGGCGCAGGATCTCTGCGACAAGCTGCGGCCGTATCTGAAAACGCATCACGTGCAGACGGGCGTCGGACACTACGGCGTGTTCAATGGCAAGCGCTGGGAACGGCATATCTATCCGCGCGTGCGCAGCATGATTCAGGACAATGAGCCGCGTGCGGTCGTCGTGAGCCCCCGCGCGCAACCGATCCAGCTGGCGGCTTCGTCGCTGGTCAATCCGCCGCCGGGTTCGGCGCCCGCCGCGCCCGCCACTGATGAAGAAGCAGACGTCATGACGAACGTCGTTCCGTTACGGCGTAATTCGGCTTCCTCGCATTAGGCCGGGCGATCGCGTGGGTTGAGCGCCTGGCTTAACACGAACGCGAGAACGCGCGAACACGCGCGCGTCGATGAGATCGCGCGCGGTTCGCCAGCGTCTTTACGTCACTTCGCTTTTCCACGGCGTGACCGCCGGCACCTCACACGGCCCTTCAGCATCGATCGACTTGAAGTCGGCGGGAGAGACGATCTCCAGATACTCCATATCTTCGGAATAATCGAACAGGTAGTGGATGATGCCTGGAGCCTGATGCACGCAGTCGCCGGCGGCGACGAGTGTTTCCTTGTCGCCGTACATGAAGCGCGCCCAGCCCTTCAGCATGATCACGATGTGGAAGTCGGCCTCATGACGGTGCCAGCCTGTGCCTGCTGCTGGTGCCATGTTCGCCTTGACGAGCTGCGCGAGCACCTTGCCGCCCGTCGCCTTCGCGATACCGAGATCGCGATACAGAAAGAAGTCGCGCAAGCCCTGGTCCTCCCAGGCGGTGTCCTGCGGACGGACATGCGAAAACTCAGTGGCGAGTCCGGTAGTCATAAGCGCGCTCCAGAATGATGAACGGTCCAGGGAAAACAACACGCGGATCGTCTTTCCAAGCATCAAGCATTCCAGGCGCTCCGCGCTGCTGGGTGCAGCCGTCACGGGTCATGCGTCTTTTGCGACCAGCGTCCAGTTCAGACGAAAACGCGGATGCACGCTGCGCACGCCGAGACGTTCGACGAACAGTGCTAGCGCACCGTCAAGTTGCGCGAGCGCGTTCGCCGCCGCGGGATCGATCGAAGACAAAAGATGCTGCATGGACGTGCTTTCGGCGGCCGCGCCTGCCAGCAAAGCCGGGTTGGCGACGCTGTATTGTGCGATCAGCGTGTCGACCCCGGCCAGTATCGATGTTGCCAGATCGTGGCCGAAAACGACAGGAGAAGACGGCAATGCGGTGCGTGTTTGCCCAATCGGGTGACTGGGCGCACGGGTCCAGTGCAGGCAGGCAAGCAGCGATCCGCTCGCCAGTTCGAGGCTGGGATTCCATACGAAAACGCGGCGAGGCGGGCGGCCAGCGTCGCGCCGGATTCCTGCGTGCGAGCTGCGATGACGCGTCGATCGGCGCGGGAGCGCATATTGCCGACGAAGCGACGCCGGGACACCGCGACCACGTCGTGTCGTGGTTCAACCCCGGTTCGCGACGTAGTCGGGCGTGTGATCGTACCCGGCGTCGGGCACGGCCGGGCGCGGCGCGAGTTCGAGCGGCAGTACGCCGGCCCAGACAGGCAGGCTCATGTCTTCCTCGTCGTCCTTCGGGCCGCCTGTGCGGACCTTGCAGGCGTACTCATCGAGCGCAATCCTCAGCACGGTCGTGGCGGCCAGTTCCTTCGAATTCGCGCGCCGCGCTTCGCGGGAACGGCCACGCGCGATGGTTTCCACGAAGGCGTCGAGCACCGCGGGCTTATGTTCGTCGGGAACCCGCTCGCAGACGCCATAAATGACCGCCGAGCGGTAATTCATCGAATGATGGAACGCCGAGCGCGCCAGCACGAGGCCGTCGAGATGCGTGATCGTCACGCAGATCTGCGCGCCCGACGCCGCCTGCCTGATAAGACGGCTGCCGTTCGAGCCGTGGATGTACAGATGATCCCCTTCGCGCCAGCAGGCCGTCGGAATGCAGTGCACGCCACGTTCGTCTGTGAACGCGACGTGGCAGATGTGCGCGGCGTCGACGATCGCATTGAGCGTCTCACGCTCATACCCGGCGCGTTCAGCGACGCGGCGCACGCGGGTGCGCTCGCTCGGGGCGGTGGCCTTCATGTCCATCTGCAGGGTTCCTTTTGTGTGGGGTCTGCTGGCAGAATAGGGTTTTCGTGGCTCTACGTGTAGACCCACAATGCACTTAAACTCTGGAGCCACAGCTCGATGGATCTTGGATTGCTTCTGTCCGCGTACGCGCGACAGCAGAACGACCGCAAGCTGCCGCGCCAGCGGATGCTCTACGAAGCGTTGCGCAGCGCGATCCTTGACGGCACGATCGCGCAGGGCACGCGGCTCGTCGCGACGCGCGTGCTGGCTGAAGAACTCGGCATCGCGCGCAACTCCGTGCTGTATGCGTACGAGCGGCTCGCCGCCGAGGGCTTTCTCGAAGCCGACCGGCACGGTTCGGTGGTGGCGCACCTGGGTTTGCAGCAGCAGTCGTCCATGTGCGCGGCCGCTCCGCTGCCCGCTACGTTGTCGAAACGCGTGGCGGGGTTGAGCAACGATCGGGATGCGTTGAAGGAGCTCGTCGCGTTTCGCCCCGGGCTTCCGGCGCTCGATGAATTCCCGCTCGCGCAATGGCGTGCCGCGATGGAGCGCGCGTGGCGTGGCATCGATGCATCGGATCTCGGCTATGGTGGAAGTCACGGGCATCCGTGGTTGCGCCGCGCGATCGCGGACTATCTGAAGGTGTCGCGCGGTGTGCGTTGTGATCTCGACCAGGTGTTCGTCACCGATGGCACGCAGACGAGTTTCGACGTCGCCGCACGCGTGCTCGCAGACCCGGGCGATATCGCATGGATCGAAAACCCCGGCTACAACGGCGCGCGCGCCGCGCTTCAGGCGGCCGGCCTGCGCGTCGTGCCGATTCCCGTGGATGCGCACGGCATCGCGCCGACGCCGGCTCACTGGCAACAGTCGCCGCCGAAGCTGATCTATATCACGCCGTCGCACCAGTATCCGCTTGGCAGCGTGCTGAGCCTGGAGCGGCGCGTTGCGTTGATCGACGCGGCGCGCGCACACGGTACATGGATCATCGAAGACGACTACGACAGCGAGTTCCGCCACGAGGGACCGCCGCTGTCGGCGGTGCAGGGGCTCGCGGCCGATACGCCCGTGGTGTACGTCGGCACGTTCAGCAAGACGCTGTTTCCCGCGCTCAGGCTCGGCTTCATGGTTGTGCCTGCACAACTGGCGGATGCAATTTCGCTGACGATGGGCGAAATCTCGCGGCGCGGGCGCGTGGCGGATCAGGTCGCATTAGCGGACTTCATCGATCGCGGCATGTACAGCCGTCACCTGCGACGCATGCGAAGGCTCTATTCGGCACGACGTGAGGCACTGCTCGAAGCGATCGAGTGTCATTTGCGCGGCGTCGTGACGGTGTCGGGTGGCGCGGGTGGCATGCATCTCACCGCGCGGCTTGACGTGCCGCTTTCCGATGTCGAAGTCGGCAAGGTGGCGCTCGTCAGGCGCATCGTCGTGCCGCCGGTCAGCGGTTATTGCCTGCCGGCGCCGGATGCGGAGCGATACAACGGGTTTGTGCTCGGTTACGCGGGTGTGCCGGCTGATGAGACCGATGGCCTCGTCGCGCAGGTGGCGAACGTGATCGAGACGATGCTGTCAGCGCGCGAATCGTAGCGATCCGCGCGCCATGCCCTCAGTCGCGATGGATCACGACTTCAGCGGAACCCAGAGTTCGACGCCGCCCATGCCCGTCGTCGGGTTGAACTGCTCGCTATAGCACTCGAACACGGGTGCATCGGCGACCTGGTGTCCGGACTCCGGCAGCCATTTGTTCCAGATCGTATTCCATGTGCGGCGGATCGCAGAGATGTGATCGCGATGCGTGAATATGGCGTAGCGCTGTTCGCCGATTCGCACACGCGCCAGATCCGCCGGCAGCGATGAAAAGTCCGTGACTTCGACGCCGCACAGATAGTCGAAATTGCCGGCGTCGTCGTTGTTGAAGCAGACGCCGTACGCGATCTGTCCAACCTGTCCCGGCACCTTGCCGATGTGTGGACCGAAGCGCTGCCATTGCGCGGGAATGCCTTCGCTGTGTTCGAAGTGATACCGCTCGCTCAGGCCCGCGACAAGCAGCGGTTTGCCGGTTTCGATGCGCGGCGGCGCGAGGTCTTCGAGAAAGGATTCGTTCATTTTGATGGGCTCCACGAGTTCGATGTTGCACACGTTGCCTTGCGTACGGACCGCTTCGGGCGTGACGCCGAACTGGTCGCGAAACGCGCGGGTGAATGCCTCGTGAGAGCCGTATCCTGCGTCGACGGCCACCGCCAGGATATCGGGCGCGCCATTCGCCAGCGCGCGCGCCGCTTCCGACAGACGACGGCCGCGCACATAGCGCATCACCGTGCGACCTGTCGCGGCTTCGAACGCGCGCGACAGATGGAAGCGCGTGACGCAGCCACTCGTCGCGATATCGTCGAGCGTGATGTCGCTTGCGAAGTGACTTTCGATAAACCAGAGTGCTTTTCCGACGGGGTTCATGCCAGCTCTCATGTCAGCATGGAACCAGCATAGCCGTGGCGAATGCGGCGCATTTGATCGCGCTTGCGCACATCGTCCGCGCGCTCGGACGGGGCAACGTCATTGCTTTCATGGCCCATGATGACGTCTCCCCATGGTTCAACTGCTGCGAGCTGTGGCTCCGCTGCCAGGGCGTTTTGCAGTGCCGTGCGGGGAAGGTAAGGACCCGGGCGAGGACGCGCGTGCGCGCAGGAATGCTGCGCCCGCGAGACTCGCGACCGCTGCGAAGATTGCCCCAGATAGAAACGCAACGTGATAGCCGGCGTTGAGCGCGACGGGCGCCGGTGCGCCGCGCGCAAGAAGCTGGTCGCTGCGCGCGGCGGCGAGGCTCGCCAGAATCGCGAGACCGAGTGCACCGCCCATCATGAACGCCGTGTTGACGATACCTGACGCGAGCCCGGAATCTTCCGGCTTCACGTCGCTCATTGCGGCGAGCAGCAGCGGATTGAACGCGATACCTGCGCCGAAGCCGAGCAGCAGCATGCCGGGCAGCACGTCGATCGGGAAGTGACCATCCACCGGCGCGCGCGCGAAAAGCGCGAGTCCGCACGCCGCGATCAGGAGGCCAACGGCCAGCGGCAATCGCAAACCGAAGCGCATCACGAGCCGCGCAGAGAGCCCAAGCGAGAAGAACGCCATGATCAGGTCCGCGGGCAGAAACGCGAGACCGACCTGCATTGGCTGGTAGCCGAGCACACGCTGCAGATAGAGCGCAGAGATGAAGAACCACGCGAACATCGCAGCTGCCCACAGCACCCCGACGACATTCGCTGTCGCGACATTGCGCAGTGTGAAGAGGCCGAGCGGCATCAACGGATGACGCACGCGCGATTCGATCCACAGAAAGACTACGAGCAGTGCGGTGGCAATGGCAAGAAGGCCAAGCGTGGTGAGAGACGTCCAGCCGGCCTCGTTGCCGTTGACGATCGCATAGACCGCCAGCATCAGCGATGCCGTGACGCTGGCCGCACCCGCGACATCGAGCTTGCCTGCCTCCTGCTTGCCACGCCCTGCTGGCAATAGCGCGAGACACAGTGCATAGACAGCGATGCCGATCGGCAGATTCACGAGGAAAATCCAGTGCCAGCTGAGCACATTGGTGAGTAGCCCGCCGAGCAGCACGCCGATACTGCCGCCGCCCGCGCACACGAAACCGTAGACGCCCATCGCTTTTGCACGCTCGCCCGTTTCGGTAAACAGATTCATGATGAGCGAGAGCGAAACCGCCGATACGACAGCGCCGCCCAGACCCTGAACGGCCCGCGCGCACACGAGCAGAACCTGCGTAGTCGAAATGCCGCAGGCGAGTGATGCAACCGTGAAGAGGGCGATACCGGCAAGGAACAGCCGCCGGTGCCCGAAGAGATCGCCGAGACGCCCGCCCAGCAGCAGAAACCCGCCAAAGGTCAGCATGTACGCGTTGACGACCCACACGAGCGAAGTCTCTGAGAAGCCGAGGTCCGCTGCAATCGACGGCAGCGCGACGTTCACGATTGTCGTGTCGAGGACGATCATCAGCACGCCCATGCACAGGACGATCAGCGCGAGCCAGCGTTTGTTCCCTTCGATGTGGTGCGTCATGCGTGGGTCTCCGTTACGTTCGCTGCGCGCGAACAGAGGGGCCAGTCCCTCATCATCCCGCTTGGGTCGAACTCGAAGTTTAGTACGAGACGGCAGGTTGGGAGCGTGGCCGCGGAGGTCACATCATAAGGGCGTCCCGTGGAGATGGGGTCATGGCGGAACACTCCAGCAAAAACGACGGTGTCAGGATGAACTACATCGCGCGCAACGCAAACCGTTTGAGCTTGCCCGTCTCCGTGCGAGGCAGGGCATCGACGAACGTGATCACGCGCGGGTATTTGTATGGCGCAATCGTATTCTTGACGAAATCCTGCAGTTGCGCGATCAGTCTGTCGTCAGGTACATAGTTTGGGCGCACCACGACGAACGCTTTCACGATCTGCCCGCGCGTTTCGTCGGGCATACCGACGACGCCGCATTCGGCCACCGCTTCGTGCTGCATCAGCGCGCTTTCGACTTCCGGGCCGGAGATGTTGTAGCCCGCGGATACGATCATGTCGTCGGCGCGTGCCTGATAGAACACGTAGCCGTCTTCGTCCTGATACACCGAATCGCCGGGCAGATTCCAGCCGTCGCGCACGAATTTCAGCTGACGCTCGTCTGCAAGATAGCGGCAACCCGTGGGTCCGCGTACCGCAAGCTTGCCGATCGTGCCGCGTGGAACGGGTTGCATTGCATCGTCGACCACCTGCACGACATAACCCGGCACCGCGCGGCCGATCGCATTCGGGCGCACATCATCGGCTGCCGCAGCAATGAAAATGTGGATCAGCTCCGTGCCGCCGATACCGTCGATCATCTCGATGCCGCTCGCGTTGCGCCACAGCGCACGCGTCGAGTCAGGGAGCGCTTCGCCCGCCGACACGCTTTTGCAGAGGCTCGATGTATCGAAGCGCGGCAGCAGCGGCGCCATCTGCCGGTAGAACGTGGGCGCGGTGAACATCACCGTCGCGTGAAAGCGTTCGACGGTTTGCAGCAGCGTTTCCGGCGTGAGTCGCTCGATCAGCACAGTTGATGCACCGGCGCGCAGCGGAAAGCACAGCATGCCGCCAAGGCCGAACGTGAAAGCAAGCGGCGGTGTGCCGCAGAACACGTCATCGGGCGAAGGCTTGAGCACGTGACGCGGAAACAGGTCGCACATCGCGAGCACGTCGCGATGAAAATGCATGCAGCCTTTCGGCGTGCCCGTCGTGCCGCTGGTGAACGCGATGAGACAGACGTCGTCGCTGGCGGTGTCGCACGCGGTAAATTCGGCCGGCTTGTTGACCGCGAGTGTTTCCAGCGAATCAGCGGAGTCATCGTGAAAGACGCGTGTTTGTTTGAGATCCACGCAAAAGAATTCATCGTTGGGATTCGCGCAGCGTTTCAGTTCGTCGAGCAGGCGGTTGTCGCACAGTGCGGCGCTGATCTTCGCCTTGTCGATGATCTGCTTGAGTTCCTTCGCGCGCAGTAGCGGCATGGTCGGCACGACGACGAGCCCGGCCTTGAGCGCCGCGAGAAACGCCACGGCCATCTGCAACGTATTCTGACCACGCAGCAGCACGCGATTGCCGGGACGCAATCCCATTTCTTCGACCAGTACGTGCGCGCTGCGATTCACCAGGGTTAGCAGTTCGCCGTACGTGGTGGACTGCGGTCGTCCGTCCACTTCAGACCAGATTGCGGGACGGTCGCGCCAGCCAGCTTCGACGCTGCGATCCAGCAGTTCCGTCGCGCAGTTGAAGCGCGCGGGATACGCCACGTCAGGGTTGTCCAGCAGAAACACGGGCCATTGATCCTGCGGCGGGAGATTGTCCCGTGCGAAGGTATCGACGTGTGCTGACGGTTCCATCATGGTCTCCGGAGCGGGTGAGATGTTTAGCGGGCTTCGTGAGGGATCACAGCAGTCGCTTCAATTTCAACTTTTGCTTCGTCTTCGATCAGCGCGACCACCTGAACCGCGCTCATCGCGATGTCGTAGTCGCCGATCAGTTCGCGGAATGCGCCACCGATTTCCTTTAACGAAGCGAGGTACTCGCGCTTGTCGGTGACATACCACGTGAGGCGCACCAGATGCTCCGGCTTGCCGTTCGCTTCGCGCAGTACCGCGACTACATTGCGGAGGGCCTGGATCGCCTGCGCGGCGAATTCCGTGCTCTTGAAGCGCGCCTCTTCATCCCAGCCGATCTGTCCGGCGATGAAGACCTGCGTGCCGCTCGCGGCGACGCCATTTGCGTAGCCGCGCGGCTTGACCCAACCGGCTGGCAGCAGAGGTTTTTTCATGAGCGAAGCTCCTGCGTGGATTGGTATTGCGGGGCGAACGCCGTCATGGCGGCGGCGATGTCTTCGGGGATATCGACCGACGCGCCCGTTTCAAGCGACGTCGTCACCAGCACCTGATGTGCGCGGAAACGCACTTCATTACCGCACTGGCCGACGATGTCGATTTTGACCGAGCGTCGGCCAATAGCGTCCAGCGAGAGCGATAGGGTGACCGTTTCACCCATCCGGCTCGGTCGCGAAAACTCGCATTCGAGCTTGACGATCGGTAAGCCGACGCGCCGCGTTTCGATCATGTGCGCGTAGTCGATCTTCAGGCCTTCGGTGAACCAGTCTTCGACCAGTGCGTTGGTCATGATCAGGTATTGAGGGAAATAAACGATGCCCGCCGGGTCGCAATGCGCGAAGCGGATGCGCACGGGCAATTCGAACGCGGCACTCATGGCTTCGGCTCCCGACGTTCACGTTGCGATGCATGCGCCTTAAGCACGTCACGCCCGACGATCAGTTGCTGCACTTCCGTCGCGCCTTCGTAAATACGCAGTGCGCGGATCTCGCGATACAGCATTTCGACGGCCATGCCGCTTTGCACGCCCATACCGCCCCACAGTTGCACGGCCGCGTCGATCACCTGTTGCGCGCCTTCACTGGCATGCCATTTCGCCATCGCTGCTTCGCGTGTGACGTTTTCGCCCTGATCGCGCAGCCACGCCGCGCGGTAGACGAGCAGTGCGCTGCTGTCGATGGTCAACGCCATCTGTGCGAGTTTTGCCTGCGTCAACTGGAAGTCGCCGAGTGTCTGGCCGAACATCTTGCGTGATGCCGCGCGTTCAAGGCCCGATTCCATTGCATGACGTGCAAATCCAAGCGATGCCGCCGCAACCGACGTGCGAAAGACGTCGAGCGTTCGCATCGCTATCTTGAAGCCTTCACCGGGCGCGCCGAGCATGTGACTGCGCGGCACGCGTGCACCCGCAAAATGCAGTCGCGCGAGTGGATGCGGCGCGATCACGTCGATGCGTTCGGCGATCTGCAAACCCGGCGTGTCCGCATCGACGATGAATGCGGAGATGCCGCGTGCGCCGGGCGCTTCGCCGGTGCGTGCGAACACGACGTAAAAGTCGGCGATACCCCCGTTGGATATCCACGTTTTTTCGCCGTCGAGCACGTATGAGTCGCCATCCAGGCGCGCGGATAGCGCCATCGCGGCAACGTCCGATCCGGCTTCCGGTTCGGATAGCGCGAAGGCGGCAATTGCCGTACCGCTAGCGACACGCGGCAGATAGCGCTGCTTCTGTTCATGCGTGCCGGCGAGCGAGATTGCACCGGATCCCAGGCCTTGCATTGCCAGCGCAAAATCGGCGAGGCCTGAATGCTTTGCGAGTGTTTCGCGCAGCAGGCACACGGCGCGCGTGTCGATCGTATCGCCGTGGCCGCCATAAGCCGTGCCGCCGACGCCGTATTTCAGCCAGCCCGCTTCGCCCAGCGCGCGGACGAGATGGCGACAGGTTGCGTCAACGTCATCGTGTTTTTCATCGCGTAGATGTGTCGCGGCCCACGCTTCGATTCCGGCTGCGAGTTCGCGATGACGGTCTTCGAAGAATGGCCATGCGAGTGCGCCATGCATGTCTGGTTTAGCGAAAGCGTTCAACTCAGTCTCCCTCGAACACAGGGCGTGATTTCGCTGCGAATGCGCGATATGCGCGGTCGAAGTCGAGCGTGCTCATGCAGATGGCTTGCGCTTGCGCTTCCGATTCGATCGCTTCGTCGACACTCATGCTCCATTCCTGATGCAGCATCTTCTTCGTGATGCCGTGAGCAAACGTCGGTCCGGCGACAAGGTCAGCGGCAAGCTTTGCCGCTTCATCAAGCAGCGCATCAGGTTCGCACAGGCGGTTGTAAAAGCCCCAAGCGAGGCCTTCTTCGCCGCTGGCAGACCGACCCGTGAGCAGAAGCTCGGTGGCGCGTCCCTGGCCGATGATGCGCGGCAGGATCGAGCACGCGCCCATGTCGCAGCCCGCGAGACCCACGCGGGAAAACAGGAACGCGAGTTTGCTGCGCGCCGTGCCGAGCCGAAGATCGGACGCCATCGCGAGAATCGCGCCCGCGCCGGCACACACGCCATCGACGGCCGCTACTACCGGTTGTGGGCAATGACGGATCGCCTTCACTAGGTCGCCCGTCATGCGCGTGAACATCAGCAGTTCCGGCATCGGCAGATCAATCAGCGGCCCGATGATTTCGTGCACATCACCGCCTGAGCAGAAGTTTTCTCCCGCGCCGTGAATCACGACGGCCTTCACATCCGTTGCATATGCAAGCTGACGAAAGAGGTCGCGCAGTTCCGCGTACGATTCGAACGTCAACGGATTCTTGCGTTCGGGGCGGTTCAATGTGACCGTTGCGACGCCTGCCTTAACCGACCATCCGAAATGCCGTGCTTCGTAATTCGCCAGCGTGACGCGATTGCCGGCGAAGAGCGCATCGGCGTTGTGTTGTGTCATGGAAGTCTTCTCCAGTTCGGTGCGGATCAGCTGCCCAGGTTATCGAGCAGATGTTTCTTGAGCTTGCCTAGACGCAGATGCATCCGCGATTTTTCGTCGAGGTCGAGGCCGCCGAACATTTCGACGACCCACTGTTCGTGCGCAATCGCCATGCTGTCGAAGAGCGCGCGGCCGTCCGCGGTGAGCTTCACGCTGATCGAGCGACGGTCGTTCGGATCGACATCGCGCACCACGAGCCCTTCTTTTTCGAGCTGATCGGTGATGCCCGTGACGTTGCCACCTGTCACCATCATGCGGCGGGACAGCTCGGTCATCTTCAGTCCGTCGGGATGGCGCTCGAGTTGCGCCATCAGATCGAAACGCGGCAACGTCGTGTCGAAATCAGCGCGCAGACGTTTGCGCAATTCGGCTTGCACGAGGTTGGTGGTGGTCAGCATGCGCAGCCACAGACGCAGACCCATATGGCTGTCCGCGCCAGTACTCATCTCAAGATCGACGACGTTGTCGGCGGGTTTGGCCACGCCTTTGCGCGCTGTCTTTGCTTCAGCAGCAGATGTCTTTTTCACTTTGGCTGTAGGGGTCACACTATTTCTCCACCTGAGACGGAGATCGACTGTCCGGTGATTGCATCGGAGCCCGGCGCGCATAGCCAGAGCACGCTGTTCGCGACTTCTTCCGGCGCGACGAAACGGTGTTGCGGATTCTGACGCAGCAGTGCTTCACGCCCTTCCTGCTCGCTGCGTGAAGTCTTCGCGGTGATCTGATCGAGCGATGCGCGCAGCAGTTCTGTTTCGGTATAACCGGGACACACTGCGTTTACGGTGATGCCCTTTGTAGCGACTTCGCGCGCGAGTGAGCGGGTGAGGCCAATCACGCCGTGTTTCGCGGCGCAGTAGGCGGCGACGTAGGCGTATCCCGTCTGTCCAGCCGTGCTTGCGACGTTGACGATCCGGCCTGTGCCGCGTTCGAGCATCGCGGGCAACACGGCGCGCGTGCACAGGAAAACGCCGGTGAGATTCACGTCGAGCATGCGTTGCCAGAGCGACATGTCGGTGTGCGCAAAGGGTGCCGCCTGCGCCTGACCCGCGTTGTTGATGAGCACATCGACCGGGCCCGCACGTTCGGTTGCCCGCGCGAATGCCGCCACAACCGAAGCTTCCTGCGTGACGTCGACGCTGACGAAGCTCACTTCGCCTGCACCGCTTAACGCATCGCGTTGCGCTTCGAGTCTTGCCGCATCGCGGCCCATCAGTGTGACGCGTGCACCCGCACGTACAAGCGCGGTGGCTGTCGCTGCACCGATGCCGCTGCCGCCGCCCGTGACGACGGCATGTCGTCCTTCAAGTCCCTGCCATGCGTTGCTCACACTGTTCCCTCCGCGCGCTGCGCGCGCTCCTGTGGCGACAGCTGCGCGTTCTCGACGGCCTGCGCGCGTTCGCGCTCGAGATTACGTTCAAGCTGCGATTTCGCGGCGATGTACTGCCTCGGCCACGCAACGTCGAAATAGCCGATTCGCGCAGCTTCGTTGAGCGTCCACGAAGGATTGGCCAGATGTGGACGCGCGACCGCGCACAGATCGGCGCGTCCCGCAGCGATGATGCTGTTGACGTGATCCGCTTCCGAAATCGCACCGACGGCGATCGTCGCGATGCCAGCTTCGTTGCGGATGCGATCGGCGAACGGTGTCTGAAACATGCGGCCGTAGACGGGTTTTTCTTCCTTGCTGACCTGTCCCGACGAAACGTCGATCATGTCCACACCTGCCGCTTTGAATGCGCGTGCGATTTCAACGGCATCATCCGGGGTTGTGCCGCCATCGACCCAGTCGTGTGCGGAAATGCGGACTGAAATCGGCTTGTCCGCAGGCCACACCTTGCGGATCGCAGCGAACACCTGCAGCGGATAACGCAGACGGTTCGCGAGCGAGCCACCGTATTCATCCGTGCGTTTGTTGGTAAGCGGCGAGAGAAAGCTCGAAAGGAAGTATCCGTGCGCGCAGTGCAGTTCGAGCCAGTCGAAGCCGGCCTTAACGGCCATTTCCGTTGCACGCACAAATTGCGCTTCGATCGTTCGGAGATCGTCGTGCGTCGCTTCGCGCGACCACTGGCTTACGCCATGCAAATACTGTTGCGGCGAAGCTGAAACCAGCGGCCAGTTGCCGTCTGGAAGTGGCTGATCGATGCCTTCCCATGCGACGCGCGTCGATGCCTTGGCGCCAGCGTGTCCGAGTTGCAAACCGATCTTTGCATCCGACTGACGATGCACGAATTCGACGATCCTTCGCCATGCGTCGAGATGTTCCGGTGCATACATGCCAGGGCACCCGGGCGTGATACGCGCTTCCGGCGACACGCAGGTCATTTCGGTCATCACAAGCGCGGCGCCGCCCATGGCGCGCGCGCCGAGATGCATCAGATGATAGTCACCGGCGATGCCATCGACGGCAGAATACTGCGCCATTGGTGACACGACGACCCGGTTCTTCAACGTGACGCCACGCAGCGTGAACGGAGTGAACATCGGCGGTATCGGACGTTGGTGTTCGGCACGCGCGGTGCCTGATTCGCTCGCGAGCCAGTCTTCGAATTGCGACACGTAGCGCGCATCGCGTGCTCGAAGGTTCTCGTGTGAGATGCGCTGCGAGCGCGTGAGCAGCGAATAGGCAAACTGTTCCGGATCGAACGACGTGTAACGGTTGACGTTCTCGAACCATTCCGTCGAATTGCGCGCAGCGTTTTGAATCCGCAGCACATCGACGCTGCGGACCTCGGTGTAGTGCTTTAGCGCTTCGCCGAGATTGTCGGGATGCGCGTCGATGCTGCTGGCCAGTTCGATTGCATCTTCGAGGGCGAGCTTCGTGCCCGAGCCGATCGAAAAGTGCGCGGTGTGCGCGGCATCGCCCATCAACACGACCGGCGTCTTGCTGCCGTCCGCGCGTGGTTTCCAGTGCACCCATTCCTTGTTGACGACGCGCGGAAAGCGGATCCATTGCGACGAGCCGCGCAGGTGGCTCGCATTGGAAAGCAGCGGATTGCCGTCGAGATATTTCGCAAAGAGCCGCTCGCAGAATGCGATGCCGTCTTCCTTGCTCATCTCTTCAAGACCCGCGGCCCGCCACACGTGCTCAGGTGTTTCGACGATGAATGTCGACGTGTTGTCGTCAAAGCGGTACGCGTGCGCCTGGAACCAGCCCCATTCGGTTTCTTCGAACGCGAACGTGAATGCATCGAAGAGCTTCTTCGTGCCGAGCCAGACGAAACGGCAGTTGCGCATGTCGATGTCGGGCTGATACGTCGCCACGTATTTCTGGCGGATTGCGCTGTTGGCGCCGTCGCAGGCGATGATCAGGTCGGCGTCGTAGACGTCGTCATTCGTCACCTGGGTTTCGAAGACGAGCTTGACGCCCAGTTCCTCGCAGCGCGCCTGCAGGATATTCAGCAGACGCTTGCGGCCAATGCCGCAAAAGCCGTGGCCGGACGAGCGAACCTGTTTGCCGCGAAAGTTGATCTCGATGTCGTCCCAGTGATTGAACGCGTCGAGGATGTGATCGGCACTGGGCGCGTCGGCCGCGCGCAGGTTGCCGAGTGTCTGGTCCGAAAACACGACGCCCCAGCCGAACGTGTCATACGGACGGTTTCTTTCAACCACCGTCACTTCGTGCTGCGGGTTCCGGCCCTTCATCAACAGCCCAAAGTACAGGCCAGCGGGGCCTCCTCCGATACAGACGATTCGCATGCCGTGCTCCAGACGTGGATTTCTGGATTTAATTTAGCCCTTGATAGTTTAGATGTCAAGTAAATTGGAGCTTTGGGGAAATGAAGAATTTCTTCAGACAAGATGGCTGACGACATTGCACTGCGCCGGATGGAGCGCGGTGGCGTCACGCTGACGAGTACCAACCAGATGATCGCGGCACTTGCCGGTAGCTGGGCCACGCCGGAAGGTGGCCGGTTAGTGCAGGTGCTGATGGAAGCGTTGCAAGCTTGAGGAGGAACAGAACCATTCATGGCAACGGTGTATAAAAGAGCTCAAACGGCAAGACGTGCATCACGACCGCCAGCAACCGGAGTTGTAATTAGAAACATGGTGCTACTGTTCGACCACCGCGCTCGTAGTGGCCGTGGCAGTCGAATCGGTCCATGACGCAAGGCGGCTTCACTTAATCGGCCAGAAACGTGGGGGTGTCAGGTGACCGCTGAGCACAAGCGTCTTCAGGAAGAGCGCGAGCAGGAGGTGGCCTGGAAGAAGTGGGGGCCTTATCTATCGGAGCGGCAGTGGGGAACAGTGCGCGAGGACTATAGCGAGTCCGGCGACGCATGGAACTATTTCACTCACGATGAGGCACGTTCCCGCGCATATCGTTGGGGAGAGGATGGCCTCGCCGGCATCTCCGATGACCACCAGCGCCTCTGCTTCGCGCTGGCCCTGTGGAACGGCAGGGACGCCATCCTCAAGGAGCGCCTGTTCGGCTTGACCAACAGCGAGGGAAACCACGGCGAAGACGTCAAGGAATGCTATTTCTATCTCGACTCCACGCCGACCCACTCGTACATGAAGTATCTGTACAAATACCCGCAGGCGGCCTATCCGTACGATGACCTCGTGGCGACCAACCGGCGCAGGAGCCGACAGGATTTCGAATACGAATTGCTCGATACGGGCGTGTTCAACGATGACCGATATTTTGATGTATTCGTCGAATACGCGAAGGCTTCGCCAGAAGACGTTCTCATCGAGATCACCGTTTGCAATCGCGGCCCGGAGGCGGCTACGCTGCACGTGCTGCCGACGGTATGGTTTCGCAACGTATGGTCGTGGGGTGCCGATGTTCCAAGACCGTTACTGCGGCAGTCGGCCGGGCACGACGCCTGCGGTACGGTCGTTGCGTCAGATGCGGATCTCGGAGAGCGGTTCCTCTTTTGCGAAGGCGAATGCTCGCTGCTGTTCACCGGGAACGAGACCAACACCGAGCGCCTTGCGGGCGTTCCCAACCGGACGCCGTACGTCAAGGACGGCATCAACGACTATATCGTTCACGGTCGCGAGGGCGCAGTCGACCCAGCGAATGAAGGCACAAAAGCTGCGGCCCATTATTCGCTCACTGTTGACGCACACGAATCCCGAACGCTTCGCCTGCGTCTGAGCGATCAGGCACCCGCGCCGTCCGCTGCGCCTGGAAACGCGGATGACGGACCGTTCGGAATTGCGTTTGCTACGACAATGAACGCTCGACGGCGCGAAGCCGACGAGTTCTACGCTGAAGTGATCCCTTCTTCGCTGGCCGCGGATGCCGCCAGCGTGATGCGCCAGGCGCTCGCGGGCGTGCTGTGGTCGAAGCAGTTCTACTTCTACGATGTCGACAAGTGGCTTTCGGAGGCCGGCACCGGCCCGTCCGGGTCGAAACGCCGCGCACCCCGCAATGACCGCTGGCGCCACCTGTACAACGCGGACATTCTCTCGATGCCGGACAAGTGGGAATACCCATGGTATGCAGCCTGGGACCTGGCGTTTCATGTCCTTGCGCTGACCCTCGTCGATGAGGACTTCGGCAAGCAACAGCTGGAACTGATGTTCCGGGACCGCTATCTCCACCCGAGCGGACAGATTCCGGCGTACGAGTGGAACTTCGGCGATGTGAACCCGCCGGTGCATGCATGGGCCACGATCTTCACGTATCGACTCGATCAGGCGCGGCACGGAAAGGGCGACGTCGAATGGCTCGAGCGCTCCTTTCAGAAGCTGCTGCTCAACTTCACCTGGTGGGTGAACCGCAAGGATCGCTCAGGGGACAACGTCTTCGAAGGCGGATTCCTGGGGCTGGACAACATCGGGGTTTTCGACCGCAGTGCGCCGCTGCCGACGGGCGGCCACCTGGAACAGGCCGATGGCACAGCGTGGATGGCGCTGTTTTGCCAGAACATGCTTGAGATCGCGATCGAGCTGACGCTCGAGCGGCCCGCCTACATCCAGATGTGTGTCAAGTTCACCTCCCATTTTCTGTGGATTGCGTCGTCCATGCTTCATGCCGGCGAAAATACTGGAATGTGGGACGAAGAAGACGGCTTCTTCTACGACGTGCTTCGACTGCCGAACGGTGGCTCACAGCGCCTCAAGGTTCGCTCCATGGTGGGACTGCTCCCGCTGTGCGCGGTCACCTCCTTTACCGGAGACCTCATGGACGCGGTTCCCGAGGCGAAACTGGGATTGCGCAAATTCATGGAGGCGCGCCCGGAACTCACCGCATTCATTCATAACCCGAACAGGCCTGGCCATGCCGGTCGGAAGCTGGCGGCCGTCCTCGACGAGAGCAAGCTGCGCCGCGTACTGGCGACGATGCTCGACGAAAACGAGTTTCTGAGTCCCTACGGCATACGCTCGCTCTCCCGCTACCACGCGGAACATCCCTACGTGCACCGCGTGGGCGACGAGGAGTACCGGGTGTCATATCTGCCGGCCGAGTCCGATACGGGAATGTTCGGGGGCAACTCCAACTGGCGCGGCCCGATCTGGATGCCGGTCAATGCGCTGATTATCCGGGCCTTGCTGCAGTACTACAGCTACTACGGGAATGATTTCACGGTCGAATGTCCGACGGGCTCCGGCCGGCACATGACCCTGTATCAGATCGCCGAGGAGATTGCGCGTCGGCTGGCCAGCATTTTCCTGCGCGACGACGATGGGCGGCGGCCGGTCTATGGGGGCAGCCGGTTGCTTCAGGAGGACCCGCTATGGCGCGACCATGTCCTTTTCTACGAGTATTTCCACGGCGATAACGGAGCGGGTCTTGGTGCGAGCCACCAGACCGGCTGGACCGCCATCATCGCGCGCGCCATGCATCTCTTTTCGACTACGACGGCAGAGCAATTTCTCGACCTGGGCAAGAGCGCCATTTTTACGGCAGGGGAGAGGCCGATGGGCGACGCGGCAACAGGTTCAAAAGCTGTCGGGCCGAATCGATGATTCCGCTACTTCACGGCCCCAAGCGCAAGCCCCTTAACCAGGTACCGCTGCAACCAGGCAAATACAACCGAAACCGGCAAGGTCGCGCACAGCGTCGCAGCCATCACCAGATGCCATTCGACGACATACTTGCCGGCCACCATATCGGTCACCTGTACGGTTAGCGTCTTGTTCTCAGGCGAGCGGATCAGCGTATAGACCACAGCAAACTCATTCCACGCATTGATGAACGTGAAGATTGCAGTCACGACGATCGCCGGCACGGCCAGCGGCAAAAACACCTTGAAAACAGCCTTCGTCCGACTGCATCCTTCAAGCCAGGCCGACTCTTCAAGATCCCGGGGCACCGTCTGGAAGTAAGACGAAAGCATCCACACCGCAAACGCGATATTGAAGGCCGCATACGAAACGATCACGCCGATCTTCGAATCGACCAGATTACCGTCGCCGTAAGGAATCATCGCTGCAAGCCGGAACAGACCGACCACCAGCAGAATCGGCGAAAGCATCTGCGTAACGAGCAGGAACTGGCGATACACGCCGCGTCCCTTGAACGGAAAGCGCGCAAGCGCATAAGCGGCCGGAAGGCTAACGGCAAGCGCCAGCGCCGTCGAAAGCAGACTGATGACCGTGCTATTACGCAACGCGACGCCGAAATTCGCCGCCGTCCACATATCGACGAAGTTCTGCCACTGCCAGTGCACCGGCAGCCAGCGTGCCGGATAAACAAACACTTCGTTAGCAGGCTTGAGCGCGGTGAAAAGCATCACCGCGAACGGAAACAGGATCACGATAATCAGCGGCGTGAGGGCGAGCCAGCACCACACGGTGCGCTTCATCTTGATGCTCATGCCAGGTCTCCTGACGACTTCGGCTGGATGCGCAGATACGCCATCGAGAACACAAACAGCATCACGAGCATGATGAGCGACACGGCTGCCGCCTGCCCCGGTCTGCCAAGCCGGAAGCCCAGCTCATACAGGTACGTGACGAGAATATGCGTGCCGTTGTCCGGACCGCCCTGCGTCATCACCCAGATAATCGGGAACGAGTTGAACACGTAGATCACGTTCAGCAGGATCGCCATATTGACGAACGGACGCAGCAGCGGCAGCGTGAGCTTGCGGAACATCTGCCACGCGCTCGCGCCATCCATCCGCGCGGCCTCGTAGATGTCGCCCGGCACCGACGACAGGCCGCCAAGCAGGATCGTCACCGTAAAGGGAACCGACACGAGAATACCCACCGCGATTTCCACCGGGAACGCCAGTTCAGGGGTAGCCAGCCAGTGGATCGGACCAGAGATCAGACCAAGGCGTTGAAGCGTGACGTTGACCATGCCGTAGTCGTCGTTGAACGACCAGCGCCAGACCACGGCCGTCATCGTCAGCGATACGGACCACGGCAGCATCACGAGCGTGCGCGCGATGCCGCGGCCGTAGAAATCCTGATTGAGCACCAGCGCAACAGGCACCGAAGTCAGGACAGTGCCGCCGACTACGCACACCGTCCACACGAGCGTACGCCGCAGCGCATCGAGGAACGCGGGATCGGTGAAGACCGTGCGGAAGTTCTCGAGGCCGGTGAAATCGCGGATCGCACCGAAACGCGACACCTCATGCACCGATTGCCACACGATGTTGAAAATTGGATAGGTGATGATGAAGAGCGCGAGGATCAGACTCGGCGCAATCAGCAACCAGGGCGCCGGAAGGCGCGACGAAGCGGGACGGCTCATGCGTGCTCGATCAAAAGAGGCGCCGGCCATGATGCAATATCACGCCGGCGCGCCAGAATGGGCCGATCAAGGCGGGGCTTGAGCAGGCGCCGACACCACCCGTTCAAGCCCGGAAAACATCAAACGGGCCGCAATCGAAGCCATAATGGCTTCGACACGGCCCGCCACATCAATGACCCAGCGCCTTGTTCGCCTGCGTGGCCGCGTCGTTCAGCGCGTCCGCCGGCTTGGCCTTGGCGAGGTAGATCGATTGCATTGAGTTGGTCACGGCTTTCGCGGTGTCTTCCCAGCCCGTCACCGTCGGCGCGAACTTCGCCGTCGGCAGCAGTGCAACGAATGCCTTCGTGTCCGGATCGTTGAACACCGGGTCCGTCGCTTCGGCCTTCGTCGTCGGCAGGAAACCTTCCGTGCTCGTGAATTCGACGCGCGGTTGCTTCGTGAACAGGAAGTCGAGGAACTTCCAGGCGTCCTTCTTCACCTTCGAGTTCTTGAACATCACGATCGAATCGGTGACCGCGTACGTTGCTGCCTTCGTGCCCATCGGCACCGGATCGATACCGTACTTCAGGTTCGGCGCTTCCTTCTTGATCTGCTTGGCGAGGAACGGTGCGGAGATCACCATCGCGACGCGGCCCTGCTTGAACAGATTCTGCACGTCTTCACGGCTGTAACCCGTGACGCCCGGCTGCGTCAGACCTTCGTCGATCATCTGCTTGTACATCGTCGCGGCCTTCACGCCAGCCGGCGAGTTGAACGCGGCCTTGCCGTCCTTGCCCAGTACGTCGCCACCTTCCGTCCACAGCGCGTAGTAGTAGTACACGTCGGTTTCGATTTCCTTGCCTTGCAGACCGAAGCCTGCAACACCCTTGGCCTTCAGTTTCTTCGACGCGTCCATCACGTCATTCCACGTCTTCGGGCCGTTCGGATAGCCGACCGAAGCGAGCAGATCCTTGTTGTAGTACAGCGCGCGTGCCGAAGCTGCGATCGGCAGGCCGTAGGTCTTGCCGCTGATCTCGCTCGGTGCGAGGAACGGGCCGATGAAGCGGCTCTTGAACGAGGCGTCCATGTAGCCGTCGAGCGGCTCGGCAACGCCGTCCTTCACGAAATCCAGCAGCCAGCGCGTGCCGACAATGGCCAGATCGGCGTTTGCGTTGCCCGAAATGTCCGTTTGCAGCTTTTGTTGCAGCGTGTCCCAGTTCACGTCCTCGATCTTGATCGTGGTGCCGGGATTGGCCTTTTCGAACTCCTTGGCCATTTTCTCGAAGTACGGCGCGGTGGCGTCGCTGTAGTGGGCGACGGTCACGCGGACCGTATCGGCGTGTGCCGAGATTGCGATACCTGCAACGGTAAGCGCAACGGCCAGCTTGCCGAGCGTAAGTGAAGCACGTGCATGCAACGACATTTTCGTCTCTCCTGGGGTGGTCTGCCGCCGTAGCCGGCCGCTGGGTTTGGATTGTTTGAAAAAATCCTACAGGACGAAAAAATAGTTGTCACGTAGGGTTCGCCATATTTTTTCTTTGAGCCTTTTCTGCTTAATATGCTGTAAAGAAGGCATATTTTGTGCGGTGCAGGAAAAGACCGGACAAAGGCCGAGCGTGCTGGAAATACCGCTGGGCGCTGTGTTTGTTGGAAATTTACACGCGCCGCGAAGCGAAAAACAACGGCAGACCGCCGCCATTCGAGCGCACGCGGCGGGCACGAATCAGGGGGCAGCACGGGCAGTAACGGCGGCGACGCGGGCATCAGGCGGCGGCGCGCAGGGCAACATCGACGAGGTCGGACATGAATCGCGTGGTCTTGGTGACGGGTGCCTGCGGCGGAATCGGCAGGGTGTTATGCAAACGCTTCGTGGAGCAGGGCGATAAGGTTCTGGCGCTCGATGTCGACGCGACGGCGCTCAATGCGTTGACCGCCGGGCTTGGCGCGGCACACGTTACGCCCGTGGCGGTCGACATCGGCGATGCCGCCGCCGTGAGCGACGCTGTTGCAAAGGCCGCAGCGGCAACCGGCCCTGTTGACGTCGTAGTCGCCAATGCAGGCGCAGCCGAAGGCCTGACGCTCGCCAAAACCGACGCCGCCAGCTGGCAGCGCGACGTCCATCTGAATCTGAACGGCACGTATCACACGGTAGAAGCCGTGCGCGCATCGATGATCGAGCGTGAAAGCGGCGTGCTGGTGCTGATCGGTTCGGTGAACGGCATGGCGTCGCTTGGGCACCCGGCATACAGCGCGGCTAAAGCGGGTCTTATCAGTTACACGAAGGCGCTTGCGCTGGAACTCGGGCGCTATGGCATCCGCGCGAACATCGTCTGTCCGGGCACGGTGAAGACGCAGGCGTGGCAGGCACGTGTCGACAAGAATCCCCAGGTTTTCGAGGCGCTTAAGAAGTGGTACCCGCTGCGCGACTTCGCAACGCCCGACGATATCGCCGACGCGGTACTGTTTCTCGCTTCGCCTGCAGCGCGGGTGATTACGGGCGTGGCACTGCCGGTCGATGGCGGCCTGATGGCGGGCAACCGCATGATGGCAGAGGAATTGACGCTCGAGGCGCTGTAGGGCGCCGGCAGGCAGCTGGTTTGAACAGAATCGCACGATGAACGCATGAACGTCGCGCAACGCGCGCGGCGCTTTCGATCCTGACGAGGGCAGTATGGCAGCGGTGCAACTGAGCGGCATTTTCAAGCGCTACGGCGATACGCAGGTCGTGCATGGCATCGACCTCCATATCGACGATGGCGAATTCGTCGTGCTGGTTGGCCCTTCGGGCTGCGGCAAGAGCACCTTGATGCGCATGGTGGCCGGTCTCGAAGAGATCAGCGGCGGCGATCTGATGATCGGCGGCACGCGTGCGAATGCGCTCGCCCCGCAGGAACGCAATATTTCGATGGTGTTCCAGAGTTACGCGTTGTATCCGCATCTCTCGGTGTACGAGAACATCGCGTTTGGTCCGCGTATCCGGAAGGAATCAGAGAAAAATTTCAAGCCGCGTATCGAGACGGCCGCGAAAATGCTGAACCTCGGCGGCTATCTGGACCGCCTGCCGCGCGCTTTGTCGGGTGGGCAACGGCAGCGTGTCGCGATGGGCCGCGCGGTGGTGCGTGAGCCGTCCCTGTTCCTGTTCGACGAACCGCTTTCGAACCTCGACGCAAAGCTGCGCGTGCAGATGCGCACTGAAATCAAGGCGCTGCATCAACGTCTGAAGAATACGATCATCTACGTCACGCACGACCAGATCGAAGCGATGACGATGGCTGACCGCATCGTCGTGATGAACGCCGGACGCATCGAGCAGGTTGGACGTCCGCTTGAACTTTACGATCGCCCCGCGAACCTGTTTGTCGCGAGCTTCCTTGGCTCGCCTTCGATGAATTTCGCGGAAGGCACGATCGTGCAAGGCGACCTCGGCTTCGTGCTCGCGCTTTCCGATAACCACGTCATTCCGCTGCCGGACGCCGCGAAAGCCTACGCCGCGCCGGGGGCGCGGGTCACACTCGGTATCCGGCCGGAGCACATCGAAACGGACACGACGGCGCACACGGGCGTGACGATGGAAGTCGAAGTCGTCGAGCCGACGGGCGCGGAAACCCATCTATACGGGCAGATTGGCGGCAGCACGTGGTGCGTCACGACGCGTCAGCGCTCGAAGATCGAGCCTGGCCAGCGTGTCGCGCTTGGACTGCCGGCCGGACATCTGCATCTGTTCGACACGGAGAGTGGTGCCAGGCTTGGCTGATCCGCGTGTTGCCGGAGCCGTCGAAGCAATGACGGAACGCGGAGTTTCTAACCCAACAGGAACGCACGGGTGTCCGCTCCGAACCTGATTCCCCACATCCGCAACGCGCTTGCGTCGCTGCGGCCGGCTGAACGCAAGGTTGCCGACATGGTGCTGAGCGACGTCGACTTCGCGATGCGCGCCAGCATCACCGAGCTCGCGCAACGCGCCGACGTGTCGGAGCCATCTGTCACGCGCTTTTGTCGCGCGATCGGTGCGCATGGTCTGCGCGACTTCAAGATGCTGCTCGCGCAAAGCGTCGCGGGCGGATTGCCGTATGCATCGACCGCAGTCGCGCGCGATGACGATCTCCAGACACTCTTCGACAAGGTCAGCGAAGCCGCTGTTCAGGGCATCACGCATGCGCGCGGCGCGCTGGAACCTTCAGCGGTTGAAGCTGCGATTTCGGCGATTGCTACGGCGCGGCGTGTGTATTTCTTTGGCGTCGGCTCGGGATCGGGTCTCGCAGTGCAAGACGCAGCATTGCGTTTCCTGCGGCTCGATATCGCGGCAAGCGCATTCACCGATGGTCATCTGCAACGGCTTTACGCCGGCTTGATGGAACCCGGCGACGTCGCATTCGCGATTTCGCATTCAGGACGTAGCGTCGAAGTGAACGAAAGCATCCAGATCGCAAAGGAACGCGGTGCGACGACGATCGGGCTCACGAACGTAGGTTCGCGTCTTGCGTGGCTCGTAGATATTCCGCTGTTGCTTCGTGTGCCGACCGCGATCGATCCGAATACACCTGGCGTGTCGCGCCTCGTGCATCTGTGCATCATGGACGCACTTGCGATCGGCGTCGCGCTAAGGCTCGGCCCTAAAACGCTTGAAAAGATGCGGCACGCTAAAGCGCGCCTGTCGCAGGAAGCAGAGCCTTCTTCCGGCGACACGCCTTAGTCTGCTTCATTCCACCGCCTCCAGCAGCCCCGCTTTCTTCCGCCGGCTCGCGATCATGCGCACGGCCAGTATGGAGAAGATCACCACCGCAAACGACATCACCGTGGTCGTCGTGCCGAGCGCGTAGATCACGGGCGTCGTCACCGATGTGGTCAGCCCCTGCAATTCCAGCGGCAACGTATTCGCATCGCCGATAGCCTGCGACGTCCGCGCAATCTCGTCCCACGAAAGCGTAAAGCCGAACATGCCGACGCCGATCACGGATGCGCCGATGATCGGCAGCACGACATACAGAAAACGCTGCCATGCCGTCGCGCCCAGATCGTGCGCGGCTTCTTCCCAACTGCGGTTGAAGCGGTTGAACACGGCGAACATGACGAGCAGGCCGAACGGCAGCGTCCACGTCAGATGCGCACCGAGCGCCGACGTGTACAGGCCCATCGAGGTCGTATAGCTGTCGGCGAAGCTCTGCCAGCCAACCGTCGTTGCAAAGGCTTTCACGCCCATATCGAGCAGACGGAACGTCAGGCCAATGCCTAAAGAAACGATGATTGACGGCATGATCAGACTTGCGATGCTCATATAAAACACCGCGCCGTCACCGCGAAAGCGCCGGCGGAATGCGAGACCCGCCATCAGCGAAAACACGACGGTCAGCATCATCGTCACGAGCGCCAGTTTCATCGAGCGGCCAAAGGCGCCCCAGATGTCGATCTGTCCGACACCCTGGCTCAGCTGCTGGAACCAGTGCAGCGAAACGCCGCGCATCGGAAACGTCAAGCCGCCTTCCGGTCCCTGAAACGACAGGATGAAAATCGTGATCGTCGGTCCGTAAAGAAATAGCACGAAGAGTGCAAACAGTGCGGAGAGCCAGTAGAAACTCGCGGGACGCCGGTCGCGTCGCAGAATTTTGGGCGCGGTCATTTAAAGCTCCTTGCGAATATCGACGAGACGCGTCAGCGCCCAGATCATCATCAGCACAATGGCGAGCAGCACCATCGCGTTAGCGGCCGCGGCAGGAAACTGCAGATACGATGTTTGTACCTGAATGATCTTCCCCACCGATGCAATCTGCTGTCCGCCCATCACGCCAACGGTCAGGAAATCGCCCATCACGATCGTCACAACGAAGATCGAGCCGATGATTACGCCGGTTCTGGACAGCGGCAGCACCACGCGCCATACGATCTGCCAGCCGCTCGCGCCGGCATCGCGCGCGGCTTCAATGAGCGAGCGGTCGATACGCATCATCGCGTTGAAAATCGGCACGATCATGAAGAACGTGAAGAGATGCACGAACGCAAGCACGACCGCGAAATCCGAATACAGCAGCCATTCAACTGGTTTATCGACGAGATGCGCGCCCACCAGCGCGTCATTGACGAGCCCATTGCGACCCAGCAGCGGCATCCACGAAATCATGCGGATCACGTTGGACGTCCAGAACGGAATTGTGCAGACAAGGAACAGAATGGTCTGCATGCGTACTGTGCGTATATGAAACGCGAGAAACCATGCAATCGAAAAGCCGAGCACCAGCGTCACCGCCCACACGATCACGCAAAAGCGCAGCGTCGACCAGTAAGTCTTGAGCGTGACGCACACATTGGTCAGGGAACCGCAGCCATCGAAGATCGCCTGATAGTTCTTGAGCGTGAATGCCGGGATGATTTCGTATTCGTTGAAATTCCAGAAGCTCACAACGAGCGTCATCACCAGCGGCACGATGAAGAACAGCAGGAAGGCGAGCGTAAGCGGTGCGGCTTGCCACCACGCGGAGCGCCGCTCCTTGCGGCGTTCGCGTGCGACAGGCGAAGCGGCGATCGTGTCGGGAAGCGTTGCCATCGCGTTGTCCTTGAATGACTTGAGAAGCGAAGCAGGGCGCGCCCTGCCTCATGTACAGACGATCAGGCTGCGATGAACTCGTTCCACTTCTGGACCATGTAGATGTTCTCGTCCATCACCGCGTTCCAGCAGGCGATTGCGCCCATCCGCGCCTGATAGGAACCGCCATCACGCGTGGCACCGGCCTTCTCAAGCGCCTGCCCGTCTGGCGCCTTGATTTCCTGCGTAGCGGGCTTGCCTTCGATCCAGTAGTCCCACTCGTACGCCTGCATTTTCGGCCGTGCTGTTTCAAGTACGGCAGAGTAGTAGCCCTGACGCATCAGATACGCGCCTGCCCAGCCATCGAGGAACCAGTTGATGAACTCATACGCGCCATCGCGCTTGCGGCCCTGCAACGTACGCGGCAAGCCAAAGCCCGACGCCCACGCGCGATAGCCTTCTTTCAGCGGCTGGAACGTGCAGGGCACGCCCATCGTGCGCACCTTCGTCACGGCCGGCGACCACATCGACTGGATCACCACTTCGCCCGACGCCATCAGGTTCACGCTTTCGTTGAAGTCACGCCAGAATGCGCGGAACTGGCCTGCACGCTTAGCTTCGATCAGCGCGGCGATGGTGCCGTCGATCTCCTTCTTTGTCATGTTGCCCTTGTCGCCGTACTTCATCTTGCCGCTGGCTTCGAGTGCCATGGCGGCGTCCATGATGCCGATCGACGGGATGTTGAGCAGCGCCGCCTTGCCCTTGAACTCAGGATTCAGCAGATCGGCCCACGTGCTCACCGGGCGCTTGATCAGGTCCGGACGAATGCCGAGCGTGTCGGCGTTGTACGTCGTCGGGATCAGTGTCATCCATTCGGTGGGCGTGGTGGAAAACTGCGTCGAATGCTCGCCCGTCAGGAACATGACTTTCTTCGGCGCAGTGCCCTGGTCGCCAATCTTCTTGCCGCCGATTTCGCCGCGCGTGAGCACAGGTGTGATCTTGTCCGCATACTTGATCTTCTTCGCGTCGAGGCCGACGAGCGTGCCCGACGGAATCAGCTTCTTCAGCGAGAAGTATTCCGTGTCGGCGATATCGAACGAATTCGGCTGCGTGATGATGCGCTTCGTGACGTCGTCGGTCGTGAGCGGAATGTATTGCAGCTCGATGCCCGTGTCTTCCTTGAACTTCTTCGCGATGTCGGCGCTCTGGTTCACGGCCGTGCCGAGATAGCGCAGCGTGATCTTTTCCTGCGCGTGGACGTATGGGAAGCCGGTGATACCGGCGGCCGCAACCGCACCCTTCAGGAAGGTGCGGCGCGAAAGACCGCCAGGTGCGGCGGCTTCGGGTGCATGCGTTGCTGTCTCAGGGACGGCTGTGGCGGCGGTGTCCACCTGGGCGTCCGTTGTTTTCTTGTCGCTCATGGCAAAGGCTCCTCGTTGCGTTTGTGATGCTTTCAGAGAAAATCGGATCGTTTAAAGCGTGTTTCAATGCGCTTCAGGCAGCAAGCGCATGCGCATGTGCCTCACTCCACCAGACGATGACGCGCGCACCTACCTTCATCTGGGCGGGGTCGTATTCAGCATCGCCGACGAGCGCGATCAGCTCGCGATCGGTATCGGCGGTCACAAGACTCATGCGGACGTGCGTGCCGTGATACTCGGTTGCCGTCACGCGGCATGGCACACCGCCGATGCGGCTCAAGCCTTCGCGGCCGTCCTGCACGGGCACGGTGCCGTGCGGCGCGACGCGCAACTGGTCGGCGCGCACGGTGATCATCTGCTGACCCGCCGGAATCACGTTGTGCGCGCCCAGAAAACGCGCGACGAATTCCGTGCGCGGATGGTTGAACACTTCATGCGGCGTGCCCGCCTGCTCGATCTTGCCGCCGTTCATCACGACGACGAGATCGGCCAGCGCGAGCGCTTCCTCCTGCGAGTGCGTGACGTGAACGAATGTGATGCCGAGATCTTTCTGCCAGCGTTTCAGTTCGGCACGCATCTGCACGCGCAGGAATGGATCGAGTGCGGATAGCGGCTCGTCGAGCAGCAGGCAGCGCGGCTGGTTCAGCAACGCACGCGCGAGTGCGACGCGCTGCTGCTGGCCGCCGGAAAGCTGCGCTGGCTTGCGATGCGCGTATTGGCCCATTGAAACGAGTTCGAGCAGCGCTTTCGCGCGCTGTTCGCGCTCTTCGCGTCCGACGCCGCGCATGCGCAGGCTGAACGCAACGTTATCGAGTGCGGACAGATGCGGGAACAGCGCGTAGTGCTGAAACACCATCGCGGTGCCGCGGTCGCTCGGTTCGAGCAGCGTGACGTTGCGATCGCCGATCAGCACGTCGCCGTCGTTGACGGTTTCGTGGCCGGCGATCATGCGCAACGTCGTGGTCTTGCCGCAACCGGATGGCCCAAGCAGACAGCAATAACTGCCACCTTCGATAAAGAGATCGAGCTTGTCGACGGCCACGCTGTCGCCATAGCGTTTCGTCACGTGAACGAGTTCGATCTGCGACTGCGCGTGCGGATTCGAGGAAGACGATGAAGCGGACGATGAGAGCGGGGCGGGCACGTTACACCTCTTCTGTGGAATGAGCGCGATGAATCTCGCAGCAGTGATGCGTGGTCACGGTGATACGGCCGCGCTTGATGACCCAGGTACGCGGCGGCATGTCGAGCAGGGCGTCGGCGATCCATAGCGTATCGAGCACGACGAGATCGGCGAGCCGTCCAGGCGCGATGCCGTAGTTGCCTTCGATGCCGATTGCACGGGCTGCATTGACGGTGCCCATCGCGAGAATCTGCGCCTGCTGCGATGGCGTGCCGAATTGCGCAGCGTGCGCGAGCAGGTTGCCGATGGTCAGCACGTCCGCGTTGCCGAACGGTGTGAACGCGTTGCGCACGTTGTTCGACGAATACGCGACGTTCACGCCTCCGTCGACGAGCGCGCGCAATGGCGTGAGCGCGCGGCGCGGGTTTTCTGTGTCGCGGCGGGCGCCGAGGTAAAGATCGGTCGCGGGCAGCGTGACGATGTGAATGTGCGCATCGGCGAGCAGTTCGACCAGCGGTGCGAGTTGCGCGGGCGGCAGCGAGCCGAGACTCGTGACGTGTCCAAGCGACACACGGCCCTGATAGCCAGTCTCGATTGTCTTGCGCGCGATGTATTCAGTGGCGAAGAAGCGGGCGTCGGCGGTGTCATCGGCGAAATCGGCGTGCAGGTCGATGTCGACGCTAAAGCGCTGCGCGAGCGCGAATACCGCATCGATATGGGCTTCGGTGTCTTCGCGATTCGCTTCGTTGTAGGGGCAGCCACCGGCGACGTCGGCGCCGAGATTCAACGCTTCTTCCAGCAATTGCAGCGTGCCGGGCGCCTTGATCAGGCCTTCCTGCGGAAACGCGACGATCTGCAGGTCGATCAGATCGCGATATTCGTCGCGCAGTTCGAGCATCGTTTCGACGCCGAGCAGTTGCTGGATCGGATCGACGTCCGGATGCGTGCGCATTGCGATCGTGCCATTGCGCACGGCCATGTCGAGAACACGTCGCGCGCGCGTCAGCATGTCTTCACGGTCGCAACGCGATTTCAGTTCGCCCGTGGTGCGGATCGCTTCTTCCAGTGTGCCGGCAACCGAAGGCCGCGCGCGATGCCACATCGCCTTGTCGAGATGGATATGCGGCTCGATAAAGCCCGGCACGACCGCGCGGCCGGCGGCGTCGATTTCTTCACGAGCCGTGCCGTCCCAACCGGTTGCAAGTGCAACGATGCGGCCAGCGTCGATCACGATGTCGGTGAGCGGCGCGTCGTCGTCGACGCGCGCGTGGCGGATCAGCAGATCGACGTGGCGGGTTGACGAAGTCATGGCGTCGACGTATTCAGTAGCCGAGCGCGACGCCTTCGCCGCGCGGATCGGCACCGCCCTCGAAGAACGGCGACCACGGGCCGCGCAGACGGATCGCCTGCGCCGTGCCAAATAGCGGATGCAGCGCGGCAGCCGCTTCGACCGGATGACCGAGCGCCCGCAGCGCATCGAAGGTCGCGGCGGGCGCGCTGTCTTCGAGCAGCAGACGGTTCGATGCATCGCCCCACGCACGGCCGCACAGCACGCGCGGCGCTTCAATTGCGCGCTGCACGTCCCAGCCGAAATCGGCGACGCGCGTAGCGATCGACGTCTGCGTTTGCGGCTGTCCTTCGCCACCCTGCGTGCCGTAGACGAGATACGGCAGGCCGTCCTTAAGCAGCATCGCGGACATCAACGTCGATGCGGTGCGTTTGCCAGGCGCGAGCGCATTCGGATGACGCGGATCGAGCGAGAAGAACGATCCACGGTTTTGCAACAGCACGCCGGTCGCCGGATCGAGCACCGCCGCACCAAAATCGAAGTACAGGCTTTGCACAAGGCCAACAGCATTGCCTTCGCTGTCGGCTACGCAGATGAACGTCGTATCGCTGCCTTGCGCGACGGCGGCGTGCTGGCGCGTCGCGTCGGCTAGCCACGCATCGCGTTCGCGTGCAGCGAGTGACGCAGCAAGCAGTTCATCAATGGGCACCTTCACAATCAAGGGATCGGTCAGATGCCGGTCGCGATAACCAGATGCCCATTTGATCGCCTGAATCTTCGCGTGAAAATAATCGGCGCCAAGAGGCGCCCGCGGATCGATCTGCACGCCATCCAGAAAGTTGAGGATCATCGCGCCGGCCATGCCTTGCGACGGCGGCGGCATCTGACACACCTCATAGCCGCGATAACGCGTGCGCAGCGGCTTCACCCATTGCGCGCGATATGAGGCGAAATCCGTGGCATCGAGCAGACCGCCCTGCGCATCCACATATGCAGCGGCTGAATCGCCGATGTCGCGATAGAACGCCGACAGGCCATGACGCACGAGGTGTCCGAACGTTCCGGCGAGCGCGGGTTGCCTGAGACGCGCGCCTTCCTTCAGCACGTGACTGTGCTCATCGAAATACGTCGCACGGCAGCCCGCATCGGCGCGCAGTACTTCGGCGTCGTCCGCAAACCAGCGCGCAAGATCGCGTCCGACCGCGACGCCCTCGCGCGCGTAGTCAATCGCGGGAGCGAGCACGCGCTCAAGCGGCAATTTGCCGAAGCGCTCACGCGCCAGCATCCAGCTTCCGACCGCGCCAGGAACCGTCAACGCAGCCAGCGCGCCACGTGTCGATAGTGCTGTGTGACCTGAAAAGCGCTCAAGCGTCGCGCGTCGCGCGCTCTGCCCGCTACCGTCGATGCCGATCGGCGCTTCACCGGCAGGCGCGATCATCCAGAACGCGTCGCCGCCGATGCCCGTCATATGCGGCTGCACGACGTTGAGCATCGCGGCGGCAGTGAGTGCGGCGTCGACTGCGCTGCCGCCTGCGCGCAGCACGGCGAGCGCTTCCTGCGTCGCAAGCGGATGCGCGGTGGCGACCATGCCGCGTTCGGCGCGGCTGACGGGGCGCGTCGTACGCGCGGGCGTTTCGTTCGGGTTGTGCATCATGCGAGCCTAAAGGCCGGCCTCTGCGCCAGAAATCGGGCGCGCCTCAAATGTGCCTAAGGAATTCCTCAGGTCGCGACAACCTCCGCGATGCATCAGGCGGCTCGAGGAAACGCCGCGGCAGCGGCGCTTTCGACGCTGCCGGCGGAGGTCGGGAACACGGCGGCGTCCTGTTCCAGCAGCCCATGTCGCTGCGCGTACAGTACGGGCGCAGGGGTCCAGCGAATGTGATCGAGGATTGCCTTATAGGGCGCTTCGTCGCGCAGCATGGGAGAGATCCGCTCGTCGGGCGTCCGTGGGGGACGCGATGCGAGCGGCTATGCAAGCTCCATGCCGATGAGCGTCGGGGCTTGCCTGTGGGGGTGCCGGTGACAATTGCTGGCCGTTGCCTTGACGGGCGGCGCACCACATTGCGGCACCGCGCGCCAGGGCGGTGCGAAGGTCAAGCTATCGCCACCTTACCCAATCTGCAGAAGGCACGCTCTTCATGCAGCGCAGCGCGAACATCGAGCGGCTGTGGCGGATCCCGGCAATCCGGTACAGCTTCTCGCGTCGGACGTAGCGTCCAGCGGGTACGAAGGCATGTTCTCTCTTCTGCAGTTCTGCTTCCTCCCCTCAGATTTCAGGCGGAGCCCGGCCACCAGGCCCAGCTTCCGTCCCGCGAACGCCGCAATTCGACAATCGACAGCGGGGCAATCTCGATCCGCCTGAACGCTGAGGCCGGTGCGCCCAGCGCGTAAATGATCGCCGCGCGGATCACCACCGCATGCGTGATCGCGACTAAAGCGTCGCCGTCGTGTGCAGGCTGAAGCGCGTCGAGCCACGCGCCGACGCGGGCGAGGACCATGCTGAAGGACTCGCCACCAGGCGGCGCGGCGTCGGGCGAACGCGTCCATGCGGCGAGCGCATCCGGTTCTTCGGCGGCGAGATCGCTGAGCCTTCGGCCGCGCCACTCGCCACAATCGACATCGGCCAGCGCGGGCGCGGCTTCCGTCTTCAACCCAAGCGCTTCAGCCATTTCGCGGACGCAGGTCGCGTCGCTGCGAAAGACGCGCGCGGCTTGAGCGACGCTCTGCGCCCGCTCGCGCCACGCCTCGATCTCGGCCACGCCGCGCGCATCGAGCGGATCGTCGGCGGGGAAAGCGCCCACGCGCATCGCCCGCGTTGCCGCGTGGCTGACCAGCAGCAACCGTGTCTGCATCTCGTGTCCCTTTGTCGGAGGCGTAGCGTTCATCACGCTGGCGCGGCGAAGTTTAGCGCGTAGAATAGCGTCACCGAAGCGCGGAAGCCGGTGTAAGCCCGGCGCGGTCGCGCCACTGTAATCGGCTCAGCATAGAGCCGAAAGCCAGACCTGAGCTTCGAGTCATCCCTTTTCTAGTCGACTGTCGGGGCGCGTAACCCCTGGAGAGATTCATCATGACTGACACCGTTTTCACGCCGGCCGCTCAACCTGCACTGATCCCCCTGCGCGAACTGCTGCCGTGGGTCATCTTCGGCGGCCTGCTGCTTTTGCTTGCGCTGTATTTTGTCGGCGCTGAACAAGGGGCGACGTCGCTCGTCCCTGGCATGATGGTTCACGAATTCGTCCACGACGGCCGCCATCTGCTCGGCTTCCCCTGCCACTAACGGGGGCACACATGGTAGGCAAACTGTTGGTACGCGGCATGCTTGCAGGCATCGCCGCGGGACTCCTCACGTTCGCATTCGCCCGCTTCGCCGGCGAACCCGCGGTCGAGCAGGCAATTACATTCGAAGAGAAAGCCGCAGCGGCGCGTGGCGAAGCGCCGGAGCCTGAACTCGTCAGCCGCGAAACGCAGGCGGGTCTCGGCCTGTTGACTGGCGTGGTCGTGTACGGCGCGGCATTCGGCGGACTCTTCGCGTTGACCTTCGCGTATGCGTATGGCCGCGTCGGCAAGCTGGGCGCGCGGGCGCTGTCCGCGATGCTCGCAGCGGCGGCGTTTATCGCGCTCGTGATCGTGCCGAATCTCAAGTATCCGGCTAATCCGCCTTCCATCGGCGACCCCGAAACGATCGGCCCGCGCACCGGGCTCTTCTTCCTGATGATCGCGATATCGCTGGTTGCGCTGGTGTTTTCGCTGAAGGTGCGGCGACGCGCGGTTGCGCGCTTCGGTCAGTGGAACGCGGCGATCATCGGCGGTGGGGTGTATGTCGCGATCATCGCGGCCGTGCAGATCGCGATGCCGGTGATCAACGAGGTGCCGCAGACTTTCCCGGCCACGCTGCTGTGGCATTTCCGCATTGCGGCGATCGGCATGCAGCTGATCATCTGGACGACGATCGGGCTGCTGTTCGGCTGGCTCGTCGAACGCAGCGAACGCGCGCAACTTCGCGCGGGCGAAGCCAGGACATCCGCGTTGCCTTGATGTCGCTTTGATGTCGCTTTGATGTCGTTTGATACGGGCTCAGGCGGTTCAGCCGGAAGGCAAGGCCTGAGCCTGCAACTGCCTGCATTTCTCCCCGTCTTCTTCTGGCGTATCCAGCCGCTCGCCGCTCAGCCGCGCGCAAGCCGCGCCGACACTTCCAATAACGCGGCGGCTGGCGGCAGACGCAGACGTTTCGCAAGGAGCTCGAGTCCGATGATCGCGACGAGCGAGAGCAATATCAGTTTGAATGCTGCAACAGAAGACACGAGATGACCTGGATGTCGACGATAGCTACGTCATGTGGAAGGGCGGCACGGCGTGCCCGCGTATCAAGCCACAGAGCTTCGCAGCCGTCCGCGCGACAGCGTGTGTTGTGCTGCGTGGTCAGGACTGCGCAGCAGACTCCCGCGTGACGCCCGAGCGGGACGCCGCAGCTGCAGCCGCCGCAGAACGGCGGCGCGCACCGAGCTTCTTCAGCCAGATCATCAGCCCGGTTGCGCTCAATATCGCCACCGCGATGCCGGTGAAGCTCATCAGAATTCGTCCACCGATCCCGATGATCCGGCCGGAATGCAGCGGGTATTGCGCCTGCATGAAGATGTCGCCGGCCGAGCCTTTGCCGGGTATCGATCCGCCTGCCAGCTTGCCGGTATTCGCGTTGTAGTACAGCCACGCGTTGCCGAGACCGGCGTCGCCGTGATCGTGGCCCGGCGCGAAGAATCCCACACCGTATGCATTAAACGACGGCACGTAATACAGCGCGCCCGGCGGCGACTTGAGCCCGCGTTCGCGGCCCGCCTGCGCTGCCATCTGCACGATGCGCTCAGCCGTGAGCGATACGTTGCCGGGCTCGCCGCGACGTTTCAGTTCGGGATTGTTGAACGGCGTCGGCGTGAGCGTCGACACCGTCGAAAGGATCGGGCGCACCACCGGATCGGAGAGATTCATCGAGACCGAAGTCAGCGCGACGATCGCGAGCACGCCCCAGATCCAGACGCCGCCGGAGCGGTGCAGGTCGAACGTCAATGCGTAGCCGCCGCGCCGCACGCGAAACGCAAACGACTTGCGCCACGCCTTCACGCTCGGGAACGACAACACGAGCGCAATCAGGCTATCGAACAGCCACACAATGCCGACGATGCCCATCAGCCACGTGCCCGTGTCGAAGCTGCCCATGAACGGCAGATGCAGCGTGTAGTGCAGCTTGTAGATGAACGGAATCAGGTTGAGTCGCGCGACCGAAACGGCGCCCCATTCGCGCCGGCCCTGAATCTCGCCGGTGGCGGGGTCGACGGCAAGCTGATTGAAGCCGGGCGCGTAAGGCTGGCCGGTCTTCGGATCGGTGCGCGGCAGCACCATCATCTGCAACGTCTGGCCTCGCTCGACGCCGAGCGGCAGATACGTCACGTCGAAGCGCGGATCGGCGGCCTCGATGCGCTTTGCCAGTTCCAGCGAAGGCAGCGCCGGCCCATTCGTGCGCGCGTGGAAGAACGATGGATTCAGCGCCGCGTCGAGTTCGTGATCCCATGCGATCACCGCGCCGGTCAGTCCGGCGACGAACAGGAACAGCGCCGTCGCGACGCCCATCCAGCGATGCAGGCGAACGAGCAGCGGCCTCATGTTGCGCGGGCGCCCGCGCGCGCGGGCCCGGCCGCAATAGATTGCGCAACGAAAAACACGGGAAATCGGCTCTTTGTAAATAAGAATTGTTCGCATCTTAACGGCTGCGGGGCCGGGCCGCAAGTTGTCCGTAAGCCGCCGTTTTAGCGACAAGCCTGACATCGGTTACGCGATGATTTTTCCGGCGATGACGATCGTGAAGATCGTGTTCGTGGATATCGTCGCGGGGCTGTGGTGAGGCGGCGGGTTGTGGCGATAGTCCCGACGTCACGTCATCGCAAACCCGCGGCGGCCTCGATGTTCGAGACCATCATCATGAGACGCGGCGCGACGTCGTCGAGCAGCGCGCGCGCCTGCGGTGTGTGAGCCCGCACGGCGCAGTTGAACACCAGCGTTTCCGAATCGACCGGCGCGCACACCGGTACCGCCACGCCGTACACATTTTTTTGCATGTCGCCGTACGACACGCACACGCCCCGTTCCGCGTAGTCACGCATCGCCTGATCGAGTTGCGAACGATATTGCTGCCACTGGTCAGGTACGCCAACCCTCAGCTGGTTCAGCGCCACTTCGCGTTCCTCGGGTGCCACGGCGGCGAGCCACGCCCGTCCCATCGCCGTGCGCAGAACGGGGCGGATCGCTCCGACGTCGGGCCG
The DNA here is from genome assembly GCF_050436565.1 of Paraburkholderia sp. GAS42. Taxonomy (NCBI): domain Bacteria; kingdom Pseudomonadati; phylum Pseudomonadota; class Betaproteobacteria; order Burkholderiales; family Burkholderiaceae; genus Paraburkholderia; species Paraburkholderia sp. GAS42. The sequence goes on along the minus strand of NZ_JBNDML010000018.1, from coordinate 60,879 downwards.
CGCGTCGGAGCGTTTGTCGGCTGAACAGCTTTCGATGTAGATCATGTTCGCCTGGTCCCGCATGCCGAGCGACACCGCACCGCGTATCGAGAGGGCGAGTTCGCGCATGAACGGTCTCGCAATCTGGCGGATGCGCATGCCGGAAAGCAGTGGATACCCCATCGACAGCACGCCACCTCCAAGCCGGTATTTGCGCTCCTGCACGTCGTGACGCAGATAGCCGAGCTCCGTCAACGTATAGGCAAGCCGTGAAACGGTGGCTTTGGAAAGGCCGGTTCGCTCGACGAAGTCGCGATTGGCCAGCATTCGTTCGCCGGGCAAAAAGCAACGCAGCATTTCGAGTCCGCGTGCCAGCGTGACGGCGAACTGGCGGTCATCGTCGTCAGGCGGCGCGAACATGGCAAGTCCTGTTCGGGATCAGATTCATGGATGTTTCAGGGCCTTCTCTACGGGCGTGGCGTCAGGCTGTGCGGCAAGTTCGTGTTCGATCGTCTCCACCATGTGCATCAGCTTCGGTGCGATTTCGTCGATTAATGTGCGCCGGGCGAGTTGAGTCTGCGGCACGCCGCAGTTGAACACGAAGATTTCCGAATCGATCGGTGTGCGCATCGGCACGGCGACCGCGTGAATGTCGCGCTTGATGTCGCCCTCGCTAAGGGCGAAGCCGCGTCTCGCGAACGCGCGCAGCGCCGCGTCCACCGATGCGTGATAAGTCTGCCATTGCAAAGGGTCTCTCGTGCGCACCTGTTCGAGCACGGCGCTGCGCTGTGCGGGCGCCGCACGTCCAAGCCAGGCGCGCCCCATCGCCGACGCCAGAACCGGCAGCGAAGCACCCGTATCCGGGCGAAACGCCGGCGAGTCATGTCCCCTTGAAGTCTCGACGTACACGACCTGCGTGCGGTCGCGCATTCCGAGTGACACCGAGCCGCGCGTTGTATCCGCGAGTTCTTTCATCAGCGGCCGCGCCAGTTCCCTGATTCGCAGGCCCTGCAGGAACGGATAGCCCACCGAGACCGCCGCCGACCCCAACCGGTATTTGCGCACGCTGTTGTCGTAGCGCAGAAAGCCGATCATGGCCAGCGTGTACGTGAGACGGGAGACGGTGGCTTTCGAGAGACCAGTACGCTCGGCGAACTCCTTGTTGCCAAGAATCGATTCGCCCACCTTGAAGCAGTTCAGCAACTCGAGACCATGAGCAAGCGTTGTCGCGAACTGCGGGTTACGGGTTGGATTCCCAGTCATGGATGTGATCACCAAAACGCGCGTTTTCGCGCTTCGCCTATTCAATCACAGCGGCGCCGTGATGGCACAGACCGACGCGGGACCGACGATGTTCATCGTCGACACCGACACGCCTGGCTACCGGATGGTGCGCGTCATGTCAACAACACACAGACGTCCCGAACGGCCACCGGCCTGCATGGCGCGCATCAGTGCGCGTTGACCGACGGCAGCGCGAACGGCGTCGCCGGAAGCCGCTGGGGAATGCGCGGCGTCGAGGGAACGCGGCCTGTCTGTGCGGATCAGACAGGCCGTCGTTCGTTATCCGGCGGCGGTTTCGTCGACGCGCCGGACAGCCGGAATGATGTAGTCTCGCGACAGAATCTCCCTGCGCGGATGGTACAGACGCAGGATCAGATAGAAACGGCCACACGGAGCGGGCAGCCAGTTCGAGACACCCTGCTGCGGTGCCTTGTGCTGAATGAAGATGTCGAGCGAGCCGTCCTGTCCGTACCGCAGATCCCGCGAACGGTCGCCGATCGCGTAGCGCCGGATTGGGTTGTCCGCGAAATAGAAGTCGCTGCCGTAGATCGACACGGACCAGAAAGCATCGACGGGCGGCAGGTGTCCGGCCGGAAAATGCAGCACGTATTGACGCGCGCCGTCGAGTTGCTCGCCACTGGCATCGAAGTCGCCGAGCGCGTAGAGCGCTTCGTCGCTTGCAAGCGCGCCGAGGCCTTTCATCGCCGTGCAGGCTCGCGCGAGGTAGTCGGTGCCGAGACGGCCGCCCGCGTAGTTGATCGACCACGGCAGCGCGCGACGGCTGCGGGTATGGCCTTCGATGAGTTGCATTCCTGCTTCGGCCGCCCGGTTTAAGCCTGCCAGTCGCGCTTCGCTGGCGGACTCCACATCGAAGCGCCGGGCGCGCGCGAGTCCGATGCGCGCGAACTGCGCGACGAGACCTGCATCGACCACGGGCGGCGGATTGTCGGTCATCGCTCTTGCAAGATTTTCGAAGAACCCGATGCCGTTGTGCGGCGATGCCTGGTAGTCGGCCACCGCCTTCGGTAACCGGCTTTTTCCGGTGGCCTGTAGCGTGAACTGGGACTGAAAGGCGCACGCTTCCGCCATGTCGTCGGCGCCGTCGATCAGTACGCGTCCGAGCATCCAGACCAGGTTTGTCGGGCAACGGATTTCTACCGTGCCATCGGGCAACGATCCCGACCAGTCAGGTCCGACAATCGCGAAGCGCGCTGCCGAAGGACCCATGACGCGCGGACCGAGATTATGAAAATTGTCGCTATACGCGTCGACGAATTCCATCACGAAGTAGCGTCCGGTCGGCGCAGGTGTCGACAGCACAACCGGTCCATCGGCGAGATTCAGCCACGCCATCGAGTACAGCAGATCGTTGGCCGGCGTGACGACGTCGCGGTCCTCGTGCGTCCATGGGCGCGGACAGTGCGAGAACTGATTGATCGGTGCGCGACCGCGATCCGTCGGCGCATCGACCGCGGTCATCAGGGCACACGTCCGTACGATCTCGACGAGCGGATAGCCGTAGACGAACGCCTGAAGGCCAACGACGTAGGCCCACTCTTCCTGTGCATTGCCACTGATCATGCTGGGACTCCTCCTGTTTGACTACCTGCGTGCGCGGGCCGTTGCCGGCGCACGCCACAGTCGCCGGTCAAGCCGGAACAGTCACCGCACGCCGCATCAGTCCGCGGAATTTTGTCCGCAAAGTATAGGCAGGCGACCCCGTTCAAGTGTTTAACATGGCGAAACCCTAATTCCGTTATCGGGTGGCGCGGGTAGGCTTGACTCCGTTCCACGTATCCCCTTTTAACGGAGCGGTTCTCATGTCTTTATCAGCAGGCGGTTACGCCGCCGCGCGCGTTCTCCCGGCCGCGACGGATGCAACCGAAGTCCTCGCCACACTCGCGCGCGATGCCGTGCTCTACACGCTGCCGTTGTTCGAAATGGCACGTTCGCGTGCGGTAATGTGCCCGCGCCGCGACGACGACGGTCGATTCGCGGGCGACAGCCCTGATTCAACGGTGTGCTGGATCAACCGGCTCATGCGCGACCGTCAGTTGCTCGGTCCGCAGCACCGCAAGGTTGTGACGCCCAACAACGACACGCTGTATATCAGCGCGTGGCTCGACATCGGCGAAGAACCGCTTGTGCTGACTGTTCCCGATACCGCGAATCGATATTACGTACTGGGCCTGCTGGACTTCTATACGAATCCATTCGACTCCATCGGCACACGCACCACCGGCAACGGCGCCCGCAAGTTCCTGCTGCATCATCGCGATACGCCGCCGCCTGCCGATGCCGATCTGACGGATTGCACGCCGATCGCCTGTCCCACGCGTGACGTCTGGTTGATTGGACGTGTGCTGGTCGACGGTCCGCAGGATTTGCCGGCCGTCCACGCGTTGCAGGATCGTTTCCTTCTGACGACCCTGAACGGTGGTCCTGCGCAGCGCCGTTTCGACGTCGCGATGGAACGACGCGAAACGGCGGGCGATGGGCGCCGTTATGCCGAAGTCGTCAACGCGACGCTCGCACGCAATCCGCCTCCCCCGGCAGAACGGGCGGGTCTCGCCCGGTTCGCCGCTGTCGGCATCGGCGCCGGTATCGATGCGTCGACACTCGATGCGGGGCCGCTCGCCGCGCTCGGTGCAGCGATCGAACAGGTGCTCGCCGAACTGGACGTGCCGCATCCGTCGGCACTCGGCGGCGGCTGGTTCCTGCCGGTCGAAGTGCGCGATTCGTTTGGCGGCGATTACTTCACGCGCGCTCACGTCTGCTGGAATTACATCGGCGCGCTGGGCATCGAGGAGGCGATGTACATCTCCGCCGACTGCGACAGCGAAGGGCGACCGCTCGACGGACGCCATGCCTATGAACTGACGTTCCCGCCAGGTGGCCTGCCAGAGGCCCACGCGTTCTGGTCGATCACGATGTACGACAAGACGTCCTGCATGCTGGTGGAGAACGTCATCGACCGTTACTCGGTCGGCGATCGTTCGTCCCACCTTCGCTACGACGAAGAGGGCCTCACGCTGCGCTTTTCGGCGTCCCAGCCGCACGACGCAACGATGCAGCACAACTGGCTTCCGGCGCCGGCGGGACCGTTCTACGTGACCCTGCGCGTGTATATACCGGGCGCGGCGCATCTCGAACACCGCTTCCCGTATCCGCCCATCCGGCGCGTTGAGTCGTGAGCATGCGGCGTGCGCACTGACCGGAACACGCTGGCGCGGGCGTCGCCGCGTTCGGGTTGATCAATCCTGGGAAATCGCTGCGCCGGCTGCGCGGATCTGCGGCGCTGCGCGAGGAGCGGGATTCAGGCGATGTCGGCCTGCCCGCCGGCGTGCGGGATGAACCGGCAGGAGCGGGTTGACCGATCGCCTGGCGGGGCGTCGCCAATCCGGGTTTTGCGCGCCGGGGCCATTGCGGGCATCGCAACCTTCAGGCGGCTACCCGAAGCGTCTCATCGACGATGCCCAGGCGCGGCGGGTGGCAGCGTTTCATGTTCGACGCTGCGTTCGCGGCTCGCGCGAATCATGGCGATTTTCGCGGCAATGCTGGCGAGCACGGCAAGCGCACCGATCGTATCCAGTAAGGCTGAAATCATCGTACGTCTCCGGGTTCAGGTTTGCTGATTGCAGGAGCGGTGCGTGAACGGGCTTCCTGACAACCATAGAACGTGCGGACGCGTCGTTTATTTCATCGCGGGTAGTACGCGCGAACGAAAAACGCCAGCGTGATGCAGGCAGTCAGCAGCAACGTGCCGGAACGGATCACGGCGGGCGGCGCGCGGCGGCCGACCTGCGCGCCGCCGTACCCGCCCGCAATCGCCGCAACCAGCATGACGAGCGTTTCCGGCCAGTGAACCGCGTGAGCGACGATGAAGGTGAGCACAGCCATCGCGTTCGCCGCACTGACGAGGAGCGTCCGGGGCGCGTTCAGTCGCTTCAGGTCGCCGCTGTCGAGCAGCCCCCAGACGGCGATCATCATGATGCCGACGGCGCCGCCGAAATAGCCGCCATAGACGCCCAGCGCGAACTGAACCGCCAGCACGGCAGAGGGCCAGATGCGCCAGCGACGGCGCAGCCGCTCGCCGATCCGGCGTCCGAACGCCAGCGCAAGACTCGCAATCAGAAGCAGCCAGGGCAGCACGAAGTTGAACGCCGCAGGGGACGTCCACAGAAGCAGAAGCGCGCCGGTGACGCCGCCTGCGATCGTCACTGCGACCAGCGGGCGCAGTGATACGGCACCGACAGGGCCGAGCCCATCGCGATACGCCCACGCGCTGGTGATGCCGCCCGGAAACAGCGCGACCGTGCTCGAAGCGTTCGCCTGAACCGGTGGCACGCCCGCAAGAATCAGCGCCGGCAAACTGACGAACGAGCCGCCGCCAGCGAGCGCATTCATCGCGCCCGCCAGCAGACCCGCACCTGACAGTAACAAAAACTGGTTCATTCGAAGGATCGTAGCGACAGCCTTGTGCGTCCGCAATCTGGCTTTTCCAATGCTAGACTTCGCCAAAACCGAAGGGAGCTGCCAATGCGATTCGATCTGACCGACTTGCGGTTATTTTTGAGCGTCGTCGAACACGGCAGCCTGACCCAGGGCGCACGGGCGATGAATCTCGCGTTGGCTTCCGCAAGCGAGCGCATTTCAGGGATGGAGTCCGCGCTCGGCGCGCCGCTCCTCGACCGGACTCGCCGCGGCGTGCGCACAACCGCCGCCGGCGACGCTTTGGTGAGGCACGCGCGGCTGATTCTCGAGCAGGTCCAGCAGATGCGCGGCGAGCTGCATACGTACGCGACGGGTTTGAAGGGGCGCATCAGGCTGCTGTCGAACACCGCCGCGCTCGCCGCCTTTCTTCCGCAGCAGCTCTGCCGCTTTCTGGCGGCGTGGCCTGATCTTTCGGTCGATCTCGAAGAGCGTCCGAGCAGCGAGATCGTCCTCGCGATCGCGGAAGGACGCGCCGAGGTGGGCATCGTCGCGGACATCGCGGATCTGACGACGCTGCAAACCCATCTTTTGGCGCGCGATCAGCTGGTGGTCGTCGTGAGCACGATGCATCGCATGGCCGGGCAGGCCAGCGTGGCGTTTGCGGATATCGTCGGCGAGGCGTTTGTCGGGCTGTCGGATGCGGCGCTGGAAACCCATCTGGGCGAGCGCGCGTCACGTCTTGGCCGGCAGGTGAATTACCGGCTCAAGCTGCGCAGCGCGGAGAACGTGGCGACGCTCGTCGAAGCGGGCATTGGCATCGCGATTTTGTCAGAAGCGTCGGCCGCGGCGCTTCATCGGCCGGGTCTTGCGATTCTGCCGCTCTCTGAGCCGTGGGGGGCGCGGAAACTCCATCTCTGTGCGCGCGATTTCGCGACGCTGACGCCACATGCGAGGCTGCTCGCGCAACATCTCAAGGAGAGCAGCGCGGTGCCAGCTGGCTAGCCGCGCGGCACGGCGTGACTCACGCTTTATCTTTTCCTAACCGCTTGAGTATCGCGATGCCGGCCGCCGGGTTGTGCGCCTTGAATCCGCTGATCACGTAGAGATAGACATCACGGGCAGTGTCTCCGGATGCGCCGGCTTTGCCAACCAGATCAAGCCCTTTCGGCGTGCCGCCGGATGCCCACGTACGCGCACGCTCAGTCCACAGATCGAGTGTCGCGCCCGGATAACCTTGCGATTGCGCTTCGGTCGTGCCCATGATTCGCGCGTAGATGAAAGGCGCGGTCGGGTCCGCGATCTGCGGATATTTCGAGTCACCCGCGATCACGATCGCGACCTCGTATTTGCGGGCTAGAGCGACAAAGGCTTCGTCACGAAAGCTCTCGTGTCGCACTTCGACAGCATGACGGATCGCGCGTCCATCGACACGCTTCGGCAGCAGCTCGAGAAAGCCTTCGAAATCGTCGGGATCGAACTGTTTGGTGGTCGCGAATTGCCAGTTGATCGGCCCGAGCTTGTTCTTCAGTTCGAGCACGCCGCTCGCAAAGAATCGCTCGACGGAATCACCCGCTTCCGAGAGCACCCGCCGGTTAGTGGCGAAACGCGGCGCTTTCAGCGAAAAGACGAAGTCGTCCGGTGTTTCGTCGTGCCACTTTGCGAACGTCGCAGGCTTTTGCGAGCCGTAGAATGTGCCGTTGACCTCGATGGTCGTGAGCTGACTGCTGGCGTATTCGAGCTCGCGCTTTTGCGCGAGCCCTTCGGGATAGAACACGCCGCGCCACGGCTCGAAGGTCCAGCCGCCGATGCCGACCCGGATCTGTCCTGTCTTTTCTGCTGATTTCACCGCCGTCTTTCGCGTCGCCATGAATCACTCCTTCTTGAGCAATCGATGCGCTCAAGTGTAGTGAATCGGCAGGACACGTGCTGCGATTCCTCTTCTGGGAACGCCCCACGCCGCGCTTAGGCCGCTTCTGCCCGCATCGCCTGGTGACGTTTCGCGCCACCGCCAAACGCGCGGCTTTAAAGGCGTTTGCATGCGCAACGAAGTGCATCGCGCACACACTTGATGCGCACGGCACCAGTGAAGTGCGTGAACGCGTATCACATCATCGAAGGCTTTAAGCAATAGATGGCGATTCCGTTATACCGGCGATAACATGCGCAATTACTTCGCTGCGAATTGGCCCTGGACTATAGCTGTTCTGCTGTGAAGATAACCAGAGCCTGCTGACAGGCATTTCAAACCGACGACCCGCTACCGGAGAATTCATGAAAACAAAGATGGCTCGCGTGCTGCATCGCTCATTGCGCATCTCGACTGCTGTTCTCGCCGTGTTCGGCGCAACCGTAGCCCTTAGCGCCAGCGCCGCGGCACCGCAGCCGCTTGGCATCGCGTTCGTCTATCTCGGCAACCCTGGCGACGCCGGCTGGACCTACGCGCACGAGCAGGGCGTCAAGGCCGTTGAGGCGCAGTTCGGCGACAAGGTGAAGGTCACCCGCGTCGAGAATGTGCCGGAGTCGGCGGATTCGGAACGTGTGTTCCGCGATCTGGCGAACAAGGGCAACAGGATCATCGTGGGGTCGAGCTTCGGCTTCCAGGACTTCCAGCTCAAGGTTGCAAAGGATTTCCCGGACACCGTGTTCGAACACGCGACCGGCTACAAGAAGGCCGCGAACTTCAGCACGTATGACGTGCGCACCTATCAAAGCGCGTATCTCGCTGGCCTGATCGCCGGTTATACGACGAAGACGAAGACGCTGGGTTTCGTCGGTTCGGTGCCGGTGCCGGAAGTGGTGCGCAACATCAACGCGTTCACGCTCGGCGCGCGTTCGGTGAATCCGGACGCGAAGGTGAAGGTTATCTGGATCAACAGCTGGTTCGATCCGGGCCGCGAAAAGCAGGCTGCCGAAACGCTGATCGGCGAAGGCGCGGACGTGCTGATCCAGAACACCGATTCGACCGCGACGATGCAGACCGCCGAGCAGAAAAAGGTGCATGCTTTCGGCTGGGATTCGGACATGAAGAAGTTCGGCCCGAATGCGCAGCTGGGCGCGTGCGTGAGCAACTGGGGCGTCTATTACACGCATCTCGTGGAGCAGGTACAGTCCGGCAAGTGGACGAATGCGCCGGTATGGTGGGGTCTGAAAGAGAAGGCGATCGATCTGGCCGACATCAATACGGACGCGGTTTCGCCGGCTACACAGAAAGCAATGGCGCAAAAGCGTGACGACATCATCTCCGGCAGGTTCGATCCGTTCACGGGCCCGCTCAAGGACCAGACGGGCGTCATCAAGGTGGCCGCAGGCAAGTCGCTTAGCGATGCGGAACTGCTGCGTTTGAACTGGTTCGTTCAGGGCGTCGACGGTACGGTGCCGAAGTAACGCTAAACAACAGGAGACATTCAGTGAGCCTCACAGTCGCATCCGGTTCTGCCGGCGAAGCATCCACGTATCCGCCGCAAGGCCTGACCCCGACGCGCGAACAGATCGTGCGTCATCTGCGGCATTCGAGTGCGATCGCCGAACGCGCGACATTGATGGGGCATCACCCGTTCGGCGCGATCCTGGTCGGTCCGGATCAGGAGACCGTGTTGATGGAGCAGGGCAACGTCGACACGGTCAATCACGCCGAATCCGTGCTCGCGCGTGTGGCTGCGCTGAACTTCACGCCGGAGTATCTGTGGGGCTGCACGCTGTACACGTCGGTTGAGCCGTGCTGCATGTGCGCGGGCACGGCTTACTGGGCGAACATCGGTCGTGTGGTCTTCGGCATGACGGAAAAGCGTCTGCTGGAGGCCACGGGCAGTCACACCGAAAATCCGACGATGAGCGTGTCCTCACGCTACGTCTTCGATCATTGCCAGAAGCCCGTGGAACTGATCGGCCCTGTCGAGGAAGTCGAGGAAGAGGTGATGCGCGTTCAAGACGCGTTCTGGAAAACGCGCGTCACGGAGTAGTGGTTTCTGTCGCGGACCTTGCGTGCGGTGCGGGTGCGGACGAGGTGTGCGATCCGCCCGCGCTCGCAACGCCGCTATTCTCGCGCGGGAAATGCACGCTGAGAACGGTAGCGCCCTTCGTGGACTCAACGCTCAACGTCCCACCAAGACGCCGTGTGCGAGCCCGCATGCTGCGCATGCCGGTGCCCGGATGCTGGCCGATCGCATCGGGATCGAAGCCCATGCCGTTGTCCCTCACGGTCAGCCTCACGCCTTCGTTGTCGCTGGCCAGGTCGATATCCACGCGGCTTGCCCGGCTGTGCTTGAGCACATTCGTTAGCGCTTCCTGAAGCGTGCGCATCACATCGAGACTGTGAGACGCCGGCAGATAGCATTGCTCAAGGCCGCTAACGGTCCAGTGACATTCAATGCGATGGCTTTCGAACAGACGCGTCAGCCGGTGCCGCAACGGGCTGATCTGCGCGTCCAGCGCGTATTCGCCCGACTGATGGTTCGATGCTGTATCGATGATGATGCGCAGGTCGTCGCGCAACTCCTTCAGGATCGACAGGAACTGGTCCGGCGCGATGTCATGCGGCGCGCGTTCAAGCGTCGCGATACTGCTGACGAGCGTGCCGCCCAGACCGTCGTGAAGATCGTGCGCGAGATTGAGCCGCTCGCCGAGACGGGCATTTGCCACTTCTAGCGTGTGCTGGCGCTGTAACGTCGATTCGAGTTCGGTCCTGGCGGCTTCGATGCGCACGGTGAGCCTGTCGTTGAACTGCTCGATGCCGCGCAGATTCGCGACAAAACGCCAGGCTAGCACGAGCGCCATGCCGATCGTCTGCAGTTGCGAGGTCAGCGCGGTGTAGTAGTGGTTGTCGCTGAAAATCCCGAGGAACGTCAGCAGATCGTGCGCGCCGGCCGCGACAAAAATCGCGATGCAGAACGACAGGATGCGATGGTCCGTCCGTCCGCTTCGCCACGCGAAGGCCAGAAACGCGAAACAGGTCGCGAAGAACGAGCACGCCTGGGCGGTCGCCAGCACGGCACGCGTAGCGCTCATATGGCTGTGCGGCGTCGCCAGCATCGCGACCGTGCCCAGCGCGACGAGCAGCCAGAGCGCGGCCTCGATGCGAGGCAGCCGCCGCTCGCAAAATCGTGCGATGAACATCGTGAACGATGCGCTATAGACGATCAGCGCGATCGAATTCGCGGCTTCCCAGCTATCGGTGGTGATGAACGGCCAGGGTGTTGTCACGACCTGATTGAGCGCGACCCACCACCACGCCAGCGACATCAGACTGAACCAGCCGTACGGCGCTTCCTGCCTGCGCATCAACCACAGCGACAGAAAGAAGCAGCCCAATGTCGCCGTGACGGCGAGGCTGAAGAGTTGCAGATCGTGACGCAGCCGGTAAGCGCTGTCATATTGCGCGATGACGACAGCAGGATCGCCGATCGACACGGGCCCGAGACCTGGCTGATACTGCGATTGACCCGCGACGCGAACCAGCAGCGTGTTCGTTCCTTCGCGCAGCAGCGGCGGCGGAAGCAGTTGATAGCGAGGCGTGTTCCAGGCGCGCGTCAATGGCTCGGTCAGATGCGGGTCGCGCATCAGTAACGTGCCGTTCAGATAGATGGCGCCGGCCATGTTCAGATAGTCGAGCATCAACGCAACAGGCTGGGCCGTACCCGCCTGTCGCCACGTCAGCCGGTACCAGACGTCGCCGTCGAAGTCGGGCCATCGCGACGACCAGTCATCGGGTAACGAAACAGAAGTCCAGCCGGCGGCCGGCGGCGTATCGGCCGGCTGTGCGGCGCGCGCAGCTTCGATACGCGTGAACGCCCCCGTATCGGACGACGTCTGCGCGGCAGCGATATTCGAGTGCAGCGCGAGCACCGCGACGAACGCCGCGGCAAGCGGCCCGATCAGGGTAACAAGCCATGCGTGCGCGCTTCGAAGACCGCCTGCGTGCGCGAATTTACTGCCAGTTTCTTGTAGATATTCTTGATGTGGCATTCGACCGTCAACCTTGACAGGGACAGCAAACCGGCGATTTCCCGATTGGTCAGCCCCTTGCCCACCAGCGACAGAATTTCGATTTCGCGTGCGCTAAGCGGCGATACGGTGACAGTCTGCGGCGTGTGGATGTCTTCCGTCACAGACGAAGGCCCCGTGGTGCCGACCAGATCGAGAATGCGTCTGGCGACGAACGGATCGATCGGCGCGCCGCCGCGCAGTGCGCTGCGAACTGAGAGCGATATTTCGATGTCGTCGCGTTCCTTGAGCAGATAACCGGTGGCGCCCGCCTGCAACGCAGTCACGATGATGTGCTCGGTGCTCCACGCGGAGATTACCAGAATCGGCAAGGCCGGATCGCGTTCATGCAGCGTGCGGATGAGATCAATGCCGTTGCCGTCCGGCAGCCCGACATCGATCAGCGCCATCGCAAACGGCTGATCCGCGAGCAGTGCTCTGGCGGCGCCGATACTGCCGGCAAACGCTAGCGCTTCATCGGTATAGCCGAGTGTCGCGAGGATGCCGCGCATCCTGTCCTGCATCAAGGGTTCGTCTTCGACGACCAGCAGCGGTCCCGGGAGGACTGACTCGCTGACGTTAGAAAAGGCCTGGCTCATGGATGAAATAGTGGTTTCGAAGGGGTGGGGCGCGGCATGCTTAACCGTACAGTGCGGGCGCACGGCCTGCATCGGCAACTTACCTGAAATCATGTCGCGCGGATGACGAAACTATCGGGTGTCGGGGCTGCATTGCGAATACCTGGTTCCAGGTATTGTTGCTGACGCGTGCGCGCGGTCAAATCGGCGCGTTGTCGGTGGGTGCCTGCAGATGGCCCGGACGTCAATCTAACGCTACACACAAAACGTGCTGTGCAGAGCGTAGTTCCGTGGCGCGGTCCCAAGGGCGCTGCGTGTGTGTTGGAGCCGACGCGGTTGCGGTCGGCTCCTTTTTTTTGGGCACGCGCATCGGTTGCGATGTGCGTCGCAACGCGTTCGCGTCAGGGCAGCCTGTAGTAAAACGTCGTGCCGCAGATGCAGAGCGGCTTTATGAGCGCGCCGGCTGGCCGCGCGCCGGCGTCGTGCCGAAGTACGCGTTGATGCCCGACGGCGCATTCCCCCGGCAGAAAATCAACGCTCAATAAGCCAACCGACCCTCGATTCATACCTGATATACTAAATTCAATATTCCGCCACGATCTTCGCTTATCGCCGGACGCAAGCTGAACGCGTCGCGCGGCCGCGCAGGTCCAACCTGGGGCGACGCATCTTGTCAGAACTTCATACGGAGATAGCGGCGACGCCGCTGACGCTGTCGCTGCGGCCGATCGGCGCGAGCGTGAGCCTGCGCGACCGCGCATACGCGATGCTGCGCCAGGCCATCGCCGACGCCGACATCTACCAGACGCGCGAAGACGTGCGCCTCGACGACCGCGTGTTGAGCGAGTCGCTCGGCGTGAGCCGCACGCCGGTTCGCGAGGCGATGACGCGGCTCGAACAGGAAGGCTTTCTGCGCACGGTGCCGCGGCGTGGCATCTATATCGTGCGCAAGAGCAAGCGTGAAATCGTCGAGATGATCCAGATGTGGGCGGCGCTCGAAAGCATGGCGGCGCGGCTCGCCACGCTGCACGCTACCGACGCGGAGATCGCCCGGCTGCGCCACATGTTCGATCATTTCCACGACACGACGCCGACGGAGCACATCGCCGATTACTCCGACGCGAATATTGCGTTTCACCAGGCGATTGTCGAACTGTCGAAGTCGCAGGTCATTCTCGATACGATCAGGAACATCTTTATTCACGTGCGCGCGATTCGCCGCCTGACGATTTCGCAGAGCGATCGCGCGTCGCGTTCGATCGTCGATCATCTGCGCATCATCGAGGCACTTGAGAAGCGCGATACCGAACTGGCCGAACGGCTCACGCGTCAGCATTCGCTCGACCTCGCTGCATTCGTCGAAGCGCACTGCGATTTCCTCGACTGAATACCGCGTATTGCGACGAGGGTTCATCGAGCACGGAAGCCCGGCACGTCATCTGACGGCCGGGCTTTTTGCGCTGACGCGCTTGCGTGCTGTATTCCGCGCGCTCCGACCGTATTGCGAAGGGCAATCCATAAGCGGGCAAAGGTCGATGCATAAACGATAGCGAATGAACACGATAACGAATTTTGATTATTAGTAATTCTGTAATGTACTTAGCATGACTCCGTATAAGCCGGCGCAGCACGATGCGATACGACGCTCTACGCATAGCGCAAGACACCGGCACAAATCAGATAGCGGAGACAAGGCACATGAATGGAATGACCCGGCAATCCCCGGCGAGCCCCTTTTGGGCGAACCGCTGGTGTCAACTGGTGATCGGCATGTTGTGCATGGCGCTGGTCGCGAATCTTCAGTATGCGTGGACCCTGTTCGTTGCACCGATGAACGCGCGGCATCACTGGGGCGAAGCGTCGATCCAGCTGGCTTTTTCGATTTTCATCCTGACTGAAACGTGGCTCGTGCCGATCGAAGGCTGGCTTGTCGATCGCTTCGGACCTCGCCCGGTGGTTGCTGTCGGTGCGGTCTGCGCGGGTGTCGCGTGGATCATGAATTCGTATGCGACAACGTTGCCTGAACTGTATGCGGCGTCCGTCATTGCCGGGATCGGGGCGGGCGGCGTGTATGGCACGTGTGTCGGCAACGCGCTGAAATGGTTTCCGGACCGGCGCGGTCTCGCGGCCGGGCTGACAGCGGCGGGCTTCGGCGCTGGCGCTGCGGTCACCGTGATTCCAATCGCCAACATGATCACGCGCTCGGGCTACGAACATACGTTTCTGTTCTTCGGCATTCTTCAAGGCGCGAGCATCCTGGTGCTGGCGCTGCTGTTGTTCAAACCTGCGCCGCGCCCGGTATCGGCAGCGAAAAAGAAGTTCGCTGTCAGCAAGGTCGATTACACGCCGGGGCAGATGATCAAGGCTCCGGTGTTCTGGGTGATCTACCTGTCGTTCGTCGCAGTTGCGGCCGGCGGCCTGATGGCGACCGCGCAGATCGGCCCCATCGCGAAAGACTGGGGCCTTGCCCGCCTGCCGATGACCTTCTTCGGCATGACGTTGCCACTCCTCACGATGACGCTTTCCATCGACAACATCTGCAACGGCTTTACGCGTCCGCTCTGCGGCTTCATCTCCGACAAGCTCGGGCGCGAGAACACGATGTTCGTGATCTTTATCGGCGAAGGGCTCGCGCTACTCGGGTTGATGCAGTACGGGACGAACCCGTATGCGTTCATGACGTTCGCGGCACTGATCTTCCTGTTCTGGGGCGAGATCTTTTCGATTTTCCCGGCGATCTGCGCGGACACGTTCGGCAGCAAATATGCGGCTGCCAACGCGGGCACCTTGTATACGGCGAAGGGCACCGCTTCGCTGATCGTGCCGCTTGCGTCAGTGCTGTCCGCGACGGGCGGCTGGAATCTGGTCTTCATCGTCGCAGCCGTGGTGACGATCGCGGCGGGGATCTCGGCGAAGTTCATTCTCGCGCCAATGCGTAAGCGCTGGATCGAATCGAGCGATGGGAGCGCGGTGAATGCCAGTGTCGGCACGGGTTCGCGTCTGAGCCACTGACACTGGCGGCGGGTAACAACAACGGACAACGAGGGTCGCGCAGCACGATAAAACTCACCCCGACGCGAATGCGTCGGGGTGAGTTTTACACGCATAGCGAGCGCGTTTGCCGCGCGTGACAGCGCGGCTGGCTAAAGTTGATTCAGGTTGATTCCGGTTGCCTCAGGCGCCAGCAAGAGCGGGCAGATCGGGTTCACCAGACCAGTACGCTGCGAACGAAAAGCTCTGCGAAGCCGGTTGTGTGGCATGCGCGTTGACGCTGGCCTCCGTGCGCGCCGGCAGGACGTCCGGCGAGAGTGCGGTCTTCTTCGCGAGAATCGCTTCGCTCAGAAACGCCGCGCTGTACGCGTTCAGCAGATGCGGATGGTGCGTCTCGATGTACGCGACGATGCGCGCCTGTTCGCCTTCGATCGAAGTGAGCGATTCAAGCGTCTGTGCGTCCCAGCGGAAGCGCAGTCCAAGTTCGGCGAACGCCGTGTTGAATGCGCAAAGCTGGGTCCGGATTGCCTGTTCGCGTTCCGTGTGGTGTCCGTGGATGTGTGCGTCGCCCATGTTGTCTCTCCGGTGGTCGATTACGTAGACACAGCGTAGGGCGCCAGAACGATAGATGATAGTTAAAGATTATTTCGATAAACATAAGCTTTAACTTATGTATCGCGGAACAAGCGCCTCTCTCATTCGACCGGAAAAGTCATGTACTCGTATTTGATATTCAAAATGAAGAATGTTTCGATGAGCCGTTTTTCATGTGTAGATGGATCTCGTCGAAGCGCAAACGGCAGCGTGGAGGGCTGGAAATGGCCATTCGCCTGATGGAACATACGTGGACCGTCATCAGCCAAAAATCACCCGGCGTCGCTTGCCGATCGTGCTTCATCCGCCACGCAACATTGACG
This sequence comes from Paraburkholderia sp. GAS42, assembly GCF_050436565.1. Taxonomy (NCBI): domain Bacteria; kingdom Pseudomonadati; phylum Pseudomonadota; class Betaproteobacteria; order Burkholderiales; family Burkholderiaceae; genus Paraburkholderia; species Paraburkholderia sp. GAS42. The sequence goes on along the minus strand of NZ_JBNDML010000018.1, from coordinate 44,717 downwards.
CACCGCCGCAGCACTTTCGCGGAAAGTGAGCAAAACCACCCACCTCAGCCACGCTGCAGAGCAGCACAGACAACCATCGGGCAAAACCCGCTTGACTAATATTGTGTTTGGAATATTGTATATCACGAGACAACACACACGCCCCGCCAAGGAGGAGACGTCATGGCAGAAGTAGTTGGGACCATTGAATCGCAGACCGCCCCTGCAGAAGTTGCGCAGCAAACGACTGACGGCTTTCACCTCGTCATCGATGCCCTGAAGGCAAACGACATCGACACGATCTTCGGTCTGGTCGGCATTCCTATCACCGACCTCGCTCGCCTTGCGCAAGCCGAGGGCATGCGCTTCATCGGCTTTCGCCATGAGCAGCACGCGGGCAACGCGGCGGCTATCGCCGGCTATATGACGAAGAAGCCGGGCATCTGCCTGACGGTGTCCGCACCCGGCTTCCTCAACGGCCTCACGGCGCTCGCGAACGCCACCACGAACTGCTTCCCGATGATCCTCATCAGCGGCTCCAGCGAGCGCGAGATCGTCGATTTGCAGCAGGGCGATTACGAAGAGATGGATCAGCTGAATGCAGCGAAACCCTACGCGAAAGCGGCGTATCGCGTGCTGCACGCTGAAGACATCGGCATCGGCGTCGCCCGTGCGATTCGCGCAGCGGTGTCCGGTCGTCCCGGCGGCGTGTATCTCGACTTGCCGGCGAAGCTGCTGGCCCAGACGATGGACGCCGTGAAAGCGAAGAAGTCGCTGGTGCGCGTCATCGACGCGGCGCCGCGTCAACTGCCCGCGCCTGAATCGGTCAAGCGCGCGCTCGATCTGCTGAAGGGCGCGAAGCGTCCGCTGATCCTGCTCGGCAAGGGCGCGGCCTACGCGCAGGCCGACGCGGAAATCCGCGCCTTCGTCGAGAAGACCGGCATTCCGTATCTGCCGATGTCGATGGCGAAGGGCTTGCTGCCGGATACGCATGAGCAGTCGGCATCGGCGGCGCGCTCGTTCGTGCTGGCCGAAGCGGACGTCGTCGTGCTGATCGGTGCGCGTCTGAACTGGCTGCTGTCGCACGGCAAGGGCAAGACCTGGGGCGCGCCAAAGCAGTTCGTCCAGATCGACATCTCGCCGACGGAAATCGACAGCAACGTGGCGATCGCCGCGCCCGTCATCGGCGATATCGGGTCGTGCGTGTCGGCGCTCGTAGCCGGCATCGATTCGAGCTTCACGAAGCCCAGCATCGAATGGACGGGCGCGATCACCGAGCGCAAGAGCACGAACCTCGCGAAGATGGCCGCGACGCTCGCCAAGAATCCGTCGCCGATGAATTTCCACAGCGCACTGCGCGCGATCCGCGACGTACTGAAGACGCGTCCCGACATCAACGTCGTCAACGAAGGCGCCAATACGCTCGACTACGCCCGCAGCATTATCGACATGTATGAACCGCGCAAGCGCTTCGACTCGGGCACGTGGGGAATCATGGGCATCGGCATGGGCTTCGCGATCGGCGCGGCGGTGACGAGCGGCAAGCAGGTCGTCGCGATCGAAGGTGACAGCGCATTCGGCTTTAGCGGCATGGAACTCGAAACCATCTGCCGCTATGACCTGCCGGTCTGCACGATTGTGTTCAACAACAACGGCGTCTATCGCGGCACGGATGTGAACCCGACTGGCGGCAAGGACGTTGCGCCGACCGTGTTCGTGAAGGGTGCGCGCTACGACAAGATGATCGAAGCATTCGGTGGCATCGGCCACAACGCGACGACACCCGAGGAACTGACGAAGGCGCTGCTCGGAGCGATCGCATCGGGCAAGCCGACGCTCATCAACGCAGTGATCGACGAGGCCGCTGGCACCGAAAGCGGCCGTCTGACGAATCTGAATCCGCAAAGCGCGGCAATGAAGAAATAACTGGCTAATTTACGGAGATACCAAAGTGAGCAAACCCCTCGATGGCATCAAGATCATTGACTTTACTCACGTGCAGGCCGGTCCTGCATGCACGCAGATGCTGGCATGGTTCGGCGCCGACGTGATCAAGGTCGAACGTCCCGGGTCCGGCGACGTCACGCGTAGCCAGTTGCGCGACATTCCGGGCGTCGACGCGCTCTACTTCACGATGCTGAACAGCAACAAGCGTTCGCTGACGCTCGACACCAAGAAGCCGGAAGGCAAGGAAGTGCTCGAGAAGCTGATCCGCGAATCGGACGTGCTCGTCGAAAACTTCGGCCCGGGCGCACTCGACCGGATGGGCTTTTCGTGGGAACGTCTGAACGAACTGAACCCGAAGATGATCGTCGCTTCGGTGAAGGGTTTCAGCGACGGCCACCACTACGATGACCTGAAGGTCTACGAAAACGTCGCGCAATGTGCGGGCGGCGCGGCGTCGACCACCGGCTTCTGGGATGGTCCGCCGACGGTCAGTGCAGCTGCGCTTGGCGACAGCAACACCGGCATGCATCTCGCGATCGGCATCCTGACCGCGTTGATCGGCCGCGACAAGACCGGCAAGGGGCAGAAGGTCGCGGTGTCGATGCAGGACAGCGTGCTGAACCTGTGCCGCGTGAAGCTGCGCGACCAGCAGCGCCTCGATCGAATCGGCTATCTTGAGGAATATCCGCAGTATCCGCATGGCGAGTTCAGCGACGTCGTGCCGCGCGGTGGTAACGCGGGCGGCGGCGGTCAACCGGGCTGGGTGCTGAAGTGCAAGGGCTGGGAAACGGATCCGAACGCGTACATCTATTTCACGGTGCAAGGTCACGCGTGGGAGCCGATCTGCCGTGCACTCGGCAAGCCGGAATGGATCGAGGATCCGGCCTACAAAACGGCCGAAGCGCGTCAGCCGCACATCTTCGAGATCTTCAAGACAATCGAGGAGTGGCTCGCCGACAAGACCAAGTACGAAGCCGTCGACATCCTGCGCAAGTTCGATATTCCGTGCTCGCCGGTTCTGTCGATGAAGGAACTCGCCAACGATCCGTCACTGCGCGCGAGCGGCACGATTGCCGAAGTCGAGCACAAGGAGCGCGGCACTTACCTGACGGTGGGCAGCCCGATCAAGTTCTCGGACCTGAAGCCGGAAATCACCGCGTCGCCGCTGCTGGGCGAACATACGGAAGAAGTGCTGGCAAGCCTCGGCTACAACCGCAACCAGATCGACAATCTGCGCGAATCGAAAGTGGTCTGATCGCGCGGGTGGGTCGCATCTGACGTCTCCGGTTATCAGGTCGTGGAGCGTCGCTGAAACAGCGCCCCGAGCGGGCGCTGTTTTCACTTCAACATGAATAGCCGGATCACAAACGGCAGCTATTTCTGGAGATTCGCTCGAACCATGCAAACAGCCATCGATTATCAGCAACTGGTCACGGCGATCGGCGACGCGGTCGTTATCTCGGGCGGGGACGGCAACATCACGCTGTGGAACCCCGCAGCTGAACGCATGTTCGGCTTCACCGAAGAGGAAGCGTTGGGCAAGTCGCTCGACGTCATCATTCCCGAGCGTCTGCGTGGACGTCATTGGGACGGTTATCACAAGACCATGTCCACCGGACAGACGCGCTATGGCAACGATGTGCTGCGCGTGCCGGCCGTTCATAAGGACGGCCGCGCGCTGTCGATCGCGTTTACGGTCGCGCTGTTGTATTCGCCGGAAAAGGCGTTGACCGGCATCGTCGCGGTCATTCGCGACGAAACCAGTCGCTTTCAGGAAGAGCGCAACCTGCGCAAACGTCTTGCTGAGCTGGAAGCGCAGGCGCCGGCGGGCGCATAAAGTGCCGGCATTTCATCCGCCGGCTCTGTCAGGAGAAATTCGATGCGAGTAGAGACGCTTGGACGATATCAGTTCGAGCTATCGGCGAGGCAGTTCATTCACAACGGCGGCTGGGCTGCGTTCGCTGCGATCAGCACAACGGACGACACCGCCGACGCGCCGGTCGATGTGCTGCCGCTGCAGCAGGTCATGGAAAACGCGATCTTCGAGAGTGAGGCAGCGGCGATTGCCGCTGCGCGCGGCGTCGTGATCGCGTTGCTGAAGCAACCGTTTCCGCCCTCCTGACGGGCGGGAACGGGAACGGCTTCAGCCTGTCGATGCTTCACCGACCGCCCTGAGTTTGATCGCGGGCACGATCATCACCGAAAGCACCACGCCCAGCGAAATCACGAGAATCGACGCAAACGTGAGATGCAGCGACTGGTGCAGCGCCAGTCGCACGGCGTTGTCGTGCAGGTTGTCGGCGGCTGAGTCGAGCAGTTGACGCAACTGGTCGGACGTAACCGCGGCCATGCCCTTCGTGTGGCTCAGCCCGTAGTTGAGCACTGCGCCGAACATCGCGGCGCCCAGCGTGCTGCCCAGATTGCGCGAGAAGAGATTCGACGCAGTCGCGCTGCCGCGCTCCGATGGCTTCACAATTTCCTGAATCAGCATCAGACAGCTCACGCTGACGACGCCCATCCCGAAGCCCATGACCAGCGAACCGAGGCCTGCGAAGACCGGCGTGCTGTCGGGCGTCAGCGTCGCGAAGAACACGGCGCCAAGCGGCAGAAACACGCTGCCGGCGATGAGCGTCCGGCGCAGTCCGATCCGGTGAAACGTGCGCGCGGCGAGGGTGGCGCCGGTCGGCCAGCCGACCATCATCATTGTCAACGCGAGCCCGGCGATCACCGGCGAGCGGTGCAGCACGCCCTGCACGTACATCGGCAGAAACGTGGTCAGTCCCATCAACGCCATGCCCGACAGCACGGTGGCCGCGTTGCACGCGGCGATCGGCCGATGGCTCCACAGTGCAAACGAAATCATCGGATCGGCGGCGCGCCGCTCCTGTGCGACGAAGAGCATCCCGCTCACGACAAACACTGCCAGTTCCAGCGCAGCGCGTTCATAGTCCGACGTGCCGAAATCGGTCAGCGCCATCATGAGCGCCGCGATGGCGACCGTGAACAGCGCGGCGCCCGCGATATCGATCGAAGGCTGTCCGTGCCGTTCGTGTTCGTGCAGATAGCGGATAAAGCCGATTGCCGAAATGATGCCGATCGGTACGTTGATCCAGAAAATCCACGCCCACGACAGATCGTGAATGATCAGACCGCCGAGCATGGGGCCGACCACCGCCGAAATGGCCCAGACACTCGCGAGATAACCCTGGATCTTGCCGCGCTCGCGCGCCGGATAAAGGTCGCCGACGATCGTCAGCGCGACCGGCTGCATGGCCCCGGCGCCGATACCCTGAATCAGGCGGAAGGCGATCATCGCGGGCATCGACCAGGCGAAGCCGGCGAGCACCGAGCCCACCAGAAAAATGGCAATGCCGATCAGCATGACGGGCTTGCGTCCGTACAGGTCGGCGAGCTTGCCGAACACGACGGTCATCGCCGTTTGCGCGAGCAGGAACGACGAGAAGACCCAGCTATACAGATGCAGTCCGCCGAGTTCGGTGACGATCTGCGGCATCACGGTTGAGACAATGGTGGCCTCGATTGCGACCATCGCCATCGATGCCATCACCGCTGCGATCACCAGCGGTCTTACGGTCTTTGTGTGTTGTGACATGTCACCTGTCGGCGGCATCGGGTCCTCGTGTGCATCGTACGCAGGTTGCTGCATCGCGGGAGACGCAGGCGTTCGATGTTATCACCGGGCTCGAAATGGCGTATGGCGCGTGGGTCGCTGCGGGGATTTCACGCAGCGTCTTCTGCCACGTTCGCGACAGTCCGATCCTTATGGCTTTTTCGCCAGGTCGCAGGCGGCACGCCAAATTCGCGCCTGAATGCGCGGTTGAACGCCGCCTCCGAATCGTAGCCGATCTGCTCCGCGACCACGGCCAGCGATGTGCCGCCAGCCAGCATTTGTTGCGCCGCGATCTGCAGGCGCCAGCGCGCGAGATACTGCATCGGCGGCTGGCCCATCAGATCGCTGAATCGTTGCGCCAGCGCCGAGCGCGACAGACCGACCTTGCGCGCGAGTTCCTCCACAGTCCATGCGTACGCGGGCTGCGCATGCAGCATCGAAAGCGCGCGCCCGACGAAGCGATCGCGCACGCCCGCAAGCCAGCCTTTCTGGTTCTCCGGCAGCGCATCGATGCAGCGGCGCACGGCTTCGACAAAGAGCAGTTCCGAGAGCCGCGCGAGGATGATCGTGCTGCCAGCCCGTAACTCGGACGCTTCGGTCGCGGCGAATTTGACTGACGATTCGAGCCACGCACAGTGCGGATCGCCGCGCATATCGATCTTGAAGATGCGCGGCAGCGACGACAGCAACGGATTGCTCAGCACGTCGTCGCAGGCGAGAAAGCCGCAGACCACCTGCGTGCGCGCTCCGCCGCCGCCATGAGACAGCTTCATCACCTGGCCGGGGATCGCATCCAGCTGACCCGCCAGCAGCGCGGCGGCGGGCACCGGATCGAGATCGAGCGCGCTGCCCATTACGTGTGTTTCGCCTTGTGGCACGACGAGCAGTTCGCCCGCGCTGAGATGAATGGCCGACTCGGGCGCGTTCGGCAGCTGCGCCCAGCAGTTGCCCTCTGTGATCAGATGATATGAAACGATGCGCTCGGAGACGGGCAGATACGACGAGCAAAGCGCCGTATCCGTGCGGCCGATCAGGCTCCACGGCGCAGAGAATTCCGCGTTGAGAAAAACCGCGCCGCTCAGGCGCACAACACGAAGCACGTCAGAAACGGCATCCATGAAAGTGTCCGGCAATTCGTCAATTCCGGCGTTCCGCTCAAGAAATCTGGACGCCTGATCGTTTATCGATGCGACCAACGCGCCGATACTAGCATCCACCCTGGCGCACAACAACGCGCCACGCGACGAAAGCAGCGGTCGTGACCTTAATCCGGCGGGGCGTGTACATATCACCAAGGAGACGCTATATGAGCAACGGAACATCCTACGCAGGCAGCTGTTTTTGCGGCGCTGTGCAATTCACGGTCAGCGGTGAACCCGAGGGAATGGGTTATTGCCACTGTGAGTCGTGCCGAAGCTGGTCAGCAGGCCCGGTGAACGCGTTCACGCTATGGAAACCGGAAGCAGTGCACGTCACGCGCGGCGCTGACAATATCGGCACTTACAACAAAACACCGCACAGCTTTCGCAAGTGGTGCAGAACATGCGGCGGACACATTTTCACCGAGCATCCCGGCATGGGACTCACCGACGTCTACGCTGCATCCATTCCCGACTTCCCATACGCCGCCGGCGTTCACGTTCACTACCAGGAAACCAGGCTGCCGATGAAGGACAGCTTGCCCAAGATGAAGGACCTCCCGAAAGAAATGGGCGGCTCGGGCGTTGTCGTCGTGGAATAACGCGGTCCTGCGTTTCGTTCTTTCGCATGTTGGCCTGTGTGTGCGTTGTGTGTGCCTTAACTGGAGTTCAACTATGCCCTCAGAAGTATCACCACCCCCGGCTTCTACCCCTTCGCCCGCGATCGATCTTGCCGCGGTCAAAACCCGTCAGCAGATCGCGTGGTCGACGGGTAACTATGAGGTTGTCGGCACGACGTTGCAGATCGTCGGCGAAAACCTGTGCGAGGCGCTCGACCTGCGTTCCGGCGCGCGCGTGCTCGATGTCGCGGCCGGCAACGGCAATGCGTCGCTGGCGGCGGCGCGTCGCTGGTGCGACGTTACGTCGACCGACTATGTGCCGTCCCTGCTCGAATCAGGCAAGGCGCGCGCGCTGGCCGAAGGTCACGCCATCCACTTCCAGGAAGCGGACGCGGAAAACCTGCCGTTCGCTGATGCATCGTTCGATGTGGTGATGTCGACGTTCGGTGTGATGTTCACGCCGGATCAGGCCAAAGCCGCGAGCGAACTCGCGCGCGTCTGCAAACCCGGGGGGAAGATCGGCCTCGCGAACTGGACGCCCGAGAGTTTCATCGGGCAGGTGTTCAAGACGATCGGCAAGTACATTCCGCCTGCACCGGGCGTCAAGTCACCAGCACTGTGGGGCACGTCGGCGCAGCTGGGCGAACTGTTCGGCGCGACAGCGCTGAAGATCCATACGACCGATCGCGCGTTCGTGTTCCGCTATCGCTCGCCGGCGCACTGGATCGACGTGTTCCGGACCTGGTACGGTCCGATGAACAAGGCATTTGCCGCGCTCGACGCAGAGAAGCAGGCGGCGTTCAATCAGGACCTGATGACGCTGATCGCGAGCCGAAACCGTTCGGGCGATGACACGCTGGTGCTGCCGAGCGAATATCTTGAAGTGGTGATCGAGCGGAAGTGATGGAATGCAGCAGGAACGCCTGTTACGGTTTTCGCACGTGACAGGCGGTTCGTGTCGCGTTTCCCGGCGGCGAGCCGTACCTTTTATGGCGCGCGGTTGACTGTAGAGGTGCATCAATCGACTGCTGTGGTCTTCGCACGCGCATAGCGCGAATTGAGGCCGCTTGCGGTCGTCTTTTTTTACCCCGCTTCGTCCAGCTTGATTGCAAAACCGCGCTGCACACCGGGACGCGCGAACAAGGCCTCGTACCAACGTTTGACATTCGGGAAGTCGTCAAGCGAGACCTGATGGCGCTCGTGTCGCCACGCCCAGCCGAGAATCGCGAAATCCGCCACGGATATGCTATCGGCGACGAATTCAACCTCGGCGAGCCGCCGGTCCAGCACGCCATAGAGTCGGCGCGTTTCCTCCGAGTAGCGCTTGAGTCCGTAACGCCGGTCGGCCTCCGACTCAATCATCCGAAAGTGATGCACCTGGCCAGGCATTGGACCGAAGCCGCCCATTTGCCACATCAGCCATTCAAGTACCGGCACGCGCTCGCGCAAGCTTGCGGGCAAGAACTTGCCTGTCTTTTCGCCGAGATAAAGCAGGATCGCGCCCGATTCGAAGACATTGATCGGTTGAGCGCCGGGTCCATCGGAATCGACGATCGCCGGGATCCGGTTGTTCGGGCTAATGCGCAGGAAATCCGGCTTGTGTTGCTCGCCCTTCGTGATGTCCACCGTCTTGACGGTATACGGCAATTCCATTTCTTCGAGCGCGACGCTGATCTTGCGGCCGTTGGGCGTGTTCCAGGTGTGCAGAGTAATAGTCATGGGAAGCGGCCTGTTATGAAACGATGTGCGTGCGTGCGGGACGATCACTGCGTACAAGCGGCCGTAATGTCCAGCAAGCGGAATGCTTTGCCTTCAGTGGGTGTTGTCCGCGTGACCATCACGATACGGGCGACAGTGGCCGTTCAAATTTGCGGCCGCAGGTTCCTGCCGGCCGAAACGTTGTACGCACACAGCGCACGTAACGGTGCGGCGAGATCGACGCGTGAATGGAACGGTCCTGCGACTCGCCAATCACAACGGCGACCAGCAGCTGATCGAACAGGATTTCAGCTTAGACGAGCGTAAGTGTCACGTCTATGTTGTTCCGCGTTGCGTTCGAATAAGGGCACACAACATGGGCCTTGTTGATGAGGTCCTGAGCCGCTTCGCGTCCCATGCCCGGCAGCGATATCTTCAACTCGACTTCGACGCCGAAGCCATTGGGAATGGCGCCGATGCCCACGGTTCCGTTGACCGACACATCAGCCGGGATAGCGATTTTGTCGCGCGCGGCAACGAATTGCATTGCACCGATAAAGCACGCGCTGTAACCGGCAGCAAAAAGCTCTTCGGGGTTGGTGCCTTTCTCGCCCTTGCCACCCAATCCCTTCGGCCTCGTCAGCTTCAGGTCCAGTCCGCCTTCCGGCGCCACGGCGCGGCCTTCCCGGCCTCCGGTAGCCTCGGCATGAGCGCGGTAGAGAACGTTTTCGATCGACATTGTCAGCTCCTTATCGATGTATCAGATAACGGGCGCAACCAGCGGCGCCCCGGTGATGCTTTAGTGCCCGGCGCTCTGGCCGCCGTCGACGTGCAGGATTTCGCCTGTCACGAACGGCGCCTCACGCACCCGTAAAGACTACGACCTTTTGGGACGTGCCCATGGAAAACCTCGAATATTGGATTCGGCTCTCTTGCCGACCGGGCCGGCAGCTCCGCCAGGTACCCAATCTAGGCGTATTGATGCTCCGGGCAAACACCCACCATGGACAAACAATTTTGCGCGAGCGGAACAAATCGGATCGCGGCTCGATAATTCATGGGCCAGCGTGGGTCGAGCGAGGTCTTGATTCCTTATCTTTGGCAGCCCGCCTTGCGCTCACCCGGCGTCATCCTTTATGCGCGAATGCCAGCACGATCGCGTTGCCCAGTTCGTCGGCGACGCCTGCCGATGCGCCCGGCGCTGTGAACATCGTGAACTCGACATCGGGCAACGCAGGCAGGCCGACATCCGGCGCGACCGCATGCAAGCCGTGCGCGAGCTGTGTATGCGCGATCGGCGTCACCGCAAAGCCGGCCTGCGCGGCGGCACACAGGCCTGCGCCGCTGGGGCATACCAGCACGACCCGGTAATCGCGGCCGGCGCGAGCGAGCGCGGCCAGCGCGGCCTCGCGATACGGGCAAGGTTCTGGAAGCAGCGCTAGCGGCACCGGCACGCCAGGCGCAGGCGAGGCCCACGTCGCGCCGGCCCACACGAGCGGCTCGCTCCACAGCACGCGTCCTGGGCGGGCATCCTGGCAGCGTCCGCCGATCACCACGTCGAATTCGCCCTGGTCCATCGCCTGCAGCAGTTGGGCCGGTATGCCGACCCTGATACTGAACGCGATGCGTGGGTAGCGTACCGCGAATGCCTGCATGACATTCATCAGCCTGACGTTGGCGAGGTCTTCTGAGAGGCCGAGACGGATCGCGCCCTCGCTGGGCCCGCGAAACAGCTGCGCCTGCGCATCATGATTGAGCGCGAGGATGGCGCGCGCGTAACCCAGCAGCAGTTCGCCGTCCGCCGTGAGCGTGACCGAGCGCGTGGTGCGCGCGAGGAGGTCGCGGCCGGTCTGCTTCTCCAGACGCCGGAGATGCGCACTAACCGCGGACTGCGTCAGATTGAGACGGGCCGCGGCGTGTGTGAAGCCTCCTTCCTGGACGACGGCCACGAAAGAGCGGAGCAGAACGGTATCGAACATGGGATAGTCCTTGCCAATACAGTGCGAATGCAACTGAATAGGGCGATGATACTTCGTTTATATTTTGAATTGAAATATGTTCTGATGGCGGCAGTCAACCTACCTGGAGTAGTCCCATGCCGACCTTATTGCATATCGAATCGTCGCCACGCAAGACGCGGTCTGCGTCGCTCGACGTTGCACGTGCCTATCTGGAGGCCTGGCGAGACGCTCATCCGGATCATCCGATCGACGTGCTCGACCTGTGGGCGATCGAGTTGCCGGAATTCGACGGCGACGCGCTCGATGCCAAATACGCGGACCTGAGCGGCACGCCGCTAAGCGTTGCCCAGCAGCAGGCGTGGGCGGGCATCCGGCACCTCGCGCAGCGGCTGCACGACGCGGATACGTTGCTGCTCTCCGTGCCGCTGTGGAATTTTTCCATTCCGTACAAGCTCAAGCATTTCATCGACGTCGTGTCGCAGCGAAACATCCTCTTCTCATTCGATGAGCGTGGGTCCCGGGGCTTGCTGGAAGACAAGAAAGCAGTGGTGATTTATGCGAGAGGCCTCGACTATTCAATGCAGTCGGGCACGCCCGCCCATTCGTTCGATTTTCAGCGGCCCTATATGGAAGCGTGGCTGCGATTTGTCGGCGTCACCGACGTCGAATCGATTGTCGTGGAGAAAACGCTCTTTGGCCCCGAAGTCGATCACGCGGCGAGACAGGCGGCGCGCGAACGGGCAGTGGCGCTGGTGGGGGCAGCTTCCGTTTCGGGTCGGTAGCTGAATTATCCCGAGCTACTAAAGCATAGCGCCACGGCTTACTCCGCCGACATTCGTTACGTGGTGTATGAACTGTTTTGCGCAGTGGTTATAGCGAATCACGTTGCCCTTCGCGACCTGCTGCTCCACTATTTGAAGCGCTTCTCGCAATACGGATCGAGCACAAGGTTCGCTCTTTCAACATTATTAATTGGACTCCTTACCGTATCCACGGCGCAGATCTAGCCCGCGCGGAAACTGACGACGCGTGTGTGCGATATCGCCGCTTCCATTCCTGCCTTTTTTAACGAGGTACTGCTTTGAACACGCTGATAAAGAAATGGTCGTTGTCGCTGGCCGTCGCCGGTTGTCTGTTATCCACCGCCACTGCGCAGGCCGCGTCCGACCCGGACCTCGCAGGCAAGAACGTCGTTCTGGTACATGGCGCCTTCTCGGACGGATCGAGCTGGGACAAGGTGATTCCTCTCCTCGAAGCAAAGGGCCTGCATGTGACGGCTGTGCAAAACCCCCTGACGTCTCTCGGCGACGACGTTTCGGCCACAACCCGCGCGATCGGGCGGCAAAATGGTCCAGTGGTGCTGGTCGGCCATTCGTGGGCGGGCTCTGTCATCACGCAGGCGGGCAACGACGACAAGGTCAAGGCACTCGTATATGTCGCAGCATTTGCTCCCGACAACGGACAATCGGCTAACGACATTCAAAAAGACCTGCCGGCACCGTCATGGGCAGCCGAAATTCATAAGGACGCTGCGGGTTTCCTGACGCTGTCCGATAAGGCGATCGCGGAAGATTTCGCGCCCGATGTTTCGCGGGCGCAAGCGCGTCTGCTCGCTGCGACACAAGAGCCGTGGTTTTCAGGCTGTCTCACCGAAAATATCGGTCACGCAGCATGGCACGACAAGCCGTCCTGGTATGTCCTCACGACGAAAGACCATATAGTCGGTCCCGCATTCCAGATGAAGATGGCGAAACAGATCGGCGCTACGGTCGTCAATGTGGAGGCGAGTCACGTACCGATGCTGTCGAAACCTCAAGAGGTCGCTGCCGCAATCATCTCGGCAGCGCGGCAGGCAAAGTAGCAGCGCGCGCCCGTTGTTCAGAAACCCGCCGACAGATTCGAAGCGAATTCGGTTAATTCGCTCCATGCGACGAATCGCGCAGCGAGTCGTTTAGCAAGTCCAGTTCGACGCCGCACTCGCCGGCAACTGGTTCGGTGGGTCCTAAGCAAGATTGACTGTCTTCAAGACACCCAGCCTATCTGGAGAATCCATATGTCAATGCACAAGAAACTGTGCGCTTTTCTCGCCACCCTTACATTGGCCTGCGTCTCGTTCGCGCAGACGTCCGACGTCAAGCCCGAACGTATCCGCGGCGAAATTGTGTCGCTTCGCGGCGACGTCCTGAAAGTGCATCGCCGCGGCGGTGGCACCGTTTCGATTGAAGTCAAGCCTGACGTCGCGGTAACGGCCCTCAAGGTGGTCAAGCTCTCCGACGTCAAAGTGGGATCGTATGTTGGGACGCCGGCAATTTCGGGTCCGGACGGAAAGCTGACTGCTACGTCAGTGCTGCTCTTTCCGGAAGCAGCGCGTGGCACACAGGAAGGACATTTTGCCTATGATTTTGGCCCCAACAGCACGATGACGAATGCCAACGTGGACAGTCTTGTTACAGCTGCCAGCGGTCGCGAGCTCAAACTCTCCTATAAGGGAGGCAGTAATACCGTGACGGTGCCGGAAAACGTGCCGGTCGTGACCTTTGCTCAGGCGACGCGAGCCGACCTCACATCGGGCAAGAAGGTGATTGTGGTCGTGACCCCGGCTCAGCATGGTGTCTTTGAGGCGCACGTGGTTCTGGTAGAAAAAGACGGGGTTGTGCCGTCGCTGTAGTGGCAATCGGGCGCTGCTGCGCCCGGTTTTTCCATGCTCCGTCGCATAGGCAAAAAGCTGGACACTAAATCGCACCTGACGACAGCAGCGGTCCGCACACGATTAAGTAAAACGAGCCTGGAAATTTTCGCCTACTGCTGCCACGAATGATATATGCGTCTCTAAAGCGAATTTTTGTATGGAGGTCAGGCATGCTTCAAGTGACTGTAGAACTGTTGCCTGGTGATAGGGAACACGGCAAGCGGATCCTCGCGCGGCCTGACAATTACCAGCCCTCCGCCACGCTTGCAGGCTCGATCGAGAAGTCGCCGGGATGCAGGGCGCTTACGCGCTCGGCGTTGCCGCTGAACATACATGACGGCGCGGATCGAATTGAAATCGGACGCGTTTCATGACGTGTCCGAGACATCGGCCAGCGTAGAATCACACACTCACTTCGAGGCACGCTCCATCGCTGCACGTCATATGGATCCGACATGGAAATCAAGTGGATTGAGGACTTCATCGCTCTCTCGCAGTATCAGAGTTTCTCGCGGGCGGCGGAGTTCCGGAATGTCACCCAGTCGGGGTTCAGCAGGCGCATTCAGTCACTTGAGCAGTGGGTTGGCGCGGACCTCATTGATCGCAGCAGCTTCCCTCCAACTCTGACGCCTGCCGGACAACTGTTTCGGGAGGCAGCGGTAGACATACTGGGAAAGCTATTTGATACGCGAGCCATCATTCGTATTGACCAACGCATGGCGGGCAAAGGCTTGCAGATTGCAGCGGGTCATACGATCGCGCTAAGTTTCCTGCCCGGCTGGCTGAAAGCGCTCACTGGCCGTTTCGGGGAGGTACGTGCCCGGGTGATACCCACCAATGTCCACGACTCCATCCTGATGCTCGTGAACGGCAACTGCGAACTGATGTTTGCATATCATCACCCGGAACTCCCCCTCCATCTCGATCCGATCAGGTACGAGCATCTCACCGTGGGCGTCGATGTACTGATACCTGTCTGCCGGCCAAACCCACGTGGTGCGCCCATATTCCGGTTGCCGGGAACGGCGGCCCGTCCATTGCCGTTGATTTCGTATACAGAAACCAGCTATTTCGGCCGCTGCCTCGCACTCCTTTTGAGTCGGGTCGACACGACGCCAGCTTTGCGGCCTCATTACGAGTCCGACATGGCCGAGGTTCTCAAGAAACTGGTGCTGGAAGGCGAAGGAGTCGCATGGCTTCCCAAAAGCTCGATCGTCGCCGAGCTCGACGCGGGTGTTCTGGTTCCAGCGGGCCGGGAGGCATGGACTCTTGAAGTCGAACTTCGCGTCTACCGGGATGCCTCAAATCGCAATGAGTTTTTGGACACGCTTTGGCGCCACCTTCGCGCCGCATCGCAGTCCGTCGATTAGGGGTTATCCCGCCTTATGCGAGTTTCGCATATCCCTATGCAAGACCCGCATCGCGTCTTTTTTGATCATCTCTATCATCCGTCCATACACAGAAACGCCGCCCCGCTAACGGCGTTTTTGCCTCCTGCCAGCGTACGGGGGTCACGTCAGACCTTTGTGCGCCTTTCTCGGACTGATGGAAATGAAAAACCGCCTTACTTTCTATATTCTGGTCGGCATGGCGCTCGGCGTGATTGTCGGTTACATGTGCCATCGGAATGTCGCCGATGCTGCAGAAGCGAAGGCAATCGCAGGCTACTTCTCGATCATTACCGATATCTTCTTGCGGCTTGTGAAGATGATTATCGCGCCGCTAGTCTTCGCCACGCTGGTGTCCGGGCTCGCCGGAATGGAAGGGACGAGCGACGTGCGCAGAATCGGGCTCAGGTCGGTGGGATGGTTCGTGTGCGCCTCGCTTTTCTCGCTTGCGCTTGGTCTCGTCCTTGCGAATGCCCTGCAGCCCGGCGCCGGCTTGCATATGACGCAGACCAGTTCCGATGTTGCCACCGGCCTCAACACCGCGGGTCTGAACTTCAAGGACTTCGTCACGCATGCGTTTCCTTCCAGCATCATCGATGCCATGGCTCGAAACGACATCCTGCAAATCCTCGTCTTTTCTGTCCTGTTTGGCGTCGTACTGAGTGCCATCAGAAAGGACCCGCGCGTCGCACCGCTGATCGCCTGCGTAGACGCGCTCGTACCTGCAATGCTGAAGCTGACCGACTATGTGATGCGACTCGCGCCCATTGGTGTTTTCGGCGCCCTTGCATCCGCGATTACCGTGCACGGCCTGGATGTGCTGACCACGTATGGCAAGCTCGTCGGCAGCTTCTACCTCGGTCTCGCGCTGCTGTGGATTGTCCTCATCCTCGTCGGTCATGTCTTCCTGGGTAAATCGATCTGGATGTTGCTAAAAGCTGTCCGGGAGCCTGCGATGCTCGCCTTTTCGACCGCGAGCAGTGAGGCCGCCTATCCGCGTCTGACCGAGAAGCTGGAAGAGTTCGGTATCGACAAGAAGGTCGTCGGCTTTACGTTGCCGCTCGGCTACGCGTTCAATCTCGACGGATCGATGATGTACCAGGCGTTTGCCGCGATTTTTATCGCGCAAGCATTCGGCATCGACATGCCGCTCAGCGCTCAAATCATGATGTTGCTGGTCCTTATGTTGAGCAGCAAGGGCATGGCCGGCGTCGCAAGAGGTTCCGTGGTGGTGGTCGCTGCGGTTGCCCCGATGTTTCACCTCCCCCCGTCTGGCGTGGTGCTTATCCTCGCCATTGATCAGATTCTCGATATGGGGCGAACCGCCACGAACGTGATTGGTAACAGTATCGCGACGGCTGTTATTGCGAAGTGGGAGACGAGGCGGGTCGTCAAGCGGATCGACGAAGAGGACAGCGTTGCCTTGGGCCAATTGCGAGGCGAGACGAAATGAACAGCGCAAGGGTGCTGAGCGGGAAAAAGTTCGGCGTGGTGGGCGGTCTGGGTCCGCTGGCGAGCGCGGACGTCTTTTTCA
Organism: Paraburkholderia sp. GAS42; assembly: GCF_050436565.1. Classification (NCBI taxonomy): domain Bacteria; kingdom Pseudomonadati; phylum Pseudomonadota; class Betaproteobacteria; order Burkholderiales; family Burkholderiaceae; genus Paraburkholderia; species Paraburkholderia sp. GAS42. The sequence goes on along the minus strand of NZ_JBNDML010000018.1, from coordinate 28,131 downwards.
AGCTGGTCAAATCGACGCCCGCGTCGAGCGATGCAGAACACGTCGACGTCATTTTTGAGCAGCATCCCTTCCGAAGCGCGGCTATAGGCAGTGAGGCGACGACTCAGCGAAAACTGTACATTTTCGACATGATCAGCGGCTTCGAGAAGCGAGGCGTGACGACCGTCGTACTCCCCTGCTTTCTCAGCCACACGTTTATCGATGAGCTCAAGGCGAACTCGCCCTTGCAGATTGTCGATATGGTCGAAGCCGTCCGCAGCCATGTTCGAAGGAAATTTCCGGCTGCCCGGCGAATCGGCGTGCTGACCTCGGACTACACCAGTCGAAAAGGGCTATTTGAAAAGTATTTCGCGGCGCCGGAGTTTGAAGTTATTCATCCCCGCCCACGTGACGGCATCGATCTCATCACCGAAGCCGTCTACGGCGAGAACGGCGTCAAGAGTGGAAACCTGTCTGGCCGACCCGTTGCGCTTCTGCGCGAGGCGTGCGAGGACCTCATCGCGCAAGGTGCAAATATCATTGTGCCGGGCCTGACCGAGATTGCGCTCGTGGCTGAGGAAATGGGCCCTTTTCGAGTGCCACTGATCGATTCGAATCTCGCGTATGCGCAGTACGTGATAGCGGGCGATTACGGTTTGCCCGAATCCTTTTTCAAAGTGGGTGTAGTCGGTGGAGTTGGGCCCGCGGCTACGGTGGATTTCATGCAGAAGATCGTGCGCAACACGCCGGCGAATCGGGACCAGGACCATATCAGGCTTCTGATTGAACAGAACCCCCAGATTCCCGACCGCACAGAAAACCTGATAGGTGACGGGCCCGACCCAACTATTTCGCTTTACGCGACCTGTAAGAAGCTCGAGTCGGGCGACGCGGACCTCATCGCTATTCCGTGTAACACCGCTCACGCATTTGTTGAACGCATTCAACCGTATCTGGGCATACCGATCGTCAATATGCTGACAGTTACGGTTCGCCATCTCAGGGAGACGTTTCCGCTGCTGCGCTCCGTTGGCGTGCTGGCAACCTCGGGCACGATCGCAAGCGGCGTCTACGAGAAAGCCCTCGAATCAGAGGGGTTGCGGCAAATCGTGCCTGAAGCGGAATTGCAGGCCCGCGTGATGGAAGCGATCTACGGCAAGGAAGGGGTGAAAGCGGGATTCACCACCGGGCGATGCCTGGACGATATCGCCGCTGCAATTGACGGACTCATTGAAGAAGACGTCGAAGTCATCATACTGGGATGTACCGAGTTGCCGCTTTTACTGCCGCAGGCGAGTTTCGTAGGCACGACTGGCGCACGCGTCAGCCTGGTCGATCCAACCGATGTCCTTGCACAGCAATGCGTGGCCCTGGCGACGGCGGCAGCGGAACGGCCCCTTACCCGATCGGCAGACTAACCCGGTCAAAGTCGCTGACTAACGCGGCATACCAGCGAGCGCGGGGTAACGAAGTTCCGCAGTCATTGGACACCTGTGGATCGATGCTGACACCCGCCGAACGTATCGGGCACGACGTGGACGCCTGTAGTAAGTAGTACTGCCTGGTGACGTTGACATGCGACGTCCTTCTTTGCGCTGTTAAATCTTTATAGGAAACTGGATATGAACACCAAGACTACCCTTCAACAGGCCGCCTGTCTGCGCAGGTCTGGCACAACGCTAACCGCTGTGCTTCTCGTATGCGCCAGTTCCTTATATGGCACGAGCGTTTGGGCCGCAGACACGACGTCTGATAACGCGACAGCCACCGAGGCGGCGAGTCCGACAGCCGGATCGCCCCGGATTCTTGTCCTGGCAACCGGTGGCACGATTGCCGGCACAACTGACCCGCGTTCAGCCATTGGCTACAACTCGGGAAACGTAAAAGGCCAGGAACTGGTTCGGGCGGTTCCGGGCATTGAAAAACTCGCGAGCATAACCTCTGAGCAGATATCCAATGTCGGGTCGCAGGATATGACCGACGAGATCTGGTTCCGGCTTGCGCGCCGAATCCAGGAGGCCTTCGATCGAAACGAAGCAGATGGGATCGTGATCACCCACGGCACGGATACGATGGAAGAAACGGCATTCTTCCTGCAAAACGTTGTGCGCCCGGACAAGCCGGTGGTACTTGTAGGGTCAATGCGGCCGGGCGGATCGACGAGTGCGGATGGGCCCAACAATCTTTACGAAGCGGTGGAAGTGGCAGCGAGTCCGAAATCCCGAGGTAGAGGTGTGATGGTGGTCATGAATGACCAGATTCACGCGCCGCGCTGGATTACCAAGACCAACACGACTGCCGTGCAGACTTTTGCTTCGCCGAACGCGGGTGTAATTGGCTATGTCGACCCGGCGAGCATTCGTTTTGTCGCGCCTGCGCTTGCCTCGACACGCGATCCCCTTAGTTTGCCGGCGAACGGTCACCTGCCGCGTGTGGAAATCGTCTATGCCCACAGCAACATGGACGGAGCCCAGATTGACCACGCTATTGCCGACGGAGCGAAGGGTATCGTACTGGCGGGCGAGGGCGATGGCGATGCGTCCAGGGAGGCGCTGGCTGCCCTCGACCGGGCGGCGAAAAAGGGTATCGTGGTTGTCCGCTCGACGCGTGTGATGTCTGGATTCGTCAACAGAAACGTGGAGGTCGAAGACGACAAGCGCGGCTTCGTCGTTTCACTCGATCTGAATCCGCAAAAGGCACGGTTGCTCACCCAGTTGCTCATCGCGAACGGGACGACTAGCCCCGGCAAGGTCCAGCAGGCCTTCTCTGGCACCTTTTGACTGTGGGCCGGAGAGCTCTGATCAGCGACGGTCCGACGCTGATCAGGCAGCGCAAACCGTGAAGGAGGGGTTGGCATGGCGATTTCACGGAAACCGCCATGCCCTGTGCGTGGATTGACGCGCATCATGACAAATTGGCACTACGATCGCGTCATATTTTTTCCTTCTTAAGGTGCAAGGGTGTCTTCAATCCCGATCAACTCCATTTCCGCTTGAGGAGCATGTCCATGGCTGCCGAAACTTTCTTTAGAACCGAACATGATCTGCTTGGCGATCGTGAAGTTCCCGCTGACGTCTACTATGGAGTTCACACGCTACGTGCGCTGGAAAATTTTCCAATTACCGGTTCGCCGATCTCCGTATACCCGGAGTTGATCAAGGCACTGGCTTGCATCAAACAGGCCGCCGCACAGGCGAATCATGAGTTGGGTCTACTCGACAAGGCGCGTTGTGACGCGATCGTCGGTGCCTGCGCTGAATTGCTGGGAGGCAAGCTGCATGATCAGTTTGTGGTTGACGTGATTCAGGGCGGCGCCGGGACCTCGACCAACATGAACGCCAACGAGGTCATCGCCAACCGCGCGCTCGAACTGTTAGGGAAGAAGAAGGGCGAATACCAATATCTGCATCCGAACGAGCAGGTCAACATCGGCCAGAGCACCAACGATGTGTACCCATCGGCCCTGAAAGTCGCGACCTGGTTCGGCATCCAGGGTCTCATCGAGGCAATGGAGGTTTTGCGACACGCTTTTGAAGCAAAGGCGCTGGAGTTCAAGGACGTTCTGAAAATGGGGCGTACGCAATTGCAGGATGCGGTGCCGATGACGCTCGGTCAGGAGTTCAGCACCTACGCCGTGATGCTCGGAGAGGACGAGGAACGGCTTCGAGAGGCGGCGCTGCTGATCTGCGAAATCAACATGGGCGCGACGGCGATCGGAACGGGCATTACCGCGCACCCCGACTATGCACCGCTCATCCTGAAGCATCTGAAGGAAATTACGGGTATTCCACTTATCACGGCACCTAACCTCGTAGAAGCGACGCAGGACTGTGGCGCTTTCGTTCAGTTGTCCGGCGTGCTCAAGCGCGTGGCAGTGAAGCTCTCGAAAACCTGCAACGACTTGCGTCTGCTCTCCAGCGGTCCACGCGCGGGTCTTGGGGAGATCAACCTCCCGCCCATGCAGGCTGGCTCGAGCATCATGCCGGGAAAGGTCAACCCGGTTATACCTGAGGTAATGAACCAGATTGCATTCGAGGTCATCGGCAACGATGTCACCGTGAGTTTCGCGGCCGAGGCCGGTCAGCTCCAGTTGAATGCTTTCGAGCCGATTATCGCGCACAGCCTGTTCAAGAGTGTGACCCACCTGCGCAACGGCTGCCTGACACTCGCCGAGCGGTGTGTCAAAGGAATCACAGCCAACGAGGCTCGCTTGCGCGCGTCGGTCGAGAATTCGATCGGCATCGTGACGGCGCTCAATCCGTACATCGGCTACGCCAACGCGACATCCGTCGCGATGGCGGCACATGCCTCGGGCGGGCGAGTCTACGACATCGTGCTCGAGCGGGGGCTGTTGTCCAGGCAACAACTCGACGAGATCCTCAAGCCAGAGGTACTTACGCAGCCCACGCTGCTTCATATCCCGCCGACACGGTAAGCGATCTGGCCGTATGAAGCGCCTGGTGTCGAGCCGGGAGGTGACGATTGGGCTTCCGGGTTCGGCCATATCCGGTCATCGAGAATTGGCTCGCAGGCGGCCGGTTGTGAGAGTGGACCGGCCTCCAATCACCACGGGGGCTAGCAGGCAGACTTCGCTACATCAAACATTCGCAAGGTCGCGTTCCCCACCAATCGCGTTGGCGCGCGTGCCAGGACACTCGCTGCGTTGACGTCGGGTTTACTCTCCTATCAGAAGCTTACGACGCTACCGTTAAACCGATTAACCGCACAAGGATTGATTTTGCCTTGAGTTCCCGACGCGCCGATGCCACCAATAACCCTACGCGAGGGGCAACCTATGAGAGCGCCTTCCAAACGCTGCGCTAGAGGTGTTGACCGGGTCTTAAAAGCGATTTTTGTAGGCCTATTCGCAGCAACATGTTCTGTTTCTTCGTTCGCGGACCATTTTGTGGTATTGAGCGATTCTCCCCTGCCCGAACGCAAGGAAGCGACCCCCGGGCTGCCAGAAATTAGCTACGCCGGACCCTCAGCCAAGGGCGGGTTGGTGCTCGCAGGGCGTCAAGGCTTCTACAGTAGTTGGGCTGCTCATGTGTCGGACGACGCCACATTCGCCTGGGTGAGCACCTTGCCGCAACAGTGGCCTGGCATCGGCGCGACGGCGGTTGCCGATGCACGCGACGGGGGCTTCTGGGTCGTCGGTCACGGGCGTTCGATGGATACCAGGGCGGCGGAAAATCAGGCCTCGTCCGGTTTGGGCCGGTTGATGGTCACTGAAGCTGCAAGCTACGACAATCTTGCACGACTCGACAAGTCTGGCCAGATGCTTTGGCAACGTCGCCTCTTTGAAGGTCATCAGCGATTCGCCTACTGCGTTCGCGAAGCGCCGGATGGCCCGATTGTCTTGGGCTTTTCCCGTCAGACATACCGTGCAGCGAGTGACAAGTCCAAGTCCGATGCGGTATTTGTTCCGTGGCTGACGAAGTTCGACCCGGCGGGTCACATGCAATGGGATCGTGCGCTTATTGGCGAGGATGTGCCTGCGCTCGAATCTCCCGACCTTCGCGATCCGTCTTGCACAGGCCTGCAGATTTCGGCGAAAGGCCAGATAACGGTTGCGGTTACGGTCATCGAGATCGATGGTGCGACTAAAACGTCCGAAGGAGTCGTTCTTCCCGCCCGATATTGGGACCACACGAGCGCTCGCGGCACCCTCGTTGTTCAGCTTTCCTCAGATGGCCATGTACTTCATTCCTCAAGAACATCGAATGCGTACTCGGCTTATCTATTTGCTCAAGGTAGCGGCTTTTCTCTTGTCGAGCACCTGCGCTACAAACTCGACTCGGGCAGACTGGCTGGTGCTGATTTGCTTCATATGATGTCTGCGATTTTCGATAACGTCAAAGCCACCGGCATCCGCATCACTCGTTTTGACGAGCGACTTCAGACGATTAGCACACAGGAAATCAAGCTACCTGCCCTCGCAGACCGGGTCTCAGCCGTGCTGCAGGCGCGATCGGGAGGATATTTCGTGGCGGGCTGCGATCAGTCCGGCTTCAACTCAATTGTGCACATCACCGCCACGGGATCGATTGGTGCAATTGAGCGCATCAAACCATCTCCAAGCATCAACCAATGCGACACATTCGGACTGGCAAATGGGCGAAACGACGGTGAAGTCCTCGTGTTCTACGGTGGCAGTCTTGACCGTAATAACATTGCTCGGCTGAAAGTGGTTCCAGACTATGTCGCTGCATCTCCCGTAAAAGGTCGAACGTCACCTGCGCCATAAACGACGCTCAAGCACCTTGTGTCGTTCGCGGCAATGCGGGCTGTTTTCATTATTGGAGCTCGTAAAAGTTCGAACCTTCTAGCCAACGTTAGCAAACGGTCGATGAATGTTTTAGAGGGTGCAAACGAGTGTCCGGTTCGTGGCAGCCAATCAGACATCCGCTGAACGCAGATGAACGGCAGGAGCGGGTCGATCGGAGACGCTCGCAGGCGTCGCTCACCGGCCGAGGCACGTGTAAAGACGTGCAGAACTGACGACCGGAAAAGCACCGTTGGAAGGGCAGTTGCGTTGCACCTCGACGCGGGCGGCTGACCGGATTGTGTGATGCCGGGGAGCAAGGTCGGCACGCGAGTTCACGCGCCGTCCAACTTGATTGCCCGCATCGCCTTGACGAACCCGAGAATCGTGATGACGCGCTTGAGGTTGTATGCCAGGACATGCAAACTCATTTCGGTCGCGACGTGACCCAGCCTGTGCGTCTGGAAGTGGGTCGAACCCATCCAGTGCTTGAGCGTGCCGAACACGTGCCCGACTGTACGGCGTCGTATCGTCATTGCATTGAGTTGGCAATCCAGCATTGACTGCATTGCCTCAAGCACCGATTCGTGCTCCCATCGCCGGATACGCCTGTAATCAGATGGTGATTGGCTTTTGATCGGGCAATTCGGGCAGGCCCTGCTCCACGAGGTGCGCAGGGTCATCGGATTGTGGCGCTCAACCGAACTAAACCGGTAAATCGCCCGCTGCCCGCCGGACAGCGATACTGGTCATCGTTAGCGATATAGGCGAAGTCAGTCCGGCCGAACCACCCTTCGGCCCTCGCGCCAGATGTCAGCGATTTCGGCACCATCGCGGCGATGCCTGCGTCATCGCATGCCTTGGTGTGCGGCGGAGTCAAGATTCGCACCGAACTCAGTGTTAGGTACGGCGAATTCCTGTTGGCCGCGACCGCGCAGAACTTGTAGTTGCAACAAATCGTTGAGGGGCAAGCCCATGCCAGGGACGAGCAGACACGCACGGGGCGCGCAGCGACGCATCCAGGTACTGATGGGCTTAATCCTGTTCATTGTGATAGTGGCAGGGGGGTGGATCATTCACCGGACTCGGGCGGCCGCACGCCAGACTTCCGTTGTGTTGGCATCGGCCGCGACGACGGCGAACGACGCGGGAATCTATGACCGCGCAATGCGCTTCGCGATACTGGCGATGGGGAAGAGTTGGCTCTCGCCAGGATCGGTAGCCGCAGAGCCGGAGCTTATGCGTGGCGCGCAAGCATCAATGCAAATTGCGTTGCTCAGCGGGCATCAGGATGCGGTTGATTCCGCCGTCTTTAGCCCGGACGGTAAGCGGGTGGTGACCGCGTCCTGGGATAGGACCGCGCGGGTGTGGGACGTGCCTACGGGCAAACAGATCGTGCAGTTCAGCGGGCATCAGGATCTGGTTTATTCCGCCGCCTTCAGCCCGGACGGCCGACGCGTGGTGACCGCGTCCGCGGACAGGACCGCGCGGGTGTGGGACGTGCCCTCGGGCAAACAGATCGTGCAGCTGAGCGGGCATCAGGATTGGGTTTATTCCGCCGCCTTCAGCCCGGACGGCCGGCGCGTGGCGACCGCGTCCGCGGACAGGACCGCGCGGGTGTGGGACGCGGCGACGGGCCAGGTCATCGCGCGACTCACGGGGCATCGGGGACCGGTTTTCTCCGCCGCCTTCAGCCCGGACGGCCGGCGCGTGGTGACCGCGTCCGCGGACAGGACCGCGCGGGTGTGGGATTCAGCGACCGGCCAGCTGATCGCGCAGCTCACCGGGCATCACGAACTGGTGAGCTCCGCCGCCTTCAGCCCGGATGGCCAGCGCGTGCTCACCGCGTCCGATGACAAGACTGCGCGAGTGTGGGATGCGGCGACCGGCCAGGTCATCGCGCGACTCGCGGGGCATCGGGGACCGGTTTTCTCCGCCGCCTTCAGCCCGGACGGCCAGCGCGTGGTGACCGCGTCCGATGACAAGACCGTGCGGGTGTGGGATGCGGCGACCGGCCAGGTCATCGCGCAGCTCACGGGGCATCAGGGACCGGTGAGCACCGCCGTCTTCAGTCCGGACGGCCGGCGCGTGGTGACCGCGTCCGATGACAAGACCGCGCGGGTGTGGGATGCGACGACCGGCCAGGAGATCGCGCAGCTCACCGGACACCAGGGGCCGGTGAACGCCGCCGCCTTTAGCCTGGACGGTCAGCGGCTTGTGACTGTGTCCCGTGATAGGACCGCACGCGCGTGGGACGCGGCGATGGGCATCTTGCTGCTCAGCGGGCATAAGGGGTGGGTTTATTCCGCCGCCTTCAGCCCGGACGGCCAGCGGGTGGTGACTGCGTCCCGTGATGGCACCGCGCGGGTGTGGGACGTGGCCACGGGCAAACAGATTGCGCAGATCAGCGGGCATCAGGGGGAAGTTTTTTCCGCCGCCTTCAGCCCGGACAGCCGGCGGGTCGTGACCGCGTCCGCCGACGGAACCGCGCGGGTGTGGGACGCGGCCGCGGGCATACAGGTGTTGCTGCTCAGCGGGCATCAGGGACCGGTTGATTCCGTCGCTTTCAGCCCGGACGGCCAGCGGGTGGTGACCGCGTCCTGGGATGAGACCGCGCGGGTGTGGGACGCGGCCACGGGCGAACAGGTGTTGCTGCTCAGCGGACATCAGGGGCTGGTTGATTCGGCCGCCTTCAGCCCGGACGGCCAGTGGGTGGTGACCACCTCTGAGGATCAGACCGCGCGGGTGTGGGACGCGGCCACGGGCAAACAGATCGCCCAGCTCATCGGGCATCAAGGGGCGGTTTTTTTCGCCGCGTTCAGCCCGGACGACCGGCGGGTGGTGACCGCGTCCGCGGATAGGACCGCGCGGGTGTGGGACGCGGCCACGGGCAAACAGATCGCTCAGCTCAGCGGGCATCAGGGCGCAGTCTTTTCCGCCGCCTTCAGCCCGGACGGCCAGCGGGTAGTGACCGCGTCTGTGGACCAGACTGCGCGGGTGTGGGACACGGCGACGGGTCTGGTGATCGCGCAGCTGACCGGGCACCAGGGACCGGTGAGCTCCGCCGCCTTCAGCCCGGACGGCCAGCGGGTGGTGACCGCGTCCGCGGATCATACGGCGCGGGTGTGGCCGATCCGATGGCTCATGCAGAATCGAGGTCGGAGCCTGGCTAAAGCGGTGTGTAACGAAAAGCTCGCGGGAGCAAACCTGATTACAACCGGTGATGAAGCTGCCCTTCCTCTCGTGCGCGGGCGCCTGGCCGAAAACGTATGCGGATCGTAACTTGCCGACCCGACGGGGCGAGCTGCCGCGCTCTACTTCCTGCTCGAGGGACGGCCGCACACCGCCATCCCTTGCGAGCGTGACCGGACCGCCACATGAGTCGCAATTGCTCGCTTCGCCGTCGTGCGAATCGTCGTCCAGAAGGAATTCACCAGCATGGCCATCGGTCAGAAGGACACCACCGCGATCGGCAAGGATGCGGCGCCGCCCGAGGTGCGCGCGAAGCTCGGCCATTACCCGGTGCTGGGCCGCGCGGCCGCGAAGGCGATTCCTCATGCGACGCTCGTCGAGTTCGCGGGATTCGGGCACGCGCCGCAGATGCAGGACCCGGACGCGTCTCACAAGGCGCTGCTCGAGGGACGGACTGGTGGCGGTGCCGACGAATCGCTGAGCGTTCAAACGGCTTTCTGTCCCGCTACCGTACCGAGGCGAAACTTCCTGGCAGCTACTTTATGGTTCTTCGCGGATTTCCAGGGAGGACGCTTGCGGACAGGCTGTAGTCGGCCATGAAGCGACGTTCGCTCGAGCGCTCCCAGCAAACTATTGCATCCATTGGTTGAATCCGCATCCGTAATGCGCCATTCGGGTTTCGCGAGAGATTCGTCTACCTCGTTGCCGGTCCGGACGCAAACGATAAGTATGGTCGGCACACCGCGCGACGGCCCACTCCCGGGCAATTCGAAGGACTTCGTCATCGAGTCGCGTCACTTATTGACACGGTCCCGTGGTATCGCGCCGCACCAGTTGAATGGGCAAAACATCGTGGACCGGCGGTCCCATTCCACCCGCTCTGATGCGCTCCACAAGCCGGCGCGCGGCAGTTCGTGCCATCGCTTCGACAGGCTGTCGGATTGATGTCAGGCCGACCAGTGGCGAGCCTGCCAGCGGCATGTCGTCAAAGCCGATAATCGATAGCCGCCCCGGCACTGCGATGCCCTGCCGTTTTGCTGCTTCAAGCACACCGAGCGCGATGGTGTCATTGCCCGCAACGATGCCAGTGACGCGGTTCTCCTCGCTTAGCATCGCAATGGCGCTGGAATACCCCGCTTCGCTGGTGTAATCACAAAAAATCAACGGTAACGAAGTCGGCGGTATGCCCGCTCCTTCTAACCACTGCATGGCCCCTTTGACGCGGTCTCTGCTTGTCGAAGTGTTCTGCGGACCCATTACAAGCCCGATTCGGCGATGACCGAGTTGGTAGAGATGTTCGGCCGCGATCGCACCAGCGTGAACATTGTCAATCTCTACCGTGTCAACCCTCACATTGTCGACGGACCGAACGACGAGTACCAAGGGAATGCCTCGCCTTTGCATCTCCGCCACGACAGGTGAATCCAGTGTCGCGGTCGCGAAGATCATTCCATCGAGATAGCCATCGATCAAAGGCCGAAACGCGAGCAAATTTCCTGAATCGTTCATCGAGTCGATCATCAGGGTGATCTGGTAATCGAATTCCTGCAGAGCGTCATGTAGATGCGTCAGCAACAACGTCATAAACCGGTTATGCAACGCTCCGACAACCACGCCGATCAGCTTCGTTGCCGACTTACGCGTGGGTCGACCTTGGGACGGAATCCTGTATCCCATTTCGGCAGCGACCGCTTGCACGGCGCTACGGGTGTCGCTACTGATGGCTGGGTGCCCCGTCAAGGAACGAGACACAGTGGACACCGAGATGCCAAGGCGCTCGGCAACATCTTCAAGCCGGACTTTTGAAGACTTTGAGCGAACAATCGAACGCGCGTTAGTTTGCATAAATTTGCATTGGCGGGGTGGTGCAGACAGGTTACTTCACGCTAAGGATGCTGGCCGCTAGGGTAAGTATGGAGCATTTGCGCAAATTTTGCAGAAAAATTTGCGCTACATTTGCATCAACGCAGCAGGCTACCCAACTTCAGACAGCACGCTGCTACCGATCACCCCCCTGCAAAAAGGAAATGCAAATGGCAATCCAATTCTTGAAGCACGGTCGTAGCGCCGAAGAGTCCTCGCAAGACGCCGCGAAGGTTCGCGACGTGGTCACGGGCATCCTCGCCGACGTAGCATCGCGCGGCGACGCAGCGGTCGCTGAACTCTCGGCGAAATTCGACAACTGGTCGCCTGAAAGCTTCCGACTGTCGGAAGACGAGATTGCAAGCTGTGTTCGCTCGCTGTCTCAGCGTCAGCTCGAAGACATCAAGTTCGCACAAGCGCAGGTGCGCAACTTCGCTCAGGCGCAACGCGACTCGCTTCGCGACATCGAGGTGGAAACGCTGCCGGGCGTCGTCCTTGGTCACAAGAACATGCCGGTCGAGAGCGTAGCGTGTTACGTTCCCGGCGGGAAGTTTCCGCTGGTTGCCTCGGCACACATGGGCGTCGTAACGGCCAAGGTTGCAGGCGTTCCGCGCATCATCACCGCATCGCCGCCGGTCGGTGGCAAACCCAACCCGGCTGTGGTCGCCGCCATGCATCTCGGCGGTGCTGATGAGATTTACACGTTCGGTGGTGTTCAGGCCATCGCTGCGATGGCGCTCGGCACGCAGACGATCGATCCGGTTGCAATGGTGGTCGGACCGGGCAACGCATTCGTCGCGGAAGCGAAGCGTCAACTGTTCGGTCGCATCGGCATCGACCTCATCGCAGGACCGTCGGAAACGCTGATCATCGCCGACGACAGCGTCGATGCGGAAATTTGCGCGACGGACCTTATGGGTCAGGCAGAGCATGGCTTCAATACCCCCGCTGTTCTTCTCACCAACTCGCTGCAGTTGGCCAAGGACACCATCGCTGAAGTTGAGCGCCTGCTGAAGATCCTGCCTACGGCGAACACGGCGGGCGTTTCGTGGCGCGACTATGGTGAAGTGATCGTGGTGGACACGCTCGAGGAGATGGTGTCGGAAGCCGATCGCATCGCGTCCGAGCACGTCCAGGTGATGACGCGCGACCCGGACTACTTCCTGAAGAGGATGAAGAACTACGGTGCGCTTTTCCTTGGTGCGCGCACCAACGTCGCCTACGGCGACAAGGTCATCGGTACGAACCACACGCTGCCGACCGGCAAGGCCGCGCGCTACACGGGCGGCCTCTGGGTCGGCAAGTTCATCAAGACCTGCACGTATCAGAAGGTCCTGACGGATGAAGCGAGCGCTTTGATTGGTTCGTACTGCTCTCGGCTCTGCGCCATCGAGGGCATGATCGCCCACGGCGAGCAAGCCAACATCCGCGTGCGTCGCTTCGGCAACCGCGATGTGCCTTACGGTACCGCCGTCCCCGCCTGATTGCCGATAAGGAAACGCTCATGACACGGACCAAGCCGCGGCCGCGAACCGACTTTCACTGGTTCTGCCAGGTTAATACCCAGTGGAAAGACATCGACATCTACGGGCATGTGAATAACGCTGTTCACTACACGTGGTTTGACACCGCAGTCAATGGATGGCTCGTCGAACGAGGCCTCCTGGACCCGGTTCGCGGTGAGGCTGTCGGTTTGGTCGTGCACACGAGCTGCGAGTACTTTGACGAGGTCGTCTTTCCAGACCTCGTCACCTGTGGACTGTCCGTAAGCAGAGTGGGTACAACCAGCGTAACCTATGAGATCAGCCTGTTCAGAAACGACAGTAATCAATCGTTCGCGCATGGCACCTTCGTTCACGCCTACGTCGACCGTATCACTCGCCGGCCGGTCCAGCTTTCTGACGATCTACGTAGCGCGGTGCAACAAATTCAAGGCAGTCGCTGAGAGTCTCTTTGCTGGCGTAGCCAGATCAACTATCTAAAGTGAACGTGTGAAGACAGCGGGCGTCGTGAGCGCTACGGCCACCGTCCGCTTTGCTTCAGGATCTCCGCATGCCGTATCTGCAGTTGGACGTGACCGGCACGTATCCGGTAGAGGCCAAGAAAGCGCTTGCGCAGAAAATGGCGTCGACGTATGCCGACATGATGAAGATAGACATACGACGCATCAGCATCGCCATTCGAGAAGTGGGCAATGGCGGCGTCTGGAGAATCGTGGACGGAGAACCCGTTTCCGCCGCCGTGATGATGTGTGACATTCGAAGGGGACGAACACCCGAGCTGCGCATGCAGGTCGCGAAGGCAAGATCGGCGCACGACGACGCCTAAATTTGCAAACGCCAAGCCTGCTCCGTGTTACAACCTCACCGGGAAGGCATAACGCCCAGGCAAAAGAAAAAAAGCGGAGCAATTCGTGCTCCGCTTCTCCCGGCGACGGCTGCCTATCATTCGCCGCCAAACTGCTGCAGTGTCTCCAGTGCTTCCAGAAGCACGTCCTTGGCAGGTCCCTTCAAATATTTCTTGAGTTCCTTCTCGACTTGGGTCTGCGCCGCGCGCCAGTGCGGCTCAGCCTTTTTCAATACACGGGCACCGGCGGGGCTAAGCTTCGCCAGCTTATAGCGCGCATCCTCATCGCTCGATACCTCAACCCATCCCGCATCGATTAGCAACTTGATGTTGCGCGAGATTGTCGTCTTGTCGAGCGACAACTCAGTCGCAATCTCGTTGTAGGTTGCCGAGCCGAGGCGGTCGAGACCACGCAACAGAGTGAGCTGCGTGATCTTCAGACCCACCGGGCGCAAAGCGTCGTCGTAAATGCTCGTCAGGGCGTTCGCCGAGCGCCTGAACTGGGTGCAATAGCATTCAGTGAACATCGACGGTCCTCCGGATAGACGCGCAGTGTATATGCAACTATCGTATCACCTCTCGACAGCGACGTGTAGAACCGGTGACCGGTTTGAAGTTAGATCTAAAATCGGACTCCGCGCCCATTCAGACTTTATGACAAGGGCATCGAGGGTCCGTAGGGTTCTCACCAGGTTTCAAATCTGCCCATCTTCACTAGACTGATGCATATACATCAGTTGTAGATGCATCTCTCCCCGATTGAATCTAGCCGTTGAAGTCAAGGGTGAGCGCATCAGAAGTGGTAGCAGACGAGACATTGCGCCTTGTTGGGGCCACCCGCGTCGCACTGTCAACTTACGTCCATATAGATGTATATGCAACCGAAAATTAGCGCGATGCTGTCCGGTCTATGCAGTTTTTCGTAAGCTGCATACGTATTCAGTCCGGACACAACCCATAACCTGACTCGCCTCTCCAGGAGCTCTCGGAAATGCCCATCATCGTTTGCAACACTCGCGCAGGACTGGATGTCGATGTCAAGCGGAAGATCGCGAAGGCGATCACCATCACCGTCAACGAGACCATCAAATCCCCGCTCGAAATCATCAGCGTAATCTTTAATGACCTGGCGTCCGAAAGCAGCTACATAGGTGGAGAACCGGGCGGCGACACGCTCATCATGTGTAACATTCGCGCCGGTCGATCCGACGAAGCGAAGCTCACTCTCGTCAAAAAAGTGAGCGCCATTTTCAGCGACTTCGCGGGCATTTCAGAAGACCGCATCGAGACCGGCCTGCTTGAATTCGTTCCCAAGTTCATCATCCGCGGTGGCAAGCAGCTGCCCGATCCGCCTTACGCGTGATCGACATCCCCACGATATGGGCTGTAGATAAGTTCACAAAACTTTGCATACCTATGCATTAGGAGACAGGTTTGGATACCAAGCACTCGACTGCGGCAGGGCATTCGTTACCGAAGATGCTGACGATTGCGACCGCCAGTTTTATTGGAAGTGCCATTGAGTGGTTTGACTTCTTTCTTTACGGGATCACCTCGGCACTTGTTTTTGGCAAGCTGTATTTCCCCGGTGGAGATCAATTGACCGGGACGCTGCTGGCGTTCGGTACGTTCGCGGTCGGTTTCATCGCCCGGCCATTCGGCGGCATCGTCGCGGGCCATCTCGGCGACCGTGTCGGGCGCAAGTTCGTGCTGGTCACGACGCTGCTCGCAATGGGCTTTTCGACCACGCTCATCGGTCTTGTGCCGTCTTACAACAGCATCGGACTCGCTGCGCCGATCCTTCTGATCCTGCTGCGCATCGTGCAAGGGTTGGCCGTAGGCGGAGAATGGGGCGGGGCCGCGCTGATCGCCGTCGAGCACGCAAACCCGAACCGACGTGGCCTCTATGGCAGCTTCCCCCAGATGGGTCTTCCCGCAGGGTTGTGTATGGCAGTGGGCGGAATGGAACTGGCAAGTCGCCTGCCTGAAGCGGAGTTTCTGGCGTGGGGTTGGCGTATTCCGTTCCTGTTCAGTGCTGTCCTTGTCGCTGTCGGTCTCGTGATCCGACTCCGCATCGAAGAGCCGCCAGCTTTCAAGAAGGTACTTGACACCGATGCAACCGTCAAACTGCCTATCGTAGAGGCGGTTCGCCGGTTCCCGAGGGCGATCCTGATGTCTGCGGGACTCCGTTTTGCGGACAATATTTTGTACTACGTATTTACCACCTTCGGCCTGACGTACATGACGAGCCATCTTGGCCTGCCGCGGAAGACGGTGCTTGTCGCGATTCTAATTGCCGCTGCGCTTGAACTGCTGACGAATCCACTTTTCGGCGCGTTATCTGACAAGTTTGGTCGAAAGCAGGTGGTAGTCTTTGGCGCATCGATTGCGGTGGTGGCACCCTTCCCGTTCTTCCACATGATAGGAACTGGGAACCCGACGATGATCCTGCTTGCGGAAATCATGGTGCTCACGATTGGTCACGCTGCTGTGTTCTCGCCGATGGCCGCCTGGTTCGCCGAAATGTTCAGCCCCGAGGTGCGCTATAGCGGGGTGACGATTGGGTTCCAATTGGGCGCATTGGTTGCCGGTGCGCCGACGCCGCTAATCGCGACGGCGCTGCTCGCGAAGTACGGCGACTACACACCCGTGGCCATCTTCGCAATGATTGCGGCCGGCATCACGCTCGTCTGTGCCCTGTTCGCAAGGGTCGCCAACGATCGCAAAGCTCCTTCAACGGCGAGGTTGATTCCGGCTAGCGGAACGCATGAAGGCTGAGCCGCGCTCCGTCGAGATTGATCGCTTCCGCGTGGAGTCGGAACCTGTACCTCGACGAACTGGAGTGGCCTGGAAATCGTGGGTGGCACAACGCACCGCACCTCACGCAACACCACACGACTGCATCAAGAAAATGAAACAACTCGTGACTGACGCCATCTTTTGCGCGAACGACCAAATGGCGATGGTCGCGACCTATCGGCGGGGCCACGCATCGTCAGTGGTCAACTAGTCGTGCGCGACTCTGCTCGCCTGCCTCCGAATGGACTGTCACAAATCGGCGGGCACACGGTGTGGACGCAGCCAGCGAAACAATCAATCAACCGGATTTGAATCAGAGAGGGACATATGTCTAAGGGACTTTTTAGTCTTGATGGTAAGACTGCTGTTGTGACTGGCGCGGGTCGTGGCCTTGGTGCGGACATCGCTTCTTTGCTCGCCGAATCCGGCGCGCACGTCTATCTGCTCAGCAAGGATGCCGGGGAACTGGATAAAGTCGCCGCTAGTATCCATCGAAACGGTGGCGCTTGCACTTCTGTTGTATGCGACCTCTTAAAAGATGAACAACTAGAGCGGACATTCTCCGAACTCCCGACGCTGGACATCCTCGTCAACAATGCGGGTACCAACATCCCTTCACGACTCGCGGACGTCAAAACTTCGGATCTGGACTTTGTCATCGGCTTGAATGTCAGGGCGACGTTCCTGGTAACCCGCGCGGCCGTTCGCAAGATGCTCGAATGCGAAGCGACCGGTGACCGTGCCATCATCAACATTTCGTCGCAGATGGGCCACGTGGGGGCACCTGATCGATCGGTGTACTGCATGACGAAGCACGCGATGGAAGGTCTTACGAAGGCGGCCGCTGTTGAACTCGCGCCCAGAATACGCGTGAACACGGTGGCACCTACGTTCGTCGATACCCCGATGACGCAGCCGTTCTTTGAGAACGAGCAGTTCAAGCGCTGGGTCTTCAACCGGATTCCGATGGGCCGTCTGCTTTCAAGTCACCAAGTCGCTGCGGCGGTGCTGTATCTTGCGTCTCCAGCTGCCGCAATGATCACCGGTACGAGTCTGCGTATCGACGGAGGATGGACTGCGCAGTAAGCGGGCTTGTCTGGCCGCGCCGGAACGATCGATCTGACGCGGCCGAGAGGCCGTAGGGCACGTGGTAGTCGCCGCGCTTACACCGAGGCAGGACGCGTCATTGCTTGGACCGGATAAGGCCGACATTCTCGCGAGCGACCGTTTAACCTGGCGATCAAACGCGCCATTCAGATTTCCGCCGTGACTCATGCGCTTTGGCAGCTCATTCGAGACGGCCTGGTCGAACTGCGCCCGATGAGCTGGATGGGCGGGCCAAACGTGCCGCGCTAACGCGCATGGGCGCAGCGCGGGTTCGTCAAGCGTTCATGCACTGGACCAAAGTCAACGAGCGTGTCGAGGTGGTACTCGGGCGGGAATCGGCCGCAGCGTTGGGCGCGCTCGCCTATCACGTCGCGTCGGATGAATTCCTGACCGCATATGAAAGCGCTCGCGCAAGCAATCCCGCGGCGTCCGGAAAGTGATCCACGGCGAAGGAACGCAATCACTTGCGTGTCCGGAAACCTTGCACATCTGACATTGGAGAGGCACCGCGTCCTGTGAAAAAATGGGGCTTTCCAGGAATGTTGACGCTATGCCCTACCTGCAACTGGACGTAAACGACCACTATTCAGTGGAAGACAAGCGGCGCCTGGCGCTGAAGATGAGCGAGACCTACGCGCGGATGATGTCGGTCGACATCAGGCGTATCAGCGTCGCGATTCGAGAACTGGGAGATGGCGGTGTCTGGCGGATTCCCGAAGCCGGTGAAGAGCCCACCCCGGTCGCGGTCATGATGCTGGACATCAGAAAGGGCAGGACGCCCGAACTGCGTATGGACGTGGCCAAAGCGCTGTGCGCGCACTGCATCGAAATTCTCGGCCTGCGTGAAGACCGGCTCAACGTCGAATTCACCCAGCATTCCGGGGATGAGATGTATCACCCGGCGCTGGGCGGCTATAGCCCGGAGTGGACGCCGGGCGAGCAGTAAGGCGAACTACGCTTAAAGCGCAAGGGGCGTGACACCCGACGCCCGCTGTATGGTTTGCGGTGGCTGACCGAATGCACGCAGGAACGCTTGACGCATCCGCTCCCGGTCACCAAAGCCGGTCTCTCTCGCGACGATCTCGATCGGGTGACGAGTCGTCTCCATCATCAGACGAGCGGCTTCAACGCGAAGCCGCTCGACTGCCTTCGCGGGCGATTGACCCGTTTCCTCACGAAACACACGGCTGAACTGCCGCGAACTGAGCCGTGCCGCTTCGGCCAGCCGCTCGACCGACAAATCGCTCGCCAGGTTTTCGCTCGCGTACGTGAGTGCCATCTGAACGCGGTCTGAGCGCGCGCCCATCTCCAGCAGCGCCGAAAACTGCGACTGACCGCCACCGCGACGCTGATAAAGCACGAGCTTGCGCGCAACCATGCGCGAGGTGTCCAGCCCGAAGTCGTTCTCGACGATCGCAAGCGCGAGATCCACGCCGGCGCTCATGCCGGCCGACGTCCAGATCTGTCCATCCACGACGTAGATTCGGTCTTCTTCGAGCTGTACGTTCGGATACTGCTTCTGGAAGTCACGCGCGTGGAACCAGTGTGTCGTTGCGCGCCTTCCTTCCAGCAGACCTGCAGCAGCCAGAACAAATGCACCCGTACAGATCGACGCAATTCGCCGTGAATGGCGCGGCGCTTCCCGAAGGTAATCCACCAGCGCAGCCGAAGGAAGGCGGCATTCGTTGTCGCCCGCCACGATGAGGGTGTCGTAGCCCTCTTTGGCAAGTGGTTCGCTATGAACCGAAAACCCCTGGGACGAAGCGATAGGTCCACCGTGCTCGGACACGATGCTGAATTCGTAAGCTGCTTCGCCGCGCAGCAGATTGGCGTATTCGAAGACGCTCGCCACTGCGAGCGCGAGCGACTGGAAGTTGGGATAGACGACGAGTCCGACGGTATGCATTGATGCCTCGCGAGTCATGGCTTGATTCGTTGAAGGTAGCACAGAACGGACAGCAACGTAGGTGGAGAAATGGCATAAATCATTGCATATATGGCATTGAGGTCGTAGGCGGCCGAGCTCAGAATTCGCTCCATGAACCGACGCCCTGTTGGTTCAACCACCCACTCAAAGGACTGAAAATGACTTCCTCTACGAACGGTTTTGCGCTGATCACCGGCGCGTCGGCTGGCATTGGCGCCATCTACGCTGACCGTCTCGCCAAGCGCGGCTTCGACCTCATTCTGGTGGCACGCAACCAGACCCGACTGAACGCTCTCGCAGAGCGCCTCACGAAAGAGACGGGCCGCTCGATCGAAACGATTGCCGCGGATCTCAACGACAAGGCTGCGCTCGCGAAAATCGAGACCCTGCTTCGCGAAGACCCGCGCATCACGATGCTGGTGAACAACGCGGGCGTCGGCTCGGTTGCATCGGTTCTCGACGGTCACGTCGACTCCATGGAATCGATGATCAACCTGAACATCACGGCACTGACGCGTCTCACCTACGCGGTTGCGCCTGCGTTCGTCGCCAAGGGCTCGGGCACGATCATCAACATCAGTTCGGTGGTCGGCATTGCAGTCGAACTGCTGAACGGTGTGTACAGCGCCTCGAAATCGTACGTGCTGAGCTTCGGCCATGCGCTTCAGCGCGACCTCGCAGGCAAGGGCGTGCGTGTGCAGACCGTGCTGCCGGCAGCGACGGCAACCGAGTTCTGGGACGTCGCCGGCTATGCGAAGCAAAAGGAAGCCGCGAGCACGATGACGGCCGACGATCTGGTGGATGCCGCGCTCGCAGGCCTCGATCAGGGCGAACTCGTGACCATCCCGACGCTGCACGATGGCGACGACTGGACGAAGTGGGAAGCCGACCGTCGCGCGCTGGCTCCCCGGTTCGCGAATGCCAAGGCCGCGCCGCGCTACACGTCGAACGCCACGACCGCCCAGTAAGCCCACCAACCCATAACGCGAAAGAGATTGATCATGAACCTCCTTAAATTCGGCGCCGCTGCGCTCGCGATGGCCAGTGCCTTTGCATTGCCGGTGGGCGCGTCGGCACAGTCACGCGGCAAGGTCCTCGTTGTGATGTCGAGCGCGCATGAACTCGACCTGCGCGATGGCAAGCACTACGAGACCGGCTACTACCTGAACGAGTTCGTCGTGCCGTATCGCAAGCTTGTCGAGGCAGGCTACGAGCCGGTCATCGCGAACCCGAAAGGCGACATGCCCGTCATGGATGCCAATTCGGACAACAAGATGTTTTTTGGCGGCGATGATGCGGCGCGCGCTGACGCGCTGAAGTACGCGCAAGGCATCGCGCAGCTGAAGCATCCCAAGACGCTCGCTTCGGTGGTCGCCGAGGGAACAGGCGGCTATGTCGGGCTCTTCATTCCGGGTGGCCACGCCCCGATGGTGGATCTGCTGAAGGACCGCAATCTCGGCAAGATCCTGGTCAGCTTCCATGACAGCGGCCGTCCGACTGGAATCATCTGCCACGGACCCATCGTGCTGCTGTCCACGCTGAAGGACCCGGACGCCTTCGTCGCATCGATGATCGCCAATGATGGTAAGGCGAATTCGCTCGCTGCAGGCTGGCCGTATGCCGGTTATCGCATGACCGTGTTCTCCACGGGTGAAGAGCAGCAACTCGAAGGCCCGAACGGTCTCGGCGGCAATGTTCAGTTCTATCCGGTGAATGCACTCGCAGAAGCGGGCGCGCATGTCGATACGGTCGCGAACTGGCACAGCAACGTGGTCGTCGATCGCGAACTGATTACGGGTCAGCAGCCGATGTCGGCACCGGAATTCGGTGACGTCCTGGTGGCGAAACTGAAAGCGCGCACGAACTGATCCCGGTTATCGAGCAAGTTCGTGAAAGGACTGGATGCGTTGTATCCGGTCCTTTTTTCATGGGTTTCCTGATGACCTGAAAACCCTGCTTATTCGACATGGTTTGAGGCATCGGCGTCATCTAAGGTAGTGGCAACAGGTTTCTGGCAGCGCCTGCAACGGCCGCCGTTCCGGTTCCTCAGGTTCCTTTAATCCTCCGGTGAATATCGTCGGTGAACACGCCAACGGTTGGAGAGGGATGCAATGTCGAGAGATCAGGATACATCGCCGCAAGAAGCGCCACGATCGGAGCGTCGTCGTATGAAGCGCGTCGGGGCGTGGGTAGCGGCAGTGCTTGTCATAGGCGTGTGCGGATTTATTGCATTCGCCTGGAGGCCGGCACTTTCGGAAGTGCCGACACCTGACCCGTCGAGCTTTTCGCCAGCTTTGATACAGCAAGGCGCGCGTCTTGCCGCTGCGGGATTCTGCGCGAGCTGTCATACGGTCATGGGCGGCAGGCCATTTGCCGGCGGCTACGCAATGAAGACGGGCTTCGGCACCATCTACTCCACCAACATCTCACCGGATCGCGAGACGGGCATTGGTTCGTGGTCGGAAGAAGCCTTTCTCCGCGCCATGCGTGAAGGCGTGGCGCGCGACGGGTCGCATCTTTTTCCTGCCTTTCCCTACGACCACTTCACCAGGCTGTCGGACGAGGACTTTCACGCGCTGTACGCATTCGTCATGACACAGCAGTCCGTGCACGCAGAGAACCATCCGAACGAGATGCCGTTTCCGTTTGGCATCCGGGCGCTTCAGGCGGGATGGAAGCTGTTGTTTTTCCATCCGGAGCGATTCGAACCGCGAAACGATCGATCGCCCGCCTGGAATCGCGGCGCTTATCTCGCCGAGGGGCTGAGCCACTGTTCCGCCTGCCACACGCCGCGCGGTCCGCTGGGCGAGGAACTCACGAGTCGTCTCTATCAGGGTGCATCGGTCGACGGCTGGTTCGCGCCGGCTTTGACCGCGGCCAATCCTGCGCCGGTGCCGTGGACGTCAGCGGAACTGCACGACTATCTGACGACCGGAGCGAGCCACTATCACGGAACAGCGGCAGGGCCGATGGCGCCCGTCACGCAGGGACTCGGCGCTCTCAGTGCCGAAGACCAGCAGGCGCTGGTGACCTACGTCGAGTCGCTCGGCGACGGCGATGCGAGGGCTGCTCATACGGCTTCGGCGGTGTCATCGGCGCTCGACGTCGATGCGCAGGATCGTAGCCGTATGGCAAGTGCGGGAGGCCGTCTGTTCGTCGCCGCGTGTGCCTCGTGCCATTACAACCGGGCGCCCGACGTCAATCCAGACAGGCCGGAGCTGGGGGTGAACAGCGCCGTGTTTCTGGACGATCCGTCGAACCTCATTCGCGTGATTCTGTATGGCATCAACGCGAAGGACGGCGCCGCCGGCATCGTGATGCCCGGTTTCGCACGTGGCTTGACGGACCACGATGTAGCGAGCATCGCCGGTTATTTGCGCAGTACCCGAACGACCAAAGCGCCGTGGCCGGATCTCGGGAAACAGGTTGCAGCGATCCGTGCCGCAGGGCCAGGAGAAATTCGATGACAACGTTTCGTATCAATGGCCGTCCCGCCACGGTCGACACGGATCCGCAAACACCGCTGTTGTGGGTCATTCGTGACGAGGTCGGCTTGAAAGGCACCAAATTCGGCTGCGGGATTGGCATGTGTGGTGCGTGCACGGTCCATGTCGGTGGTCGCCCGACGCGCTCGTGCGTCACGCAGCTAGGTGCCGTGGAGGGCGCCGATATCACGACGATCGAAGGGCTCGATCCGCACGGCCAGCATCCCGTGCAACGTGCATGGAGAGAACTGCAGGTTCCCCAGTGCGGCTATTGCCAGTCCGGTCAGATCATGCAGGCGGCCGCCATGCTCAAAGATTTTCCCGATCCAACCGACGCGGATATCGACGCAGTGATGACCGGCAATCTATGCCGATGCATGACGTATTCGCGTATCCGGGAAGCAGTCAGGTGGGCTGCGCGGGAACTGGCGGAGAACAAGGCATGAGCAGGACTCAGCATGGCGGCGAAGATTCGGCCGTTAATCTGTCGCGCCGTTCTTTTCTGGTGGCGACAGTTGCCACAGGCGCGTTCTTCTGCTTTTCGCAGGCCGCGTTCGCGCTCAATGCGTTCGGAGGCGCGTCGCCGGCGTCAGCATCAGCGACATCGGGCGAGCCGGCTTTCGAGCCGACCGTGTGGTTCGGGATCGACCACGAAGGCGTTGTGTCCGTGAACGTGCCGAAGGCCGAGATGGGTCAGCACATCGGCACAGCCATAGCGCGGATTCTGGCCGACGAACTCGAAGCCGACTGGAACATGGTCCGGATCGTGGGTGTCGATACCAATCCCAGATGGGGGTTCATGGTCACGGGCGGAAGTACATCGGTGTGGGCGACGTTCCCGGTTTTTAGCCGGGCGGGTGCGGCTGGTCGTATTGCGTTGATCGAAGCAGGTGCGAAGCTGCTGGATGTGTCCGCTGCACAATGTGTTGCCAGGAATGGCACCGTCCATGCGAATGGCCGTTCAATCAGCTACGGCGAGATCGTGCGCCGCGGCAACCTCGGACGCCGCTTTTCCGCCGACGAGTTGAAAGCGCTGCCGATCAAAGGCGCAGCCAATCGTACGTTGATCGGAAAGCCGACCCGGGCGCTCGACGTTCCCGACAAAACCATCGGCGCGGCGGTCTATGGTATCGACGTCGACGTGCCAGGCATGGTCTACGGCCGGCCGAAGCTACCGCCCACACGCTACGGATCGAAGGTGCTCTCGATCGACGACAGTGCTGCGCGAGGTGTCAAAGGCTACCTGCGTAGCGTGGCGCTGGACGATCCGTCCGGAACGGTACCCGGCTGGGTAATGGTGATAGCGGACAGCTTCTACGCGGCGCTACGCGCGGTCGATCTCGTGAAGGTGAAGTGGCAGGTTGGCGACACGGCAACGGTATCCGAAAATGATCTGTTCGACCATGCCGCAGCGCTGGTGGCGGACAGGAGCCAGGGCGCGCTGCTCGACACAGGCGGAGGTGATGTCGACGGTGGCCTCGCACGAGCAGCCAAGACGCTCGAAGGCACTTACACCACAACAGGTGTGCTGCATTTTCAACTCGAACCCGTCAACGCCGTCGCGTTCGAGAAAGACGGCGTCTTCGAAATTCACACCGGCAATCAGGCGCAGGGCTTCATTCTGCCCGTCCTCGCCAAAGCGCTTCAGGTTCCGGTAGAACGCATTGTCATGCGGACGTACCTGATAGGCGGCGGCTTCGGCCGAAGGCTAAACGGCGACTACGCGGTTCCTGCGGCGCTGACCGCGAAAGCGCTGGGGCGTCCGTTCAAGATGGTGCTGACCCGCGAAGACGACACGCGGCTCGACTCGCTGCGCTCGCCCACGCTACAGCGGCTACGCCTTGGCTGGAATAACGATGGAAAGATCGTCGCGATGGAACACGTCGCGGTTGCAGGCTGGCCCAGTCTGACGGTGTTTCCGGGAAACATGCAGAAGGGCACCAATGGTGCTCGGTACGATCCGTTCTCGATCTCGGGCGCGGACCACTGGTACGACGTGGGCGCACTGCGGGTCCGTGCAGTCAACAACGATCTCGCACAAAAGAGCTTTCGTCCGGGGTGGTTGCGAGCAGTCGCGCCAGGATGGACGAACTGGGCGCTCGAGTCGTTCATGGACGAGGTCGCGCATGTGCAGAAAATCGATCCCGTGGCGCTGCGTCTCGCGCACCTCACAGGCGCGGGCCGGAACGCCGGCGCCGCGCCGAGTTCGACGGGTGGCGCGCTGCGGCAGGCCAACGTCATCCGGCGCGTGGCAGCGCGTGCGGGTTGGGGACGCGCGATGCCGCCCGACACGGGTCTCGGCCTTGCCAGTTCGTTCGGACAGGAGCGCGCAATGCCGACATGGTGTGCGTGCGTGGCGCAGGTCAAGATAGACCGTCAGACGGGACACGTAACGGTGCAAAAGTTGTGGAT
The DNA here is from genome assembly GCF_050436565.1 of Paraburkholderia sp. GAS42. Lineage (NCBI taxonomy): Bacteria > Pseudomonadati > Pseudomonadota > Betaproteobacteria > Burkholderiales > Burkholderiaceae > Paraburkholderia > Paraburkholderia sp. GAS42. The sequence goes on along the minus strand of NZ_JBNDML010000018.1, from coordinate 2,756 downwards.
GGGGATCGATGCGGGCTCGATCATCGATCCCGATGGTGCCATGGCGCAGGCCCAGGGCGCGACGTTGTGGGGCTTGAGCATGGCGCTCTACGAAGGCACCGGATTCGAAAATGGGTATGTGAAGGATCTGAATCTGGATACCTATACGCCGCTGCGCATGGCGGACGTTCCGGACATGGACATCGCCTTTGTGGACAGCACGGAGGCGCCTGTCGGACTTGGCGAACCTCCGACTACCGTGGTCGCACCGGCGATCGGCAACGCGATTTTTGCCGCTGTGGGCGTGCGCATGCGCCACCTACCTGTCCGGGCAACGGATATCAGGCTGGCACTGGATCAGGCCCGGCAGAAGACCACGAGCTAACGGAAAACGACATCATGAGACAACCCTTCTACAAAGTTCTGTACGTGCAGGTGCTGCTGGCGATTGCCGCTGGCGTTCTGCTCGGTCACCTGTACCCGCAGTACGCGACCGCAATGAAGCCGCTCGGGGACGCATTCATCAGGCTCATTCGCATGATCATCGGACCGGTGATCTTCTGTACGGTGGTGACGGGCATCAGCAGCATGAGCGATCTGAAAAAGGTGGGACGCGTCGGTGGAAAGGCGCTGGTCTACTTCGAGGTCGTGTCATCCATTGCTTTGGTGATCGGCTTGCTGGCCGGCCATGTGCTGCATCCTGGCGACGGGTTCAATGTGTCGGTCGCGTCGCTGGACACACGGGCGATTGCAGGCTTCGTCAGCCAGTCGGAACATCTCGACGGGCTGACCGGCTTTCTGTTCGGGATCATTCCCGTGTCGTTCTTCGATGCGTTTGCCAAGGGCGACACGCTGCCCATCCTTTTCGTATCCATCATGTTCGGCATTGCGATCTCTGCGGCGGGGGAGCAGGCAAGCGGCGTGACGGCCATGATTGAAAAGCTGTCTGCAGTGTTCTTCTCTCTGGTCAAGATCATCACGAAAGCTGCGCCTGCCGGTGCATTCGGTGCGATATCGTTCACCGTCGGGAAGTACGGAATTGCATCGTTGATACCGCTCTTCAAGCTGATCCTGACGTTCTACGTGACGGCGTTCATCTTTGTTGCAGTGGTGCTTGGGACTGTCGCCAGGATGGCGGGGTTTAGCGTGTTCCGGCTTCTCGCCTATCTGAAGGATGAACTGTTAATTGTGCTTGGAACGAGCACGTCCGAAGCGGTGCTTCCTCAATTGATGCAGAAGCTGGAAAGACTGGGCTGCTCGAAAGCGGTGGTTGGCCTGGTCGTGCCTACCGGGTACTCGTTCAACCTTGACGGCGCCAACATTTATATGACGCTCGCCGTTCTGTTCCTTGCCCAGGCGACGAATATACATCTGACGACCGGTCAGGAATTGACGCTCCTGGCTGTAACCATGCTCACGTCCAAAGGATCCAGTGCGGTTGTCGGTGCAGGCTTTGTTGCGCTTGCGGCAAGTCTTGCGGTTGTGCCTACCGTCCCTGTGGCGGCAATGGTGCTCATCCTGGGCATCGATCGCTTCATGGCGGAATGCCGCTCGTTGGTGAACGTCATTGGCAATGCAGTAGCGGTTGTCGTGGTGTCGGCGTGGGAGGGGGAGCTCGATCGGTCGAAGATGCACGCGGTGCTCTACGGAGAGCGGGATCAACGCATCTCGATCGATGGATCGGTAACGCTGAATGGGTCACAATCTGTCGATAGCGAGGCGCATTATTTCCGAGTCACCGATTTTCCGGCGAGGAAACAGATTCCTTGAGATATCGCGTCGGGGCCGTGAGGGACGAGGCGTATCCATCGCCCCAATTCGAGATTTGCAAATCCGCAACGTAGCGTGCAATCGCAACAGGAGAGCAGCATGCCAACTTATACCGTGATGGCGGCCGCTGGGCGGCTTACCGATCCGCAGAAGCGGGAGATCGCGCGAGACATTACGCGCGTACACAGCGAGGCGACCGGCGCGCAAGGTTTTTTCGCGCAGGTGATTTTTCAGGCCATTCCGGCCGGCGATCACTTCCTCGGCGGAGCACCGCTCGTGTCGGATCAGTTATTCGTCCAAGGACAGATCCGTGCGGGCAGAAGCGCGGATCAGAAGAGGGGTTTGCTCGAAGCTCTCGTCACGCTTGTCGCACACGCAACGGGTGCCGAAAAGCGCTCCGTTTGGGTGTATCTCTCTGAGTTACCGCCGTCCCAGATGGTTGAGTACGGTAAGGTGTTGCCCGCACCTGGAGCCGAATCGGAATGGCTCAATTCAATGCCGGAGCCCGATCGCGAATTCCTTCTCGGTATTGGGAAATAGTTGTCTCCACGTCAGGACCATCCCTCTCGCGGGTTGCTGTAAGCCGGGCGCAAGAGGCCGAGATTCGGAAGGAGAAGAAGAAAGAAAAGTAAGAGAGGCTCCTGAATTGCCTCGCCGTCCAACGGCGGTTGCACTGTCCGTCCGTTTCCGTGTACCTGACAGACAACTCGACGAGATGAACGACTACCCTCGGGAAATCGGAAGGGTCGCTTTGGGGTCCGATGACGACCCCTGGCCGGCGATCGGCTCAATGACCGCATTGGTCGACGAGTTACCGACTGGGTGGTTGTCCGTTGTACCCCGGAAGCTGTCATTGCAGTTGTAGCGGTCTGAACGGCAGTTGTGGGTCGATTCTGTTGAAAAACACGACTGCGATGTCGGCGCCGGGCGTTTTTCTCTCAGCTCCTGCGCTGACAGTTTTGCTTGGGATATGAATTGGAACGGTGATTCGCTGGCCGGAATTGCAT
>NZ_JBNDML010000017.1:0-189755 GCF_050436565.1 Paraburkholderia sp. GAS42 | reverse complement strand
CAATACGCCGATCCTGCACTGGCTCGATTACGGCGATCATCTGGTGGCGCCATTACGCCGATCCCGGAATGGCCCCAATACGCCGATCCGTGACAGCATGCCCATCATGGTGGCGCTGCCTTCAATTGCCCGGTCGAACACCACCGAAAAGTAGTTGTAGACGATAAAGGTACCGATCTGCGCAAGTACAGTTGTCGCGAGGACCATCACGACCCGCGAGTCAGTGAGCGGAGAAAGGCGTTTCCCTAGGGAAATGGCGGGCTGCAGTGGCACTTCCGGTAGCAGCGCCCAGATGCCGGCAAATCCCGCAGCGCCGAGTAGTGCGACGAACAGCAACGGCCAGCGCCAGTCGGCGAGGCCGCCGATAACTGCGCCGATAGGCGTGCCTAGTGCGGTGGCAATCGTCAGACCGGCGACGATGATGGATAGAGCAAAGCCGCGCCGCTCCGGCGGAACTAGCATCGTGGCGGTCCCGCTCGCAGTGGGAGAAAACATGCCCGCGCCCACACCTGCCAGTGCTCGGGTAGCCAAAGCAATACCGAAGTTCGGCGCGAAGATGGTCGCAAGATTGGAGATGACAAACAGTCCCATGCCGCCCATCAACAGGCGTTTGCGGGGCACGGCTGCCGCGAGTGCAGCGATGGTGGGCGCTAGAAGCGCGTAGGTGATGGCGTAGACGGTGGTCATCTGACCAGCCGCGCCGATACTCACGTGAAAGGCGCGAGAGATTAGCGGCAAGATTCCCGCGAACATGAAGCTGTCAGAACCCAGAGCAAACATGCCCAAGGCAAGTGTAAGGAGGCGGCGGTCCATAGCGATTTCCTCAAGCAAACAGATGCAATTAAGTTGCGTGACGCAACTATAGACATCCGAGTTTTCTCACGCAACTATTTGAAACGACGAACAGTTTGTCGGAATTCGATAAGTTGCGTGACGCAACTAAGTATGGTAGAAAGCCAGTTATGTATAGAAAACGCCTTGATGGAACGAACTGCTCGATTGCTCGCGCCCTCGATGAGGTTGGCGAGTGGTGGACGCTGCTGATCGTACGGGAATGCACTCAGGGAACTGCGCGCTTCGACGAATTTCAGAGCCAACTCGGCATAGCGCGGAACGTTCTGACCGCCCGCCTGGAACGCCTGATTGAGCTGGGGATAATTGAACGCTATCCGGTGGCTGAGCGTGCCAATACTTACGCATACCGATTGACGGAGAAAGGTGGCGAACTATATCCCGTGCTGGTTGCGCTGATGCAATGGGGCGATCGATGGCTTGCGCCAAATGGAAAGCCACCCGTCACTTTGGTTGAGCATTCCAGTGGTGACCCAATCCAATCGTTAATCGTGCAAAGCAGAGAGGGTCGACCATTGAGTTTTCATGAGGTGCGCTTCGCGGCGGGATCTGGCGCAACTTCGACTACCCATGCGGTCATCGACAATCGCAACCAACGGGTGCTTGGTAAAGCGAGCGGAGAATATTGACAGGTTTGCAGCAGGAAGCGTTAAGTCAGCGCAAACCTGAGCATTCCGTTTAAAAGCGGGTCCTACATCCGGCATCTTATTGAGATATCGGATGCGACTTCTATCAATTGGCGAGACGGCGGCAGAATTGGGCGTAGCGGTAGGCACGCTGCGGCGCTGGCATCGACAGGGCCTGTTGATGCCTTTCGGCCGGACTGTCGGCGGCCATCGGCGATATCAGCGTGACACGGTGCGCGCCACCCTGGGTGCCGGGCCAGTTGTCGCAGGCAGGACCGTCTGTTACGCCCGTGTTTCCTCGCACGACCGGGCCGGACAGCTGAAGACGCAGGCGGCCCGGCTCGAGCGCCATTGCATCAACTCAAGTTTCGCTGATATCGCGGCCATTACCAACCTGCAGCGGATGGAGGTGTGGTGCGCGAGCAGTGGCTCGCCACCCGGGACGGCAAGCCGCGCCGGAGTGCGACAGGTACCACGAGCGACGGTGGCAACGCCGTCCCCCTCAGCAGGGACTACCGTTACCCTTGCGACAACAATCTGCATGTGCAGGTTTGTGCACCATTAGGCTAACGGTAGGCGTGCCTGCAAACTAACGGCTAAAGCGAAGCCCATTCCGTTGGCGATCACGCTGCATCGCCAACGACGTTCGTTCCTGCTGGAGTCTGCTCACGACCTGGCTCGCCCGTTGAAGAATTATCTCCCAGCTTGAAGGTCGCCACGATCTCGCGCAGCTTACTGGATTGCGCTGACATCGATTGCGCCGCAGCTGAAGCTTCTTCAACCAATGCGGCGTTTTGCTGCGTTACATGGTCCATCTGCGCCACGGCAGTATTGACCTGTTCGATGCCAGTATGCTGTTCGAGGGAGGCGGCCGTAATCTCTCCCATCAGGTCGGCAACCCGCTTGACCGCCTGGACTATGTCGCCCATGGTCGTGCCTGCTTCGCTCACCAGATCCGAGCCGGCCTTCACCCGGTCGCCTGCGTCTGTAATGAGCACTTTGATCTCTTTTGCGGCGCTGGCACTTCGTTGTGCAAGGGTCCGCACTTCTGCGGCGACAACGGCAAAACCACGCCCCTGATCGCCCGCACGCGCTGCTTCTACCGCCGCGTTTAGCGCGAGAATATTCGTCTGAAATGCGATGCCTTCGATCACAGCAATAATATCGGCAACCTTGGCCGAGCTGTCCGATATCGCATGCATGGTGTCGATCACCCGGCCCATCACCTTGCCTCCACGCTCTGCGATACTGGATGCGTTTGCTGCGAGCGTGCTGCCTTGCTGGGCATTTTCGGCGTTTTGCCTGACCGTGGAGGTCAGCTCCTCCATGCTAGCTGCGGTTTCCTCGAGTGACGCAGCCTGTTCTTCGGTACGCCGGCTCAGATCGACATTGCCGGCTGCGATTTGTGCTGCCCCCGTAGCAATGCTCTCGCTGCCAGATCGTACTTGCCCAACCAGTTCTGCTAGTCTCGCATTCATATGTTTGAGCGCTCGCAGTAGCTGGCTAGCTTCGTCCTTGCCATTTACTTCGATTCTCGAGGTGAGGTCGCCTTGTTCAACCGTCTGGGCAATCCTGATGGACACACCAATTGGAACCGTGATGGAGCGAATGATGAAGAACGCAACAATGAGGCTCAACAGGATGGCTATTCCGATCAGCGCACACGTAAGCACCAGCGCCTTATGGAAGGCTGCTGCAGCGTCCGTACTGGAGTCGTCCGCTCCCTGACTGTTGAGCGCAATATCCTGCGCGATGAGTGCAGTGACTTTGCCGAACGCGCGCGAAGACTCGCCTTCGGCGAAAGCCCGGGCGTTACTGAACTGCTCATCCCCGCTGTCGGAAAGCTCGTTCAGTTTTTTGTCCAGACCGAGATAAGTGTTCCATGCTGCCTTGATCTGGTTCGACAGTTGCAACTCCTCGGCGGAGCCGACTACTGCCTCGTACTGTGGCCACACCTGCGAAAGCTCGTTCAGCGCTGCGTCGCGTCTTGCTCGCTGGGACTGACGTTCCGAGGAACTGGTTGCGATCAGATAACTTAGGGAGGCTTGGCGGGTCTCATCAGCCAGTGCCCGGATATTGCCTAGTCGCTGGACACTGGGAAGCAGGTCCGTTGCAAGGTTCTGCGTGCCGTCATAAATGTGAGAAGCCTGGACCAGGCCCAACGCACCCACCAAGCATAGCAAAACAAGCGTTGCGCCAAATCCGATGCCAAGGCGAACGCCGATTTTTAGGTTGCCAATAATTTTCACGATTTTCCTTCACGTATAGGTTGCGACTAGCGTTGACTCTGTGTCCAATCAACACGTACAACCCGTATTGACCAGGAAACCTGCTGTCCAGTAACGTGACTCCGCCTTGCGCTCTTTCCGGACTACCACCGCAAATACAACGGGCCAAACAGGGCGCCTATACCAGCGGTTATGACGATGCCCAGTACGTACCAGACACCCCAGAACGGTATCGACATCTCTGAGCAGTAAAGGGAGTACACAAGCAGGCCTTGTGCCCCAGCGAGCAATCCGGCCCCTGTGCCCGTCAGTATCAGACGGGTAGGGGCGAGTCTCTTCAAAGCGTGCATCACAGCGACAAGCGATGGCAGAGAAAGCAGAACAATATTCGCCGTGGTGACTCTCCACGTTGTACCCAACATCAGTTGCAGGCGATAGCCAGGCGGGGTCGCGAGCACCATAAACGTGGCAACGAGCAACATGGTAATGAATGGTAGTGTGACCGCGAACCACGCCAGCCTGACAGGTGCCCCCGGCCGACCAAGACGTTCAGCGAGGTTCAATGCAGTAATGAGTGTCGCCACCGGAAACGCCAGTCGCACCCAGAACATTGCCGTCAACAGCAATTCTGGCATGTCGCTGCGGATGCCATATAGCACTACCAGCAACGCTGTGCTGCCGGCAAGGCCAATACTTAGCGCGCGATTGAGCCTGTTCGAAGCAAAATTCGGCTCAATCTGCGTCAGATTATTAGTTAACCTTAGTATCAGATCTGAAGTTTTCATCTTGCTCGATGGAAAACACCCTGACATTCCGAAAGCGATACGTAGTGCAATACGGATACCGGCTGTCGGGCGCGCTCCTGGAATCGGGCGTGCAATACTTCGAATCTGACGTCTCGGTACTCTCAGACTTACGCTGGCCTTCGATGAGCACTTCGGGTCAGGATCTGAACGACCTGTCGCCAAGCAGGTGGTCAATCGATAGCCTACCCGGTCCCCAGGCAGCGATTCCCAGCGCCATTGCCAACCAGGTCAGGTGGATCGGCCAGCCCTCGGGAACGGTCAATTCGACGATGCAGGTCATGAAGATCAGGCCGGCTGCGGCGAAGCGGGTTCCGAAGCCAAGAACGAGCATCACCGGAAACGTGACCTCGCCGCAGCCAGACAGAAACGCAAAAACCGTTGGCGCGGGAAAGGGATAGGGACCACCCGGCAGATGCAACTGGAATTCCTGCGTAAACAGATCAATGGCCGTATCGCTAAGCTGAAAGAATCCGTGCCATTTCAGAATCCCCGATTTCCAGAAGGGCACGGCCAGCGCGAGCCGCAGCACAAGCTGAACCAGCCACGGTTGCGCGAGCGTCTGGATCAGCCGATTCACCGCGCCAATCGCGGAGACGAGTACGGCCGGAAGGGGCAGTTTCATGTTCTGTTGGTCCGACATCCTGGTCAATCTCCGTGTTGAATACCGGTAAATACGCCGGCTGAAAGCATCCCTGCCAGGTTGGCCTGGATGTCGAAGGAGGGAGCCTCCTGAAGTGCTGCGGCGACCGCTTCGCCCAGTGACGCATCCTCAAGAAGATGAATGAGGAAGCTCGCGCCGCCTGCCGGCAGATGCGATACCAGTACCTCGTGCTCGGGGCGCGTCACGAGTGCATCTTCTGCTTCGCTCGAGCGCAACGGCGAAACGGGACCATCAGTGCGATTCATCGCAAAGATTGCGACGGCGGGATAAGGTGAGCGTACGACCCGCGCAGCAGGGTGTGGTGTGAAACGTATTTCGGCGAGAGATGCCGGGTCGATCTCGGCAAACGCTTCGGCGGCAAGCACGTGCAGGTCGCCAGCGTGATAGGCATCCAGCCACGCTCGCTCGATGCGCGCGGTGTCCGCGAGCCAGGGCATTTCGCGGGCATATTCATAGGATTCGATGAACGCAGGGAAGTCCCGTCCATACTCGAACAGCAGCGGCGAAGTAGGAGGCATCGCGCGGATATAAAAACGCGCCATCGCCCTGAAAAAGTCGACGCCAGTGATGCGCTGAATCGCCGGGTAGACCGCTGCCAGCGCATCGATGAGGCTGACCGTGACATTGTTACGATAGACGTTGTACCGCTTGACGACACTCTTGCCCGGCGAGGCAACCACGTCTTCAGGTGCCGCGATAGATGGATCCATCAAACCCAGCGCAAATGCGGGGGCGTACTGACAGGAAGAGTGTTCAGGCTGCACGACTGACCTCCGCCGTGGGCGATAGCGTCTCTCCCACCATGATTTGCCGCGCGGCTAGCGCCTGAGCCCGCAGCACGGGCCAGGCGGGAAGGTTGCTGTCCCATTCGGCTAGCGTTGGACGCGGGCCAATCCGCGCAACGAGGTCGCGGTAGAGGCTCCAGACGGGATCGGAAATCGCGCAGTCGTGACTGTCGATGAGCAGCAATTCGTCTTCGTCGTCGCGTTGCTCGCTATGTCCGGCGAGATGAATTTCGCCTACCTGTTCGAGCGGCAATCCGTCGAGGTACGCTTGCGCGGAAAATCCGTGATTGGTGGCCGAAACAAAAACGTTGTTGATGTCCAGCAACAGGCCGCAGCCGGTGCGCTGAACGACTGCGCGGATGAATTCGGTTTCGCTCATTGCCGAAGACGCGAACGCGACATACGTAGACGGGTTCTCGAGAAGCATCGGGCGTTTGATCGCTTCCTGAACCTGGTCGATGTGTTCGCAGACGTTATCCAGCGTTGTCTTCGTGTACGGCAAAGGCAGGAGGTCGTTGAAGAACGTACCGCTGTGCGACGACCACGCCAGATGCTCGGACACCAGCATCGGCTCGTAACGCATCACCAGATCGCGAAAGCGTGCGAGATGCGCGACGTCCAGCGGGCTGGGTCCGCCAATCGACATGCACACGCCATGAACGGAGATTGGGTAGGCCTCGCGGATCGCCGCGAGCGCCCGATGCGGTGGGCCGCCGGCGCCCATATAGTTTTCTGCATGAACTTCGAAGAAGCCATCCTTCAGCCCATCCGCAAGAATCGCGGCCAGGTGTTCGTGCTTGAAACTGGTTCCGGCAGGCCCTTGAGCGCCATGCGTCACGCCATGGAAGCGGCCCGGTTCGTAGACCGCCGTTGTCCTGATGGCATCGTTCATGACCGCTCCCGTTCATCAGATCGTGGTTTGGCTCAGGACTTCAGCGAGGTGAGAGAGCCGTGGCCACCGCCCGGCACTTCGATGCTTGTGCACGTGCCGCCCTGAACGAACTTCCACGAGTTGCCCTGGAAGTCCATCGCGGACGTGCCTTGGCACGTCGTGCCGGGACCGGCGGCGCAATCGTTCTGCCCCTTCAGGGCGACGCCGTAGCACTTTTCCTTGTGGGCAGCGACAGCAGCGGTAGCTTCGGCCTTCGTGAGCGGCGCTGCGTGCGCAACCGATGCGAGCAGGCTTGCAACGACACCGGCGAGCAGCGTGGAACTAACGGTCTTTGCGGACATTGAGTTTCTCCAGGGTAGGGATGGAAGGTATCCGTGGTGGATACAGACGTTAATTCGTGGATTACGGAGATTGGGTTACAGCGAGGCGCAGATTTTTTTCTTCCTACCCGTGGTGTGCTGACATCAGCCGTTTGATCAAGCGGGCTGCATTGTGCCGTTATCAGCGCACCACTCACCAGCGAAGGAGTTTGGGACCAAGCACTGCCCCGAGCGCGGATGGAAGCAGCATGCCAGCCACATACCAGATGCTCCAGAACGCTGGGCTCATCTCAGGACAATGAAAGCAGTAGGTGACTGTGGCGATTGAGCTCGCGAGCAGCCCGGAGGAAGCCCCGGCAAGCCGTAGACTGGTGGGCGCCAAACCTTTGACAGCCCAGAATATGGCGACGAAGCCAGGAACGGCGAGCAGAAGAATATTAAACGGGCATGACCGCCAGGAGTGTCCGAGTATTGCAGGCAACCGGTCCGGTGGTGCGGCGACGACGAGGATCAGTATTGCTGCGGTCCAGACAGCAACCACCGGTATCGTCATGACGAGCCATCCGGCTCCAACCTTCGCGCCGGGGCGCGCCAACCGGGCCGTTGCAATCAGGGCGCCGATTGCAAGACATAGCGGGAGTGCGAGCTTTTCCCAGAAGATTGCAGTTCTGACGACAACACCCAGATCGGGGCGAATGCCAAATACAGTAACCATTAACACCGTCGCGCCAACGGCGGCGACCGGCAGCGAGACGCTGAGGCGACGATTTACGCTGCCGCTTTTTACGGGCGTTATGCCAGTCGAGAGCAATCCGACAAGATCATCCGTTCTCATGCAATCCCCCGGACGTATGTGGCCAGAGCCTTGAGCCCCCTGTGAATGCTGACCTTTACGGCCGATTCCGATAGTCCAGTCAATCGAGCGGCTTCGGCAACAGAAAGTCCCTGCAGCTTGACGTGCACGATTGAGAGCCGCTGCTTGTCCGGCAGGTGATCAAGTAGTTTCTCGATGTCACGATGGGCATCGGTCGGTTCCACGTCGGACTCAGCGAAGATGTCTTCGTGTTCGTCAAGCGGTTGGTGCAACGACTCGCGCCGCGCACGTGTCCTGAAGAAATCCATTAGCTTATAACGCGCGATTGCGTGAACCCATGCGGTCAGAGGTTCATCCGGACGATACGTATGACGCGCATTATGCACGGCCAGCAGGATTTCCTGAACGATATCCTCGGCGTCGACGTGAAGTTCCGGAATCCGCTTGCGAAGATAGCCCCGAAGGTGGCCCGCCAGTTCGGACAGGAACGCGCGATACTCGGATGCGTTGCCTGCCAGCCCGGCGACAAACAACGTTTTCAGACGCTGCTCTGCGGAATACACGGATTTGACTCCCGGATCAGAGGGCAGAGTGATCCCGGACTGCTTCCTCGAGCTCGGCTTTCATTCCGGCAAAGCGTCGGTCCAGCGTAGAAGGATCGTTGTGATTCAGTGCGATCATCTGCGCTCGCGCCTCACCGCCCCGGATGACGTCGAATGCATTTTCTTCAAGCCCGGAGCAGATTGCATTGGCAACGGCCAATGCGGGTTCACGTACGAAGCCCAGTTCGACTCCGGCTCGCGAACTCTCCATCATGGGCGTATCTGTTGCCCCCGGATATGCTGTCATGACGTGGATTCCTTCTCCCGTAAGCTCGCGTCGCAGGGATTCACCAAAGCGTGCGAGTCCTGCCTTGACTGCTGCGTAAGTCGTATAGAACGGCATGCCGATCAAGGCAATTCCCGAAGCGACGTTCACGACAGCGCTGTCGCCGCTCTCACGCAGGCTTGGCAGAAGTGCCTGGGTGAGAAGGATGGGCGCCACGAGGTCGACTTCGATCATCGTCCGGATTTCGGATTCAGTGGTCTTCTCGAGCCTGCCGGCTCGCACGCCGCCTGCGTTGTTCACCAATATGTCGAGACCGCCGAGCGCTTCGAGTGCCTCTGCAACGGTCGCATCACGTCCCGACTGCGTCGTAACGTCAGCAACGATGCCTTTCGCTGCGACGCCTGCCGCGTGCAAGCTCGCGATTGCCGAATGGAGTCTGTCGTTCTGCCGGCCGCTAATCGCCACGTGCGCACCTTTGGAGCCCAGAACCTGGACGAGCGCGAGACCAATGCCACTGGAGCCGCCCGTAATCAATACCCGCTTGTTCCTGACTTCCATTCCTCGCGTTCCTTGTCTAATGTGATTCTTCGGGGCTGTAGATCGTCTGCCACAGGGGGGAGTTTTCCCTGCGATTACGTGCGTTGCGGGATCGGGTAGTTAGACGGGAAGAGGGCGCGCCGCGCAACTTCATCCATCTCCTGCTTGAACGCATGTCCGGTCCCAACCGTCCTTGCACGAATCGCCGCTGGGCGGGCGTCAATTTCCGTGAACCAGCGCTTGAGATTGATGAATGGCGCCAACGGATCATCGGCACCGGGAAGCACGAAAGCTGCACGTGCTATCCAGCCCCACGCGGACATATCCGCGATCGTATAGGTCTCTCCGATCAGATACTGGCGGCGCGCGAACTGGTCGTCGAGTACGCGGTAGTGTCGCTCCGCTTCGCGGCGGAACCGGTTGATCGCATAAGGCAGCTTCTCCGGCGCCGCGTGCTGGAAATGTACCGACTGACCCGAAAACGGCCCGACCCCTGAACTGATGAAGAAAAGCCAGGAGAGCAACTCCGGGCGATCAGTTGCCGCGCCGAGATACATTCCAGTCTTTTCTGCCAGATACAACAGGATGGCGCTGGAATCGAACACCCTGGCTTCCTTCCCATCTGGCCCGGCCCTGTCGACGATTGCGGGAACCTTGCCGTTCGGATTGACTTTAAGGAAAGCGTTGAAATGTTGTTCGCCCTTCTTGGTGTCAACGGGCCGCAGTTCATACTCGAGGCCAGTTTCCTCAAGCATCAGGGCAACCTTCGCAGGGTTGGGCGCAGGGTGAAAATAGAACTCAATCATGATGTTCCTGTGCTTTGCGTTCGGACTGTCCGATGCGTAGGTGATAGTTGTCGTAAGACCCCGGACGGGGTTTGATATCATCGCCCGGGGCGTTTTAGATCAGATGATCTAGAATATCGGAACGTACGTGACGTTGCAATGTCGGTTGGCAAGACGCTACGCAATGGCAGGAGTTAACATGGTTCGACCACGGGAATTTGATGAAAACGCGGTCCTCGATGCAGCGGCCCACCAATTCTGGATTTATGGCTATGGGGCGACTTCCGTGCGCGATCTCGCGCAGGGTATGGGAATTACGGGCGCAAGCCTGTACAACGCGTTCGGGGACAAACGGTCACTATTTCAGCGAGCGCTGACGCGTTACGTTGAAAGAAGCTTCGGCGACCGGGTATCAAGATTTGAGCAGAACCTGCCACCCCTGGGTGCCATCAAGGCATTCTTCGGGGAGGTTGTCGAGCGGTCTGTCAGTGACCGGGACCGTAAGGGATGTTTGCTGGTGAATTCGGCACTTGAGGTTGCACCACACGACACCGACTTTCAAGTGATGATCGCAAATGTATTGGTGGAGGTCGAAGCGTTTTTCCGGCGTTGTGTACATGCGGGTCAGCAGACTGGCGAGATTTCGACTGCACAGCCTGCTGATGATCTTGCCCGGTTGTTGCTAGGAGTTCACCTCGGTATACGGGTGCTCGCCCGGACACGACCGGAGCGTGCGCTGCTGGAAGGCTTGTTGCGTCCCATCTATGCGTTGCTAGAGGGGAAGTGCCTTTAGCGGTAACGGCTAGAAATTTCATTTTGATGATCTGTTCGTTGGCGTCATGGATGACCGATCACACTTTTTCGGGATAACGGCCGAGTGTCGGCAGGCACGATAGTGCTGCAAGTTGCCCGAACGCGCCGGCTGAAAAGAGATTCGCCAGCTCGACGTCCAGCGCCTGCCAGATGACAAGTGCCTCCAGGACAGACCGTCGTCCGAGCTCAGTCAACGCGAGGCGCCGGATCCGGCGATCTTCGGGCGGAGCACTGGTTGTAATCAGCTGTCCCTTAGCCAACAAGCTCACCTGGTCCGAAACGCGCGACATCTCTAGCTGGCAGGCGATGGCGATGTCTTTCACCGTTGGCCCGCTGTCGTCGAGTAGCATGCTCATGATGCAGAACTGAAGGACCGAAATGCCTGTGGGCCGAAGTGCATCGTCGAGTCTCTTTCCCAATGTCTTCAGGCTGCGCAGTGCCAGCAGATAGGTCCGACCGAGATTTTTGGCGTTGGCCAGTTCTGGTTGATCTGTTCTGACGGCACTCTTGTGCATGTTGATCCTTTCGACGTTCGCAACCGCCCTTGTCCCAACGACCGCCCTAACTCTGTCGTGAAGGATGCGACTGCTAATAATAAGGCACATCGAAACACAACGCGTGAATCCACTACGATTGCGAATTCATGCTGTCTCGCAACCTCGGCCACAGGCATCAGCTACGGAAGTTTAGCCTGACATATAGCGTTTTGCTGTAGGTCAGTGCCCCACAACTCGGTCCTGAAGACGAGCGTGATCGGTGCTCGCGATTCGAAAGATATCTGCCTTGTCAATGGGGAATTCTCCGCGCCAGACTTGTCTGAAAATCTTTCATTACCGCCATCTGGATAATATGTAAAATCTTGATTTTTGCCGACCATTGCTGTATCTGATTGTGTGAGAGCACAGGAAAGGATTTGGATACAGATTGGTACGCCTCGGCGGTCCTCCCTGCGGGAACACGGCTCCGCTTGCTCGGAGATTGCAATGAATCAGGCGACGCACCGGTGCGGCAACGATTTAACTGAATTATCAAAAATAGGCCTGCTCATGTTTCGAGAAATGTCGTTTAAGTCAAAGATTATCCTTCTCGTCACAGTTGCCGTATCGGGCATTGCCGTTATATGTGTTGGCAACTTCGTGCAGACGCGAGGTCTCATCCTGAACGCGCAGCGTGTCGAACTCAGAACTGCTGTCGAGACCGCTTATAACATTGCGGTGAGCTACAGGGCGCTGGCGGAGAAGGGCGCTATGAGCCAGGAAGACGCGAAACGTGCCGCAGCAGACGCGATTCGTGCTTCCCGGTTTGAGGGGAAGGACGGAAAGACGGAATATTTCTACATCTATACGATGGATGGTGTGGGAGTCATGCATCCTTTCCATCCCGAATTTGTCGGCCAGAACGTAACGGACAAGATCCGGGACGGCAACGGCCAACCGGTCATCCGAACACTTCTTGATGCGGTGACGCGGTCTCCCAATGGCCGGGCGTACATAGATTCGGCATTTTCGCGGCCAGGACAAACGGAAGCTGTCGAGAAGCTACAGTATGTGATGGTCGATCCGGGCTGGAACTGGATGATTGGGTCAGGCCTTTACATGGACGATGTCAACCGTCAGGTATGGCTCGGAGCCATCGAGAATTCGGCCGTTGGCGTCGTTATGCTCCTTCTCGTGATAGTGATCGGTGGCCTGGTATCGCGATCTGTGCTTTCCCAATTGGGAGGAGATCCTCGCGTCGCCGTCATGTTGATGCAAAAGATCGCAAAGCGCGATCTTTCAGACAGACTGGAAGGGCCGGCGGGCAGCCTCCTTGGTGAGCTTTCCTTGATGATGGATGGATTGCGGACAACAGTTACCAGCATCCGGGAGAGCATTACGACGATTGAATCCGCAAGTACGGAAATCGCAGCGGCCAGCGGCGACCTGTCCGCACGCACTGAGCGTGCATCGGCGAGCCTGCAGGAAACGGCGGCTTCAGTGGAGGAAATTACCAGTGCAGTAGCACAGACAGGAGATTCAGCAAGTTCTGCCGAAGGGCTTGTCAATACAGCACAACAATCCGCAATTCATGGAGCGCAGGTCGTAACGAGCGTAATCACGCGGATGCAGGATATCGACGCAAGCTCCCGACAAATATCGACGATCATCGGTGTAATCGATGGAATTGCGGCACAGACAAACATATTGGCGCTCAACGCAGCTGTCGAGGCCGCGCGAGCCGGGGCGAATGGCCGAGGCTTCGCGGTTGTCGCCGCAGAAGTTCGTGCGCTAGCGCAGCGATCCTCTCAGGCAGCACGAGAGATCAAGGCGCTTGTTGCTTCATCGGCTGAAGCTACGAAATCCGGAGCTGAATTAGTCGGGTCGGCCGGCGACGCGATGAAGTCGATCGTTGAACAGGTCCATGCTGTATCGGAGCTTATTCGAGAGATTAACCGTGCTGCGCTTGAACAGAAAGACGGCATCAGTCAGGTGAACGCGGCAGTAGGGCACATAGACAGCATGACGCAGGAGAATGCGCTACTCGTGCAGCAATCAAGTTCGGCCGCCGATGACCTGAAGATTCTCGCGAGATCGCTGTCGGATGAAGTCGCCGACTTCAAGTTGTACTAGGAGGCACCCGGTACCTACACGGCGCCGAGCGACTTCAGTAGTCGGGCATGCAATACTTCCACGATGGCTGAATCGCAATGCGCTGCGACATCGATCGTCAATCCTGCGCGCTTGAGATTACGCGTGGTAATCCCGGGCCATGATCTCCGTCAGGAAAGATGCGACTGCACGTATTCGCGGAACGCGTTGGAGATACTGGTGTGAACTCATCCATACGGCGCGTTTGACTTCGATATCGTTCGCGAGTATCGGGACGAGACCGAAGCGCTCTGCTCGAGCGAACTCGGGCAACATGACAATACCGCCGCCCGCTGCTGCAGAAAACATTTGCGAAAGCATGCTGGTCGAGTGAAAAGCGATCGAAGGGTCGATGATTGCGTCGTCCAGCCAGCGCACGGCATCGAGCTGGATGAGATCGTCGATGTAGCCGACAAAGTGGTGGTCCTGCAAGTCAGCGACCGCCATAGGAACGCCGTGCTCCTCAAGGTAGTCCGCGTGTGCGTAGAGAAGCAACCGGAACTGACCTATCTTCTCGATTTTCAGGTTGGTTCCCTGCGGCTCGAAGAACCCAAGAAACAGGTCAGCCTCGCGATGGGAGATACGTACGTCGGTTGCTGAAGTCACCAGTTCAATGGTAATACCGGGTCGACGACGTCGAAATTCGACGAACTGCTCACTGAGATAGAGTGAGGCGATTCCCTCCATTGTGGCGATGCGTACATGCCCAGAGTGCCCTGGCTGATCACCGTTCAGGGTGTCGCCGAGAGTCATGATGCTCGCCTCAACCGCTTCCACATATTCCAGCATCTCCCTACCTTGAGCGTTAAGGCGGTACCCAAGACGGTCCCGTTCGAAGACCGGCGTCTCCAGCGCAAACTCGAGCGCGGAGATCCGTCTGCCAACCGTCGCATGGTCCATTCCCAGCATACGGCCGGCCTTGGAGAGATTGCCGGCGCGCGCGAGCGTCAGGAAAACCCGCAGATCATTCCAGTCAAGGTGGTTGAGATTCATGGGATAGGCTCCACTGGCGGGGCGTCCCATTGTCGCTGTGCAAAATTGCACAGGCCAGAGATTCTTTTCTGATTCGCCTGAAAATCTGGCTTCCATAGACTTGGTTCCAGTCGCCGGGAACCCCCGGCCTCCGACCTGGACTGGAGAAAATTCATGGCTGAGACCGACGTGGACTGGAATGCGGTCCTTGCGAGCGAGCGCTTCAAGCGCCTCGCCCGAAAACGGCGAAACACCGTTGTTAGTCTGGGAGTGCTCGCCGCAATCTACTATTTTTCGATCCCCGCCCTGATTGCGTGGGCGCCGGAACTCTTCAAGATTCGTCTGATGCCTGGCATCAATCTCGGGACGATCTTCGCGGTCTCGCAGTACCCGTTTGGTGGTGCAATCGCCTACGCATTCTTGCGGCGAACCGCGCAAATCGACCAGGCATCGTCCGACATTAAGAAACATGCGGCTGCGATTCAGGCCACCGGGGAGCAGAGTCATGCGTACTAGGCATTTGCTCGGGATGTCGCTGGCGCTCGCGGCGACAACGGGTCCTGCTTTCGCGGCAGAGCCGGGACGGACCACTATCGGCCATCATTTCTTGACGTTCGCAGTCTTTGGCCTCGTCATTGCCTCGACGTTGCTGATCACATGGTTCGCCTCGCGGAGCAACCGCACGGCAGGCGATTTCTACACGGCCGGCGGCGGGATAGGACCAGCGAAGAACGGGTTGGCCATTGCCGGTGACTACCTGTCCGCTGCGGCGTTCCTTGGAGCGTCCGGTCTGATATCGCTATATGGTTTCGACGGGATGATCTATCTGGTCGGCTTCTTCGCCGCCTTCATTCCGGTCCTGCTTTTCATCGCTGAGCCGTGCCGGAATCTGGGCAGATACACAATCGGCGATGTGCTGGCGATGCGCAATGGCTTTCGCTCGACGAAGGCCGTATCTGCTGTCTCCAGCGTTGTGGTGGCGCTTGCGTACATGATCCCGCAGATCGTCGGTGGCGCGGTCATTGTCCGCGCGCTCGTGGGTATCGACTACAACGTTTCGGTAGTCGGTGTAGGCGCACTGATGCTCATCTATGTTGCTTGCGGTGGAATGAAGGCAACAACGTGGGTTCAGGTCATCAAGGCAGTGCTGTTGATTGGAGCGTCCTTCATTCTGGTCGTGCTCGCGTGGCTTCCTTTTGGCTTTCAGGTGCCGAGTTTCATGGACGCGGTCGTTCACAGCCAGTTTGTTCAGATGCATGTGAGTTCGATGGCTGCCGCGCGCGGTCTGACGGGCGACGAGCTTGGTTGGCGCTTTCTCGAACCTGGGCTGTTCCTGAACAAGCCGTTGGAGCTGTTCTCGCTCGGACTTGCTCTCGTTCTAGGCACGGCGGCCATGCCACACATCCTGATGCGCTTCTTTACGGTGAAAGATGCGAAGGCGGCGCGTCATTCAGTCATGTGGGCGATGCTTGGTATCGGCGGCTGCCATCTGCTCATCATCGTGATCGGCTTCGCCGCAGCATACTTCGTCGGAGCGCCGCTGATTTCATCGATGGACAAGGGCGGAAACTTGGCAGCTCCGCTGCTTGCGCAGGAGCTCACTGGTGGGCCGGGTAGCATGGGCGGCGACCTCATGCTCGCATTCATCGCTGCCGTGGCATTCGCAACCATTGTGGCGGTGGTAGCTGGTTTGACTCTCGCGGCTGCATCTTCGATTGCGCACGATGCGTATGTCGGCGCTGTGAAAAACGGGAAGGCGACGGACCGCTAGCAGGTTTTAGCCGCGCGGCTTGCGACTTTGGCCGTGGGCGCAATCGCGATCGCTGTAAGTATCATGGCGCGTGGCCAGAACGTCGCCCAGCTTGTCGGGCTTGGTTACGCAGTGGCGGCTTCCGCGAACCTTCCGGCTCTCGTACTGACGCTTTACTGGCGGCGCACCACAACGCAAGGAGTAGTAATCGGAATTATCGGTGGAACGCTAGCTGCGATCGTACTGGTTCTGGCGTCGCCGAACATGACCTACCCGGCATTGGTACGACAGGAGGCCCTGGCAACCGCGAAGCGTATCGAAACGCAGTTGCAGGCCGCACAAGATGCTGGCATTCGAGTCACGCTTCTGGAACAACGCAGTCGCGCACTTTCAACGGCGCAGTCGATTGCGCCTGATGCCACCAGCATCATCGGGCTGCGCGAGCCACTCGTCACACTGCGCAACCCTGGCATCCTTTCCATCCCTGTCGGCTTCCTGCTTGTCATTCTTGTCTCGCTGATGACCCGCGATGCTGCTGCCCGATCGCGATGGGCCGAGCTCGTCGTCAGGCGCGAAACAGGACTTGGCGCCGTTACGGCAATCGATCACTAACCTCAGTCAACCCTTCGGGCGAAAGCGTACAAATCATGTCCTATCTTCCAATTGTCAAAGTCGCGGCGGTCCATGCCGCACCTGTGTTCCTCGACAAAACCGCAACCGTCGCCAAAGCGATTTCCTTCATCCGTGAGGCGAGTCGCAATGGGGCGCAACTGGTCGCATTCCCTGAGTCGTACATCCCGGCGTTTCCGGTGTGGGCGTCGCTTTGGGCGCCCATCGACAACCATGACCTGTTCGAGCGCTTCGCTGGCGAGAGCTTGTATATGGACGGCGTCGAACTCGAAGAGATTGCTGCCGAGGCACAGCGTTGTGGCGTGTTCGTCTCGATGGGGTTCAGCGAGCGATCGCACGCTAGCGTAGGCTGCCTCTGGAACTCGAACGTATTGATCAACGATCAGGGTGTCGTCATCAACCATCATCGCAAGCTTGTGCCTACCTTCTACGAAAAGCTCGTATGGGCAGCAGGCGACGGAGCCGGGCTTCAGGTGGCAGATACACGTATCGGCCGAATTGGTGGGCTCATCTGCGGCGAAAACACGAACCCATTGGCGCGCTACTCGCTCATTGCCCAAGGTGAGCAGATACACATTTCCAGTTGGCCTGCGTTGTGGCCCACGCGCCGTCCGGCCGCTGGCGGCAACTTTGACAACGTTGCGGCGAACAGGCTTCGTGCCGGTGCGCACTCGTTCGAAGCCAAGGCATTCGGGATCATCTGCGCCGGCTACATGGACGCCGAGATGCGTGACTATCTTGTTTCAAGAGATTCGGCGGCTGCTGCCGTGCTGGATGGCTCACCGAGAGCCGCTACCATGTTCGTAGATCCGACTGGCAGCCAGATCGGCGATATGCTGAGCGACGAGGAGGGCATCGCTTACGCTCAGTTCGATCTGAATCGCTGCGTTGAACCGAAGCAGTTTCACGATGTCGTCGGCTACTACAACCGCTTTGACGTCTTCTCGCTCACAGTGAATCGCGAGCGTCTCGAGCCAGTTTCATGGCGAGCTCCGAACAAGCCTGAAATTTCAAGTCACAACCCAGAACTATCAGCAAGCGTCGGAGTTTGACGTTCTCCCGTCCTCGGGTGTCGGCTGACGAGCCAGGCGCGGAACGGACAGGGACTTCTTCTACAGGAAGATGATGTATGGTCTCAAGGATGTTCAATATCGCATTGACGTACCGAAATTGATACACGCCACTTTCCGAGCGCGCCCAGTACTATGCCCACACGAGCCCGTTGCCCGTGGTTTCACGGGCAACGGCACTTCATAGCGAGCAGTTGAGGGAATTAGGGCCGTTCTTCGTCACTTTAACTGTGGCGCGACAAGGAGCTTTGTCACCTCGAACGACCTGGATGCTCTTTGTGCCTTCGGTGACCCGGAATGTTGCGTTTCCGGCCGGGAACGAGGTGCCGTCAATTGTGACCACGAAGTCGGCAGGCGTCGGGGGTTTTATGTTGATCACCAAAGTAGGGTAGTCGGTGACCGAGGGCAGCACCAGTCCGGATCCTGTTGCGAACTGTTCGAACAAGGACGGCAGTGATGCTGTTGCCCGGTTTTGCTGTGACCGGTCAAGAAATGCCACGACAACCTGAGGCGCTACCGCATCCAGTTGCTCAGAACTGATCTCCGGATTGGCGTGCTGGACATCCTTGCGCGCAATCTCGACGTCACCGAGAAGGCGGTTTTGCGCTGACTTGGTGACGACGACTCCTGTGGTATCGCTCCAGTTCTGAATGCCCGTCAGGATCGCCTGTTGACGGGAATCTTTGCCAGATTGTGCATAAGAGGGGGGGAGCAAGCAGACCTGAAGGAGTACCCCAAGCAGGATGACGCTATTGCGATGAAAAGTCGCCATTGTTCACCTCATTTCTGACTGAAGACAAGAAGAGCGAGCATCGACGCAACAATCGCCAGGCCGCCAACGAAAAAGTAAGTGTAGACGTCGAAGGCCCTGCTCATCCACGGAGTCGTGATCAAGGTGATGCAATTTGCGTAGAACGCCTGCACCAGCAACTTCCGCCAGACCAACGCAAAGTAGGCTGAAAAGCTGAAGCAGAGAATAGCCGATAACAGAAGGAGGCGTCCGCCATGGGTAAATTTAAGACCCTCTTTAATCCCCATCAGAATCGAGCCGAAAAGCCCGACAAGGCCCACTGACAGTCCAAGCCCCCACTTTGCAATGTCAGTGAGTTCTGCAACCGCAAGCTTTTGAGGGTCATCGAGGTGCCCAACCGCACAAGGCGGAAATTCGCCGGGCCACGCGTAGAAGATTCCATAAATCCCAAGTCCTGCGCAAATGACGAGGATGCCTGTCGCGACGCAATCAATGTGGCGCATAGCGAAGCGCTCCCTTCCCGGTCAGGCGAAACGGCCAGCTTTCGTCTACGGCGGCGTTAACCATGTTCAAGGCTCCCTGCGAAATACAGACATCGTCCGTTCCTCCGGTGTCGATCATGACCTCGTCCCGCCCATCGGTGCCGGGGTCGGACTCAACGTGAGGCAGGCCGAACCAGTGTCCGACTTCATGCAGAACGATGGGAAACAGCGGAATGGAGTGGCCTGCTTGCTTCGGAGAGGGAATTCCAAGAACGAGAGTGCTTTTGGCAGCATCTGGCGACGACCTCGAAATCGTAAATTGAAACTCGCGCGAATTCAGTACGACTCTCTGATCCGGGAATCCGCATGCTAGCGGACCGTTACAATCGTCAGCGCCGCCGACGTCTATCGTGATTTCCTTGCAACCGTTCGCCACCTCGCAAGCCATTGCTGACGCCGTACAAAGCCGTCGCTTCGCACGCTCAGACAACTGGAAAGGCTTCGTCGCCTCTGTCACATCCTCACGTGTGCATAGCCCAGGCAATTCATTCGCATTGTCAATGCGTTGAAAGCCCATATATGGGTTTAGTTGGTACACAGAGGACAATCTTGTTTTGATGTAGGCTGAAGCGGTGAGATCCGACGGACGTCCGGGCGGATCCGAATCCGAGAGATATTGCATCCAATCGACAAAGCGGACCGAGACGTACTTATCATTCTCTATTTCCACAAGCGACAACGTTGAGCTTGAGCATCGGGAGCAACCAGCCCTCCAGTCAACCAACGCTTGAACCACCGAAATTCCAATCCACTTTTTGCAAGATGAGTCGCAGCCTGCGGGGTTTCCGTTTAAATGTATGCGTACAGTCTCTGCACCCTGGAAATCGGTCGGTTTGACGATTGGCGGCATGCCCCGGCCAACGACCGCGCGGTACTTTGGCTCCGACGGGTCAACCGGTTTTGCCAGGCAAAATCGATCAACTTGCGGTTCGATGCGGGACGGAAACGCCTCGAATGGGTTTTTACTTCCGAGCGATCTGGAGTTCACTATGGTCGCGGCGCCGCCGGAGGAATTGCGAGTGACTCGAAGCTGTAGTTCGTTCAGGTTTCCGTCCGATGTGCGTTCGACAAATGTATGGACCCCAACAGGTAGTATTGCACGTAGCGCGTTCGGGGGGAGGGCGTCGAAGCCGTCCCATTGCACGTAGCTAAGTGCGCTCGGCTGATGTTGCGTCTGCGGAATCGTCACTGCAACGAACTGGTTAAAGCCTGGACCCTCTGGCCATCCAATCTGCGCAAATGAGAGACCGGCGCGGGCGAACAACCTTTCCATGACACCAAGGATCCTGGTGCGGCTTTGCATCAAGTCGGCTAGATATGCGCGAATGACCTCTTCGCGCACCACCGGGTCGCGATACAAGGCACAACCAGATTCGCTATAGGGACATAGATGAACGGATGCCTGAAGGAGTTGCGCTGCGACCTCGGTCGCAACAACAGGACTCACATAGACTCGTTGCTCTCGCGACCATTTTGAAATAACGGTTTGTGTATACGGCAACTCCGTCTCCAAGGACGGCTCAGCGTGACAAGGCAGTACGACGAGGACGAAGCCGAGCACCGCAAGCACCAACCCTACCTTGTATCGACCGGTAAGTGAACGAGTCATCATTTTCATCGTCCCGATTGGACCGGCCCGCCAATGGCGCCGCCCGCTACTCCACGGCAGATCTCTGATCTGGTCCGCGTTCGAGCCGCCGCCCATGCCTTTGCTGCATCCGGCATGTCCGCGACGCTTACGCATTCTGTTCTGATTGGCCCAGAGGAGGGCGCACCGGCGTCAGCGAGGAACTGGGCGATAGCGAGCTGGCCTCCTTTCTCTGCAACACCTCTCGCGGTCAGACCATTGTTATCTGTGCGCGATAGATCGGCTCCGAGAGCGACGAGGCGCTTGACAGCATCAAGCATCCCGCGTCGCGCAGCAGCATGAAGAGGAGTCGCGCACGACCTGGCATTCGCCCAGCCTAGTTTTCCGCCTGCGCGCACCAGCATCGTGAGCTCGTCAGGTCTGTTCGATTGCGCGGCCGCGATCAGCAGTGTGTCGCCTTGATAGGTTTCGTATAGGTTAGGTTGCGCGCCCCGGCTGAGCAGAAGTTCCGTGATATCCGTTTCGCCCGCGATTGCCGCCGTGAAAAGCGCGGTCCGATTCCAGCAGTCCGAGACATTCACTGGCGCGCCCGCGTCGAGTAGTGTCTTGACTACCAGTACATTCGGTGTCGCGCCGGCAACCGCTTCGCAAAGCGGTCCACATACACGGCTGCCTTGTGTGTTGGCTTGTGCACCTGCCGAGAGAAGAACCTGTAACGATTCAACGTCTCTTCTCGAAGCTGCATTCGAAAGTGCGTTACTGCCACTATCGTCCCTTTGATCTGCTTCGGCGCCGGCGGCCAGCAAGGCTCGGGTCATAGTGGCGCTCTTCGCCCACATCAGCGGCGTAGCGCCCCCGCCGTCCAGCCTCGCGTTCGATGGGCATCCGTTATCCATCGCCCTTTTCGCGCCCGCCACATCGTCAATTGACAAAGCAGTAATCAACGCATCACATGACTGAGGGCGTGACGCGGTCTGAGCGCTACATGGTCCACTTAGGACTAGCAGCAGGACAACTCCAAGGAATCTGACGGGCGCTGGAATCAACGGTTTGTCTCCTGGCCGTGAGCGCGATGACCTGCAGACGGGGCCTATCTCATCTCCGAAGGCGAAGCACGGAGAGCGCTTGAGCCGACGCGCGCTCGCTTGACTCGCATGATGTTGTTGAGCACCTAAACGAGTCTTTAATTACGTTTTGTAAGTTATCTTGCCATTGTTCCTGGACGCCCTGACACTCCGCTGCCGCACAGGACATCCCGGCAGGTTATGACGCATATTCTAGGTATACGGATGCCAGCAAGTCCTGAAAGTTAGACGTTGTGCCGACGAAAATTTGAATCGAATGCGCGAGAGCGCACACAAGCCACATGCGCACATGTTTGCTCGACTCGGTTGCGGTTTTGCATCAACCGGAAATCTGTCTTTGAAAAAAGCTTCGAGCGGCACGCACCGATCCCGTACAACCTATCGGGTGCAACGTGGTTGATGTCCCGTCGCCTTTCTTGTTGGTCATGAAAGGCCCGCGCAACTGTAAGCTGCGCGAGCAGAGCGCCCCGTTCGAACGCTTACGGCAGACCGGACGATCGTGCGAAAACGAATCCAGGATTGAACGCAGCCATGTCGGCCGTGCTGGGCGGCGCGGAAAGGTGATCGACAGCGCGCAGGTCAAGATCAATGGATTCGCTCAACCCTCCGCCGTGCAGAAAACGCAGCAGCTCAGAAATGGCGATGGCTGCGGCGCCGCATCCAACAAACGCGGCGCCCACTGCTTTGCCCGCCAGTGTCGTCATTCCGCATTGATCCAGCACGCCGGCCGCCTTGAGCCGTTTGTATTCGTCGGGAACGTGTTCTTCGTCCGTCGCAGGCGCATCCTTCCAGATTTCGTCCGCCGTACGTCGGCCTGGCAATGTGTGCACGCGCAAGGAGCGGAAATCGTCATGCCTGCTTCCCAGTCCTGCCTCGATGACGAGGCCAAATCCGACCTTGTCGAGCGCGCGCCGACCGGGAATATTATCGAGGCCGCAGAGTGCGACCGACGGATCGGTGCTCGCGACGCGAAAGCCAGCGTCGAAAAGTCGCTCGATGATCGCTGTACGGAATCCTCGTCGTTCGGCCCAGGTGGCCATTTCGCGCGTCTTTCGGTGGCCGACCATCGACGGGCTTGACAGGATTGACGTGCTCGGCGTTGATGGTCCAATCGCGTCCGTGTCCTGCAGTACAAGTTGCAGGGGTGCGGACGGCTCGTAAGGGAGGAGGCCAAGGCACCACAGATAGGCCTGACCGACATGCCCGAGCCCGATCAGCCATAGCTTCTCTGGCAATATTGAAAGGACGGGGCTGCCATCTGTCGCGGTGAGCCAGTTGCGTTCGTGCGGCGTCCACAGCGACATTCCGGCTGGGAAATGCCCGACGGTAGGGTTTTTTGCCCTGACGTGTTCGAACGCTTCGGCAACAGCGAAGGACGCAGCAAGAACGGGCGCGAGAGGCATAGCCGGCGGTCGCGCGGCATCTGAAAGTGTGTCCGCGAAGTCCGCCGGCACGATACCGCCGCGCCAGCCGTCAAAAACGACACGAATGTGAAAGGGCACACGTCGCGCGCATGCGCTTCCAATACGGATGCGCGGGGCGTCCGTGGGGGCTTCGTCAGTTCTGCCACCGCACGCGGCGATGGCGTCCCCGATCGTTGCGCCCAAGGGTAGCGGGAGAAGCAGCGGCTTCGCTTCGCACCCTTCAACGTACACGCCGCCGTGGAAAACGCGTGACGCGAGACTGACGAGCGTGACGAGAGCAATCTGCCCATCTTCGCGTTCGAGATGCTCTGCATCGATTTCGATGACAAGCCTATATCCGGCGAAGATGGCATACGCTTCTTCGATCGAGGCTTCGCCGCTGTCGACCAGCTGCTTGATGGTGCGATCTAGAGTTTCCGGTCCGATATTGATCATTAAACTCACCATCCGATGTAGAAGAATCGTTTCCGGTCGCGACGGTGAACTGCGTCCCAGCCCCCGTCGTGCCGGTATTCGTAAATTCCGATGTCATCGCGTCTTACCGGCGTGCGGGCAAAATCCGGGATGATCAACGACAAGTGACCTGCGACAGAGAGCATCGGATGATCGCGGTCGGACTGGCTCTGATGCGACGAGCCAGGGTGCACGTGTACATCGGCCACAACGCTTTGCTGGCGCTCGCGGCAGATCGCCCAGAGTTTCCCGTAGTGCTGCCCGTCGAAAGTGACGATGCCAGTGTCGAGGCAGCGGGGATCGAGGTCGTCATAGAGCACGTAGTGCGTAATGTGCCTGCGGTCGTCAACCTTCGTGCCAAGCAGGAAAGCACCGCTTTCGCGACTGCCACGCCCGCGCACGCGCAGGTCGCGAAGAAGCTGGCTCCAGACGCGTGGCGGGCACGACAAGCGGTGATCAGGCGCCAGCAGGCGGCGCATAGTCCGTGCAATTGAGAAGTTCATGTACGAGTTCCAGATAGTGCGTGATGCCGACGGACGGTTGCCATGCCTTTGATGGCATCTGCTGTAGCCAGACGTCGTGTCCGTTGAGCGCCACCCGATCGCATGGGAGGTACAGTGCCTGACCACCCATCCAGTCCGTGCGGAAAACATCTTTCACACGCCCGGTTCCGTTGCGACTTCTCGGAAAAAGGTTGGAGGCAAGCGCGGCGTTTTTGTCCCTGCTCCATAGGCCGGACGTTGGCGCAGAGGATGGATAGTTACTGACATCAAATCGCAGACGGTACTGCAGGCCGTCAAGCGCGGTCACGTCAATCAGGGCGATCGGCCATTCGAGCGACACGAGCTTCCAGCGCCCCTCAAGCTCTCCGAGCATGAAGGGCGCCCTAAGCAGGTCACTGCGAAACGCCTTTTCATCGGGCGTACTCACATGGACCTCCGTGGGCTAGCCCTGGATGCGATGGCTAGGCAGCAGATCGAACGCGACAGAACATTCGCGACCACTCGTGAGCGCGCCCAGGTGCGTCGTCGCGAGCGGGCGGTCGTTGGTGCCAGCGAGTTGCGGTTGCAGGTGACCTTTTTCGGTCTCTGCGATGTGGAACTTGTCTTCCGCCCAGCGCAGCACCTTTCCGACCGTAGTCGAAGGCGAAAACTTGTGATGCGCCGTGTGCACGTCGTAATGCACGGTGACTTCGATGTAGTGGCAGTGGTGAGCGTGCAGCTTGTGATGCTGACCTTCGACGAGCACGACTTCCAGCAACTCGGCTGTCAACGGTTCATCACCGTCTTCGACAAAAATCAGCACTTCTTCGACGGCAATGACATCGCCGCCCATCGCGGCTTTGAGTGCGTCAAGTTTGCGCTCGACCATTTCGTCGAGAACCTGGTATTCGCGCTTGCCTGCGCGCTGAAAAAAGATGGACATAGCGGTGGTTTCCCATTGAGTGGGAGCCGTCTAGCGCGATGTACGCTACTGCGCTCCTTCACTATGTAAACCGCCTGGCGACTGCGAAACCGGCAAGCTGGTTTCACTAATTCTTTGGGTCAATCTCTCCGTCGGGAGAAGCGTCGCAAATAAAGAAGTGCGGGCAGCGAGGACAACGCATGTCATCGCGATCGGCCGGGAATTCGCAACGACGCATGCCAGCAAGCATCTGCTCACACTTCTCAGACTGGGACATCAGCTTCTTGTCCGCTATTTCAAGAATCCTTCGTTCGGCTGTGGTCAGCGACACAACTTCGATAGCGTAGCTCTTCCCGTACACGTGGCGTCCTGCCAGATGATGCATGGTCGCATCGAGCGCGTCGTCTTCTTTTTTGGGGATTCGCTTCGTCAGGACGTATCGGATTACGTTGGTTCCGCTAGCGGTCCGAGTTACGTCATGCCCCTTGACGCGGATACTGGCCGACGAACCTGGAAACGGCACGTCGACATCCTGTGCAGTCGAAACTGCACCGCCAGACTTGAATGCGAGCAGCTGCTTCGCCATTCGATGTGCAAGCGCGTTGTAACGGGCAGCGTAGGCGTGCCCAGTGGGGCCGCGCTCACTCCAAAGACGATCAAATTCTGCTGCAACGACTGCCTCATCCGCTGGGCCGAGCTCAGGTCGCTCGCTCACCCATTTGATGAGTCGATGAACGCAGTCGTGCGTACGCGCAAAAGCGCTATTTCTTTGCGCGGTTAGAATCCCGATAACGTAGGTGTAAAAGAACCGTCGAGGGCATTGATCGTAGGCGCGCAACCACGTCTGACTCACGGTCAGCTGCGCCGGCCAGCGGACTCGTGGCTGGTCAACCTGAACGGTCGAAGCGTCAGCGGTGAACGGCTCGGCAGCTGTCGCCTTGAGGCGGGTTCCGAGATGCTGCAGATACGGCGAGGCTGCCCGGTTTTGCGTCTTCTGTGTTTCGGACCGGTACAGATGGAGCCGCTGCCGCGCACGGGACAGCGCTACAAAGAAAAGACACTCCTCCTCGTCATGATACGCCGCGTCCCGGGCATCGTTGGCCGACAGACCCGCATAGCCAGAGATCATGCCGTCCGGCGGTGGACATTTGTCTGGCTGTCTGTTGGCGGGGACACTGGATTTCGACAGGCCGGGAAGGTGAACCACATCAAACTCGAGGCCTTTACTTCCATGCACAGTGAGAAGCCGAACCGCGTCGAGATGGGCAGCCTCATCCGGCACAATGCGAAGATCTCGCTCTTCCGTCATCAGCACCAACTGCCTGATCCGATCGAGCAGTTGCTGAACAGGATGCCCGGATTTCTTCCGCGCCGGCTGGCTGAGGAAGTCGAGAAACTGCCAGATAGCGACAGCACGCATACGGTCTGGAATCGAGGTTGACGCCGCCAGGTCACGGGCGGTTGTTGACCGTTCCAGCAGATAGCTGCTCAGGAACTCCCAGGGCGAGTCAAGGGCAAGACCGTCCAGGTCTTGTCGCAACGTTGTGAGCGCGGCTTTTCCGGCGGGCGACAGGGATTCGATTGGAGCTTCCGGATCCAGCCACGCCAGCGGAGCAGAATCATTGCCGAGGGTGTGTCTGATAACGGCGGTCGCATCCTCGAGTGACATCCGATACCTCGGCATGGTGGCAACGCGCACCAGTCCACCAGCGAATTTTTCGACGATGATGCTGAGCAGGGAGAGCAGGTCGCGGATTTCACTGCGCTCGAAGAGACTCCCAAGATAAAGAACCGGAACGCCTCGAGCTTCCAGCCCATTTGCGATTGAAGCCAACCGTGCGTTGGTTCTGCAGAGTACGGCTTGCTGGGAATATCCAAAGCCCTGTCCGTGGTAGGCAAGAATGCTCGAGGTGATGGCGTCAACCTCTGCTTCGAGCGTCGGCGAAGCAGTGAAGCAAAGAGGAATTCCGGTCGGACCAGCGTTAGCTTCGAGCGAAAGCGGCAATATGCCCCGCGATGCCCCCATGGGACTGGCAAAATCGACAAAAGCGCCGACAATCTCGGTCGATGAGCGGTAGTTAATTTCGAGCCGCGACTGATCCGCTCCGACAAAGTCGGCGCCGAAGTTTGACATGTTGGCCGGGGCAGCGCCACGAAACCGATAAATCGATTGCCGTGGATCTCCGACGACCCAGAGGCGGTTTCCATGTCCGACAATGCCCTTGAGCATCTGTACACTGGCGAAGTTGACATCCTGGTACTCGTCCACAAGCACATGTCTGTGGCGTTCCTGGACCTGTTGCCGGATCGTTTCATTGCTGGCTAGCAGCAGCGCAGGGCGCATGACCAGATCACCGAAGTCGACCGCGCCGTGACTCTGCAGCATCTTCTGATACTCGTCATAGATGACCGCCACCTCAAGGCTCCTGGCTGCTGCTTCTAGTGCCACGGGATCGGCAGCCCCAGACGCGGCTATTTGCATCTGCTCACCGAGGTTGCGATAGGCTTTCGGATCGATGAGTTCGTCCTTGGCGCGCGATATGGCGACAAGAACATCCTTCAGGATTCTCGCGGGGTCTGAGAGACTGTAGTAGTGCTGCAGCGGGAGTACCGGTAGAAGCTCCTCAAGGGCGTCAATGGAGTCGCTGCGATCGTAAATGGGCGGATCGGAAGGCAGGTCGAGCTGATCGTAATACCGGCGCACCAGATCAAGTCCAAACGAGTGAAACGTTCCAACCCACACTCGTCGTGCCTTCTCCCCAAGCGCCGTTTTCAGCCTGTCCGTTATTTCGGTGGCGGCTTTGTTCGAGAAAGTGAGGACGAGAATGGATTCAGGCGACTCTCCTTTTTCAACAAGGTCGACGATTCTCGCAATGAGCGTGCGGGTCTTGCCAGTTCCTGGTCCTGCAATCAGTTGGAAAGGAGTAGAACGATGGTCGACGGCCTTCTTTTGTGTGTGGTCAAGCCCCACAGCGCCCGTCGAAGGAGTTTCTGAAGGGGATTCAGGCTGTGGTGGGAGCAGAAGGGCATCGAGCAATTGCTGTTTGACCAGTCGACTGGGGAGGTTCGTCACAGAACAGATGTCCGTTACGCTCATTCCCTCGTCAAGATACAGCCGTCTGCAAAGCTCGCGAGGTAGCAGGAGCTCCCGGGCAAATACATTGGCTTCCAGTTCACGCCGCTCATGTGGACCATAGTCTCCTACCTTGCTTGACGGCGCGTGGCTCGGCTGCGCGGTTGCGCCAGCTATGTCATCCTCATTGCAAAACAGGTGCTCCACGTGAAGACAGGCGTGGCCAATCTCATGGGCTGCCACTACTGCCATCTCGATGAAGGACGGTACCTTTTCAAGGTAGATGTCTCCGCTTTGTGGATCGAGTACTCCCTTTGCTCCCTTGAGTTGTTTGTGACCAGAGGGGAGAGGGATAATCTCAAGTTCAAGATTTTTCGCTGCAGCATCAATCAGTGCCGTGATGTCAAGGGGATTCACTCCTGCGGCTACCAGCTTCGCATGCAACTCTACAGCTCGTTGTCGTGCCCCACGAAATGAACTCATGGTTGTCCTCAGTCGAGAAGGGACTTGATTTGTTCTTCATCCAGTCCAGAGTGCATCAGAGCTTCTTCGAAGCTTTCCTTGGAGTTGCTTTGTGGCTTGTCTTCAGCCTTGAAACTTGCCATAGCAGATACCGCAGGTGGCAAACAGAGAAATTGCCGAATCACTCCGACGCTTGCATTAAGCTCATGCGCGAGACGCTCCGTGAAGCGTCGGGAGATTGTTGTGGAATCAATCTCCCTATCGCGTAGCTGATTTAAAACCAGTGTGTTTATTCCAAGTCGGGACGCGAGGCCCCGGTAGGCTGGCCTGTCAAGTGAGCTCAGTCTGTTTTCAATGGTTTTGGCATCTTCCCGAGACTCTCCAAATACGCACCCAGTCTCTTCGAAGTATCGGCTCTGGAACACGCTCACCGATATTGCCGCTTCCTCAATATCGTGAGGGTCGAGGCTCCCAGTTTCACCTCCCCATT
Source organism: Paraburkholderia sp. GAS42 (assembly GCF_050436565.1). NCBI lineage: Bacteria > Pseudomonadati > Pseudomonadota > Betaproteobacteria > Burkholderiales > Burkholderiaceae > Paraburkholderia > Paraburkholderia sp. GAS42. The sequence continues at coordinate 160,487 of NZ_JBNDML010000017.1, read as the reverse complement.
CGCGCGCCTCCCCGCTTGCGTCCATGAGCTGGGACGCAAGACTACGCAACTGGGACTCAAATTGGGGATACTTCTCGATATACGTGTCGAGAAGTTGCGGGTCCGGGGTGTCCTGTTCAACGGAAAATTGTATTAATACTTCTCGCAGCACAGGAGACGATTTCTTGATGGAAGTCATTGACGCTCCTTGAATTTCGACAGCTTCTTGGTAGCACTCGTGAGGCGGTTGCGGATAGTGCGCTCGCTGAGGTTGAGTTTTTTGGAGATGGTTTCCTCGTCCGCATCCTTTGAGCTCGTCTTCATCCCTTTGAGATAGCGTAGTTCAAGAATCGAGCGCTCCTCCTCCGACAAGGCGTGAAAAGCACGGTTGATCTGCGCGCCGAGGGCGGCTCTCTCGGGGTCCGTCAGTTCCCTGCTGTCGTCGACGGACGCGACGTCAATGACTTCGCCATCGTCTGCCAGATCCTCACGTGACGGGTGCATCGCGTACCAGCGACGGTTTTCCTCGAGCCGGTCACGCACGAAGAAGGACAACGCGTTCGCGAAGCGAACCTCGAAGTAATCCATCTCGTCATTGGCCGGGTCGGCGGCATCTTCAGCCAGCAGTTTTGCGATCGCGGAACAGGTTTCACTGGCGAGGTCGTCGGGGTTACCGGGGCGGCGCGCGAACCAGGGGCGTATCAGGCGTCGGACCCGCGCCATAAAAGTCTGGAACAGTGCATAGAAATCGTCGGACCGTTGCTCTTTGCCAGCTCTGCGCAGCAAGTGGAGCAGCACTTCGTGCTTGATGTAGCCGCCAGCACGATAATCAAGGTTTCCGGCCGCGCTTGCGACCAGCCTCGCGTCGACCGTTTCCCACTGAACGATACTATCGTCGACATCTGGAAGGCGTTCGTAAACTTCACCTTCCGCATTTTTTCGAGTTAAGGCCTTGGGCAAGATGTCCTCCACTGACGGGCGCCATCCCGGTAAACCGGTCCGGCGCCATCAAACCGGCAAAGTATTTTCAATCAGCAACGCCGCGCCCACGCGCGTCATTCAAACAATCGTTTGATTTCCTCCTCAGACAGGCCTGATTCTCGTGCGACCGTCGAAAAAGGTGCGGCTTCATCGGGACTAACCGGTTTCGAGTCCGACTGAAACATGCCACCGACCGGAGGCGCCGGCGGCAGTGACAGATACTGTCGAAGCGTCTCAATCGTGACGCGTAACCCTACAGCGAGCCGGTCGAGGAAGACGGTCGGGAAGTCGACAAGCAACACTTCGCGGTCTCTGATGCGATTGAGGAACATGGTATTGATGCCCAGCTTATCGGCCAGATTCCGGTACTCGGGCCGCCCGACGCCCGAGAACGGATTCACGCTGTCGGCTGATGTCTCCTTCGCCTCGCTGCTGGCAGCAGCCATTCGAGCGCGCGCGAGCGCTTCCCGACCTTGTTGGGCGAGAGCGTGGACATCGAGCCCTTCTTCCTGAAAGAACGCCGCGACCTCTTCGTCGGGGGCGTTCGTCAGGAAGTCGACAACGCTGTGCTCAAGCGCCTGGTCGAACTGTGTTTTCTTGCTGGCGTTCATGTTAAATAGTCCGTTTGTAAGCTTCGATTGCGCGGGTAAGGCGGCGGTCGGCCGACCAAAAGATGGTCCATCCAACGTTCAGTTCCACCCTGATATCCTTTTTCTCCTTGCCCTCCAGTAACCCGTCGAATATGGCGAGCGACACCGGATGCGGCGTCAGTTGCGCTCGCAGTATCGAGACTCCAGCCTCGATAAGCGAAAGATCCTGCAGGTCGCTGACCGTCTCCTCTGGCGATGCGTGGCCGGCCGCTGCGATCGTGTCGATCGCGGAACTGCCATCTTCAGTCGGGGGCAACTGATGCTCGTAGGTAATGCTCACCGAATGCGATCCCTCCATATGCTTGTGGTAGTTGTGCGCCAGACTCTGCATCACCCCTATCAGAAACGGCACGAACGCCACATTGGTCGGTTGCCAGTAACGTCGCTCTTCGATTACTGCCTGAAAAGCATCCTGGAGCAGGTCCCCTGCGTCATCCGGCGACAGTTCGCGATATTTCCGACATATCCGTCCGGCCTCGTATTGCAAGACTGCGAAGTCGCGCTCCGTCAGTCCCGTAATCGCCGCTTGAACCTGACTGGGCGTTGCAACCGTGCCACTACTGGCCGATGGTCGTGAAACGGCTGCCATATTTCCCAAAAACATCATTGCCTCACCTAGTAATGCTCCGTTCGGAGCGGTTTTCGACAAAATTGCGGAAATTTTTTTTGATGTGGCAAAAAGAGGTGTTTTGTCCGATTTGATCTCTCTTGCAGATGCGAGTACCGGGGTGCCGCTGGATAAGCAATTTCTATATCAGGACGCGTGGATGTCAGCTGCCAACGCTCGGCCCAGCAATTCAAAAAGCATAAAATCGGGTCCGTCACGATGTGCGCCAACGGCTACAGATGTTAAATCGCGCACCATCGTGTTGTCATGTGGAGCACAACAGTTTTCCTGAATCCTTGGGCAAATTTGTACCTCCGACCATGACACATCGAAGCCCGCATATTCCGCTACGGGCGCCGACGTCGGCTTTGGCTGATGACATTGAGTGAGCATCTCACCACGATGTCGCGCGCCCATTCCGAGAGTGCCGATACAGTTGTTTCTGCGAACACGTGCACCTACAATCCTTCGCTTGGAAGTCTGCGTCGCTTGCGTCGTGTGCAACGGGCCGTCCATCCCACGAAGATGGGTCGATACCTGAACCCGAGCCCGGTGCGCGCCTGCGAAGAGAACCGCGTTCAACGTTGGAGATCCCGTGAGTCTCATCACTGAAAATCTGCTGGATGACTGGGTGCGAGGGCACGCAGTGGAAGCTCAAGGACTCGTCGTTGAGCTCGTCTGGCGCCTCGTCGCCGCATCATCTCCGCAACCGACGAATCGACGCTTTCCACTAGGCGACAGCATTGGTCAACCGGGACCCGACGGCGAATTGCAAACTCTGTTCGCCTGTGAGCCGTTTGTGCCTGATGGGCACTCTTACTGGGAGATCGGCACGAATCTGGATGCTGGTGGCAAGGCGACCAGGGACTATCGGGAACTCACTCAGGCTGTGCCAGCCCACGTGCGTGCTGAATCCGCGTTCGTCTTCGTCACACCGCTTTCCGGTCGCAGGGGCTGGCCGAGCGACTGGAGAGGCGAAAACCAGCTTGCCTGGATCGATGCTCGCCAGCAGCGAAACGATTGGGCCAGCGTACGAGTTATCGACGGCACGAAACTGGTTGAATGGTTACACGAGATGCCGGCGGTCGAGTTGTGGCTGGCAAAACGCCTAGATCTTGCGGTGCATCAGATTGAACTTCCGGGCGAACATTGGAAGCTCGTTGCTTCAGGCGATGGCGACACGGTGCTGACGCCAGCGACATTCCTCGTCGGACGGCAGGACGCATGTGAGCGGCTTGATGAGATCCTGCGAGGGGATGTTGCGCAGCTTCGATTGGAGACCGCTCACCCCGGGCAAGTCGTCGATTTCGTTTCCGCTTACATCGCAAGCCTTGAGCCCGAGCGGCGCGCAGACATCGCAGGTACCTGCGTAGTAATCTCGGGAGTGGACGCGTGGGCAGACTTTGTCGCTCGACGCCAGCCACATGTTCTGGTTGTCGACCCGGAACTTGACGTCACCAGTGAGCGGGGCGCACTGCTACTCGAAAAAGCTCGCCGGGCTGGTCATCGAGTCGTGTTCAGCGGCCCGCCTGGCGGCGTGAAAGAGCCGTTTGCCGCGCAACTGCTCAATCCGCCCACCTACGAAATCGAACGCACACTACGAGAGGCCGGTTTTCCTGACGAGCGCGCCCGGGTGCTGGCGCGCAGAAGCAACGGCGATTTGAGTTCGCTCGTACGCTGCTTCAAGGGAACGTCGGCCCTCCCTGGATGGGCTTCGGGACCGTACGCAGATGATCTCGCTGTCGCCATGCTGATTGGTGGGTGGCATGAGGAGAAGGCGGACGACATTGCTACTGTCGAAGCAATATCAGGCAAACCGTACGCCGAATGGGTACAGGTCCTTCGGCGGGCGACTGCGGAACCGGGTTCGCCTTTGACGCACCAGGACCGGCTCTGGAAGTTCGTCGCACGACATGACGGATGGCGAGCGTTGGCGGACCGTGTCTATGACTCGCATCTGGATGCGTTCAAAGCGGCCGCGCTCGCTGTGCTGGCGGAAGATGATCCCGCGCTTCAACTGGAGAAGGATCGGCGTTACGCAGCAGCGGTGTATGGGAAGGCGTTCTCATACTCATCGAGGCTTCGTGAAGGTATCGCAGAAACGCTCGCGTTGGTGGGTGCTCAGCCACGCGCATTGACATCTTGCACTGTCGGGCGCCCGGCATGGGTTGTATCCCAGATTATCAGCGGCCTTCTTGATAACGCTTCGGCGAGCCGGTGGGCTAGTTTAAACGGTCTGTTGCCCCTGTTTGCCGAGGCGTCCCCATCGTCGTTCCTTGAATGCGTCGACAGTGCCTTGGGGGAGGAGCCGTCCCCGTTTGTCGCTGTATTTGATGAGGAAGACAATGGGACGTTCGGGCGCAACTATATGACGGGACTTCTATGGGCGCTTGAAACGTTGGCGTGGGAGCGGGACCATCTCGGGCAGGTCGTGAACTGCCTCGCGGAACTGGCTATGCTTGATCCGGGCGGGAAGTGGACGAATCGCCCGATAAACTCGCTCATCACGATTTTTCTGCCCTGGCTCCCTCAGACATGTGCACCGTTCTCGACACGTCTGGCTGCTGTGGCAGCGGTTCAGCGATCGTTTCCAACGGTCGGATGGAGCCTTCTTCTTGGGCTGCTCCCGAACGCCAATACCTTTTCAAATGGTGCGCGCAAGCCGACCTTCAGGGCTTCGATTCCCGAGGACTGGTCCGATTCAGTGGGGGAGACGCCGTTCGAAGAGCAAACTGGTAGGTACATCGCGATTGCGATAGGCGCGGCAGCATCTGATGAGGTCAGGCTTGCGGATCTGGCGGCGCGAATTGACTCTCTGCCGTTGCCGTCGTGGAACGACGCAGCGTCTTTGCTCGGGAGCGAGCAAGTCAAATCACTGGATGACCATGGTCGCTATGGGATCTGGAAAGCCTTGTGCGAGATGATCGGGAAGCACCGTCAATTTCCCGATGCGGCGTGGGCGATGAGGCCCGCGCAAGTCGATCGCCTTGCCGATATCTCGACCACGCTCGCACCGCAGTCTCCGGCCCTCCGATATCTTGGACTGTTCAATCCCAATGATCCCGTCACCTACCAGGACAGTGGGGACTGGCACGAGCACGAACGTGCGCTGGCGAAGCGGCGGCACGCGGCCGTCCGCGAACTCCTGAGTCAGGGGCATCAGGCGCTTGTCGAGTTCATGGCCGAAGTGAAATTTCCTGGTTTGCTTGGGGCTGCGTGGGGCGAAATTGGAAATACAGACGATGACCGCTTGATTCTGCCAGATCACCTTGTCAATGACACTGTGTCGCTTCGCGACGGTGCATCGAGCTACTCATCGGCAAGATTCAGGAAGGAAGGGTGGACGTGGGTGGATCGCCTATCACTGAAAGACTGGTCGGCGCCTCAAGCTGCCTGTCTGCTGATTTCATTGCCTTTCGGTAGCGAGTCATGGCGGCGCCTCGATACGCTAGATTCGGCCGTCGGCGAGATCTATTGGGCTACCGTCGGAGCGAATGTGGACATCGAGCCAGATGAGCTACTGCCCGGTGTAAAGAAACTTGTCGAGAACAACAGGCCCTTCGCAGCGATGCGATTGCTCCATAAGGCGCTGCGCATCAAACAAGAGGTATCAACCTCGCTTCTGACGGAGGTGTTTCTGTCCGCTATCTCTCCTACAGCAGATTTCGTCAGTATCGGCCTGCACGAGATCGGCACGTTGCTTGAGGAATTGCAGGGCAGGGCAGATGCGGGCGTAGGCGCGGTATGCAAAATCGAGTGGGAGTTTCTTGTGCTTCTGAATCGCCACCCTCAGCACAAGCCGATTTTCCTGCACCGACGGATGGCGAGCGATCCGGAATGCTTCTGTCATTTCGTGCGGCTTGCGTTCCACTCGAAGGAAGGCTCGCCCGAGAAGGATGATTGCGCTGACACGAATCTCACAGAGCGCGTCGCGAGCAACGCCTATCAGCTTCTTGCTGAATGGAACAAATGTCCGGGAATTGGCGATGATGGGAGGATGCAGGGCGCCGTATTCACAGCATGGCTGGACGACGTAAGGCGACGATGCACTGAAAGCGGACACCTTGACGTCGCGATGAGTATGCTCGGCAGATGCCTTGCTAACGCTCCGGCAGATGCAGATGGCCTGTGGCTCGACCGGACCATAGCGAACGCGCTTAACGGACGCGACGCACAAGCCATGCGACACGGAATGGTTACCGAAATGTTCCACTCGCGTGGAACATATGGTTTTTCCGGCGGCAACGCGGAACTCGAAATCGCCAAACGGTATGCCGATCAAGCAACGGCTATCGGTGAGGCCGGTTACCCCCGGTTAGAGCAAGACTTACGCAAGCTCGCGCAATCTTACAATAATCAGGCTGAGCGCGACGAGTTGCGAGGCCCCCCCGGCACATAGAGCAGAAAATTGCTTGTGCTCCCGATCGTCAGCGAGAACTCACCAAAGCTGCCGCAGGCGATCAGAATTCCAGAGTGCAAAACCAGTGACAGTTGAGCAGGCTTCAAACAGCGCGATCTTCCACGGCAGGAAAAATTGCAGCGGCATGTAGCCCTCCGAGTTGGGGCCAAGACTCTGCCTGCTGTCGGGATGGCAATAAGCAATGCTTGGACTGCTTGAAGTCCTGTGGTTTTCACTAATCGGGAACCGTTTGTCGTATGCCGATATCCAGTCAGGCGCAGGAATTTCTGGCGCATCCATCAAACACGAGACCACCATGAAGAAAATTGTTGTAGTGCTTGTCTGTGCCTTGCTCGTCGCACCGCTTATTGCTGAGGCGAGAGGAGGTCACTATGCCGGCGGCCACGGGTCCTCGCACAAAGGCGGCCATTACAAAAACGCTCGCACCGGTAACCACTACGAAAAACGTCACTGAGCACGGCTGCCAGGTCTCCAACATGTCGACTGCAACACGGCGGCCTTGCTAGCGCCCAAGGTCCGCACATACCCTTTTGGCGTGAGAACATTCGTGCGCACCACGCGGCGCCACCGATCGTATCGTCATACACACCTCGAGCAGATCCAGTGTGCGACGTAGCCAATATAGGACTGAATCTCGGCTCCTGCGCTTGATGTTCACAAATCAAAACAACGAAATGCGAGGCTGATCCGGGGGCCGCAGTGCGCCGTCAGTTTCGGTATTCCGTGTTCGTGAGTCAATTGCGACCCATAGCTCATTACGAGAACACTCCCTGCCTCAAGATCAACGTGCCGGACATGGCCGGGATCACGTCTCGGCCGAATTGACATCCGGCGAGTCGCGCCGAGCGACAGAACGACGATAGGCTGGCCGACAGCGAGTTTCTCTACCTTGTCGCCGTGTGGAGCGACACTGTCACTTTCATCGCGATAAAGGTTCAGACCGACACTATTAAACGGTGCGCTCACGAGAGAGCGCATCTGTGCAAATGCTTCGGCAAGTGGCTCGGGCAACTCAGATTCTCCATCATCTCTGTATCCGGCCATGAGTCGCGGGACTGCCACCTCACGGTCGTACATCATGCGGCGATAGGTAGTCCAATGCGCCTTTCGCATAAGTAAGTCAAACCAGCGGTCTGCAAGGCGGACGCTGATGGCCGCCGGCAAATACCGGATGCCGCCTTCGTCGTCCTGTACGACCGAAAGTGGTTCTGCTTCGAAAAGACCTTGCTGAAACGTCATCACGGATTCCTTCGCTGTCTGGTCCGGGTGTCAGATTGCCTGAACGTCCATTTTACCTGTTTTTTTATACAGTATTCCATTCAGGATTATGTGAGAGCGCCAGACGGGCTCCGCGTCACGCTGTTGGCGACCGATCGGATTCTCCTCATTTATGGGGAACTGTTACCCAAATACACGTCATTGACGCTGGGTTTCCTGACAGCTATTGTCTCAATCACGCATCTATCGATAGATAGTTCTTACATTTCAAAACGGAGAGTTCAAGATGGTTACGAAGTCACAGAAGGCGCTTTTCACAGCAGTCAAGATTGGCGCGTTCGATCTTAAGCATCGGATCGTGTTGCCCGCCCTGAGCCGACTGCGCGCCCACTGGCCGAGCGCAAATCCGAGCGATCTAATGCGCGATTACTATAGCCAGCGCGCATCCGAGGGTGGCCTGCTCATCGCCGAGGCAACGGCAATTGCACCGGAAGCACGCCCTTATCACGCGGCCCCCGGCATCTACAGCGAGGAGCACGTCGCACGCTGGAAGCAGATCACGGATGCGGTGCATGCGAAGGGCGGCCTGATCCTGCTTCAGTTGAACCACGCTGGCCGCTCAACGAGCACGGCGATCGGCCAAGTGACGCCGGTCACGGCATCCGTGAACGAAAGCTTCCTGGAAGACGAAACCATCGTCGTGACGACACCGGACGGACTGGTGCGGCCGTCCGCGCACCGCGCACTGGAAACCGACGAGGTTGCTGGTGTCGTCGAACAGTTCCGTGTCGCGGCTGCGAATGCCCAGCGGGCGGGCTTTGATGGCATCGAGCTTCTCGCAGGCCAAGGTCATCTGATCGAACAGTTCCTGCAGAACGGGAGCAACAAGCGCACTGACGTCTATGGCGGCCCGATCGAGAACCGAGTGCGCTTCCTGGTCGAAATCATTGAAGCGGTCTCCACGGTGTGGGGCTCGGACCGAGTTGGAGTTCGCCTCTCGCCGAGCAGCACGTTCAACGGCATGGGCGATAGCGATCCCCGTGCGCTATTCCGTCACGTCGCAGAACGGTTGAACGACCTCGATATCGCCTATCTTCACGTCATCGAGCCTCGCATCAGCGGCGCCGACACCGTCGACGAAGAACAAGACGCAGTCGCCGCGAGCGAGCTCGGAAAGGTCTTCCAAGGTCCGATCATTGCCGCAGGTGGTTTCACTCCGGCAACTGCGGAAGACGCCGTCGCCAGTGGTCTCGCGAAGCTTATCGCCATTGGGCGCCACTTCACGTCGAACCCGGATTTGCCGCATCGAATCGAGAACGATCTTGCGCTCGCTCATTACGATCGGAGCACCTTCTACGGTGGTGACGGGCACGGCTATACCAACTTTCCGACGTACGCGGAATCGCGCGAAGCGGAGCAGCAGCCGGCGTAACTTGTGAAGTCGCTTTACTGTGGGCGATCTGTCTGGGCTATCAATCCCGGCAGATCGCGCGGTTAGATACTGCGCGGATCCACGGCAGTGTCTACCGGGCAGCGATTGCATAGTCGATAACTATTAAAGTTTTAAGCTGAAGGCGCAGTCTAAGTCTCAAGGAAATTTGCCATGAATGATGTTGCTGTTGCAATCATGGACGCTGCAGAAAGGCGGATGCGGATTGGCGGGTTCAACGGATTCAGTTTTCGGGAAATTGCCGCCGACGTCGGCATCAAGAGTTCGAGTGTTCACTATCATTTCCGCACCAAAGAGAAACTGGGGGCCGCCGTCATTCGGCGATATACAGATCACGTCGCGAAAGTCATAGATCAGCAGCTCGAGACCAATCCTGACCCCGTCCAGGTATGGATAGAAGTATTCAAAGGGACGCTGATCTCAGAAGACCGAATGTGCCCAGCGACCGTACTCGGGGCTGCTTCGCTTGGTCTGCCAGGGGAGGTCGCTACAGAAGTGAAGAGATATTTCAGGATGGCCATCGATAAGCTCGTCGGGGAACGGCTATCGGAGAAGAGGGCGACGCAGTTTTTGTCTACGATCGTTGGTGCCTTGGTCGTGGCGAATTCGCTTGGCGACCCCACCGTATATGACCGCGCAACGGAAGATTTGCTCGGCCGGCGTGAAGCGCGTGTACCCGTTTATGACTAGTCTGCATGACAGGTTCCGCGCGAACCGTGTCTCCCCAAACTCGATGCGTTTGCTTTTTTGCTTTCTGCGTCATGGCGGATGTTATTCGCGAGGATTGGAGGCGACAGGACCCGGAAGTATACGGGAACCGGGTCGTCCCAACCAGCGTGGGCGCAGCTTGCGTTGGTTCACGACACGTTGCGATCTTTAGTGTCGACTAGCGCGACCACCGGTCGTAATGAAAGTGCAAAACGTGCAGACCGAACGGTACGGAAGTCAATCAGACACTGTTGCAACTTGGCTTGCCGCTCTGGCACGGACGTCGATACGGTTGCCTCTTGCAAAATTAGTCGATGATACTGAGATCGAGCCATTGCATTGGAGACTTCCATGACATTAGATTCTGGTCGGTCCTCTCTGTCGCTTTGGTCTCTTGCTCCCGCATTGCACGGTCAAGATCACCTTTACATGCTTCAAAATGAGCGCGCTTCAAAAACCATAGCGGATCGTCTGTGTGCGGCTGTTCGAGATCACGGACAACAGTCACCCACAAGCGGCGATCCGCGCATCGGATGAATACTTCCCACGCAGCGAAAGCAGCTTCAGGCGTCGTCGCATGCACGAATTGGTTCCACCAGTGTTCAGCCTGAGCGCGTCGGTTTCGCCAGAGTTGTGCCTCGCGGCGAATCGAAATCCAACCAGCATCGTGATCGCCCTCAAACCAGACCAAGTCATCGATCAAGACCTCGTCGGTCATGCCGCGAAGCATGACAGCACGCTTGCGCCGCCAATCATCGTTGGAGTTTTCATCTTCCATGATGCGTGAGATCAGCCAGTCGCGGCCGCTGTTGGCAATCGCGGTGATTACAAGTTCGAGATAGTCGCTGTTTGTTGGGTTGCGCCTCACCCCGTAGAGCTCTCTTCTCAGCTCTTCAACCGGTTCACTATCCTTTACGCGGAAGGGCATGTGCATCAGATCATTGATGCTGGCGATTCCCCTGAATTGAACACGCAACAGGCGAGTCAAGGCGTGCCATAGCTGAACGCCTCGAGACGGGTTAATTTCCATCAGTGATTCACAGATAGCCAAAAATAAGCCTCCTGCCGAGTTCACCCGGTTTGAGAAAGCATCGGAGTTCTCTGAAAGACCGTCCAACCATTTATCAACCTCCGCCCGAGCACTTTGTACGAGCGCTCGCGCTTCAGTCTTCCGGAATCCAAGTGTCTTCAAAACCGCGCCTGCTGCACGCGCCTGTTCAATCTGATCAACAGCATTCTGTCGAATGGCTCTTCGCCGTATTTCCTGCGCATCGAAGTTCAGAAACGCCCGAATGTCATCGTCTTGATCTGCCGCTGCTTGCAAACTGATCGAAATTAACCCGTTACGGGTCGTATCTATCAGAATATCTGCGTCCGGATGGTTGAGACCGAGATCCTGAGCCATGACGGCTGCATCGACGGCTTGAGCCCCCAATTTGACATCGGATTGGCTCCCCCCTCGATTGACGGCTTCCGTAAGCAACGACCACGGTGCCACCGTGGCTCTCATTGTTTCAAGAGATTCCGAGGCTGACGCAGCTAACACCGCTATGCTGCCGTGATCTTGTTCTAGCGGTGACTGACCGGCGATGAATTTCCATCCTGAACCCTTCAGATATCTCCCGAATTCGAGTGGGTTTGACTTCGACAGCGCGACGAATGCCAGTACCCTTAGATTCTGCTCGTCGGTTCCGCTCGCAAAGGCCGTGACAGATTGCAAGTCGTCCGGAGAAAGTGGTGTATGGTACGTGGCCAGGTAGTTGAACAGGACATGCATAGCCCGGCGATTATTGGGCGACCAACGCTGGATGTACTCGCCGATCTCAGCCGACTTCATGGGTTTGATAATCCACAGGAGTTCTCGTGTGATGATCGCATTATCTGCTTCAACAAGAGCATCAAGTTGGCCTGGCGCATCGAGTGTCGGCAATTCGACATACAGCAACTGCGTCTGCAGGTAGTTCTCATGCTCGTTGGGAAGCTCCGGCTTATTCAGGCGTAACCCGCGCGCAGCAGTCGCTGCCTTTTCATCAGCAAGCATGACATGCTTCGGCGCTCGCAGGCCAACCCAGTGCCGAGCGTCGATTGGTCTGTCAGCGAGCGAATGCAACCTGCGACGTGTCACGTCTGCCAGCTTTTGAGGGGCAAATCTAGCCAGGCCTCCCGCGATTTCCTGGAAGAAGTGATCTTCTGGACGCCAGGCCATCGCCGTGTCTAGCCGCCTTACATCGAAATCTTCCGCGAATTTGCAAAGCTCTTCAAGGAAGTGCGCAGGGGGCTTTACGGCAGGCGCTGGCCAGTATCGACGGGAGCGTTGGAGACGGGTGACAAGCGAAATGCCTGAATCGGCGAGTGTTTCTGTCACGTGGCGGTATTCGAGAGTGATTAGACTCCGCGACGGACACGCAAGGTAGTCCTGCTCGTAGTCAATAGCCGGGTCTAGCGATGTACGGACTCCACAGGCGCGCGACTCCTCTGCTTCGGATCCACAGAGCCATAGCAGGAGCGCGGACACACGTTTTGGAAATTCTGGGTTCACCTCCGGTTCCGGAGTTATGTGAATGACTGCTTCTGCCATTGCGACAAGAAGATTGATGGTCTCGTTCCGGTCAACCTGATTGAGCATGACAATCCATCTGAATCCCGTCCATGCCGTGGAGTTGAAGGATCCCACGCCAGCGGCAACGCTCGCAGCTGCTAACACTTTTGCGGTCGACAATAAAGGCTTGCCTTGCAGCAAAGATGGAACAGCGTCCGCCAGATCATCGGACGATTGGCTATGAAGGCGAAAAGGTACCCCAAGGATGGTGTAAACACCTGGCTGATCAGTTCCAAGGACGGTCATCAAGCGATCGGACATGTATCGCGAGCTGCCGTCAGTGCGAGCTCTCTCCGCGTCCGAGGGGCAGGTGGCATGTGCGACCCATAGCACGAGACGGCCGATGATGACTTTCCAGGCCTCAGTGTCCGTCGATATCGTCCTCAAAGCCGCTATTGCCCATTTTCTCGCGGAGGCTTGCGGACCACGTCCTGACGCTTCGGCGACATGCAGGAGGGCATGGGTCAACGGCGGAGCGAGAAGCTTTACCTCCTCTCTGTGTTCGTCTTTAGCGTTTTGGCTTTGCAGCAGCGCTTTTAAAAGAGCCGACGCGGTGTAACTTGCGTTTGCACGTCCCTTGGCGACAAGTATCGATATCGCTGCAGAAAGGATGTCCGGAGCGAGCGATGTAGCGGCGATTGGGTCAAGCCAACGGGTCAATATGCCGTCTGTGGATGGACTTCCGAGCATGCGCTGAAATGGTCCTCGCGGCAAAGTCACGGTACAGTCCATATCGACCATGTCCGGACACAACTTGGCTGAGATTCCATCGGTAATGCTCACCGCGTTCGGATAGTATTTCCAATTTTTTGAGTTGCTTTGCAGAACGCAGATATTCGCGATCAAGTATTTCGGGTATTAGAGCAACCTGAAGACGGGACACGACAATCTGCATAGGCACCTACAGATTGTCTTTTATCGAAGACAAGAAGGCAAATAACCTGAGAGAACGGGAGTGACATGCTGCTCGAAGAGATTGGAATATCAAATTTTAAAGGCCTGCATCGGGCGCGATTCCAGCCATCGCACTTCGCCTGCCTGGTCGGGGAAAACAACGCGGGGAAATCCTCCGTGTTGCAGGCGATAGCGTTCGGCCTCAATCGTCCGCCGCAGCTTTCGCCAAGCCTGTTTTATGACGATACGCAACCAGTCGAGTTCGAACTTCGATTTAGCGAAATCAATGCTCACGACCTTGACCGTCTTGCAGACGAGCATCGTGCAAAAATTGACGCAATCGTACAAAACGGGAACCTCTCGCTCGTGGTCAGGTACAGGCCTGGCGAAAAGGTTGAGGTTATTGTCCCCACTCGTGTCCCGCGAGAGGAGCGGCTTCGATCCGCGTTCATAGCCGAGCGATTTGCAGGGGCGAGAGCGCCACAAATCCAGGAGATCTTCCACGATACCTACGCGGACGTAATATTCGATGCGGACGTCGCGCGAAACATTACTGGTGCCAAGACCCTGCTTGCCGCGCATGTGGCTCGTTTGCCCGAAGACCAGTTCGAGGCTGGAGAATCTCCTCTACCGTCGGGAATCGTGAGCTCCATTACACCGATGCTTCCGGAGTCCATCTACATTCCGGCGGTCAAGAACTTTAATGACGATATGAAGACGTCGCAGTCGACTTCATTTGGTCGATTGTTGGGGCTGCTCCTCGAAGATATGGAGCCAGACCTAGCCGTAATCAGCGCCGCACTGACGCAACTGGACACTATCTTTAACCGGGCAGTGGAGGGCGACAACGGGGTCGACGCTCGCCATCGCTGTGTGCAAGAACTCGAGACGCTGGTTCAGCGGCTACTGAACCAGAATTTCCCTAGAGCCCGGGTGGAACTGCGGATTCCTCCTCCCGAGCTACGTGCCATCCTCAGCTCCGCACAAATTTACGTCGACGACGGCACTCGCGATCTCATCGACAACAAGGGCGACGGTATAAAGCGGTCGCTGACGTTTGCACTGTTGCAGGCCTACGTTCGCCAACTCGCCCTGCGCCGCGAACGTGAGGCCGGCGGAGTCGCGAATCATCGACCACTGATGTTCCTGTTCGAAGAGCCGGAGCTGTACCTGCATCCAAAGTCGCAGAAGACTTTGTTTAACACGCTCGCAACCGTCTCCGTGGAGCATCAGGTCGTAGTGACGACACATTCACCGTTGTTTTTTGCCCCCGGAGTAACCGCGTCGTTCGTGCGTGTAGCAAAGCGCGAAACTGAAGCTAAGCCGGTTGGAGAGCTTTTCCCCGTGAACTTCGAGCTAGACCTGGAAAGAGCGCAGACTTTTCAACTCGCAAAGTTCGAAAATGCTGACGCCGCATTCTTCAGTCGCAGAGTGGTACTTCTCGAAGGAGAGTCGGATGATGCCTACTGCCGGCACATTGCGAAGCTGCTTTCTGAAGAATGGGACTTCGAGGAGCGCAATATCGCGATAGTGAGGGTTTCCGGGAAGGGGAATTTCGAGAAGTTCAGAAGCTTCTTCTCAGCGTTTGGCATCGATGTGAAAATAATCGCAGATTTGGACGCATTGTTCGAGGGGTATCAGCATCTCGGCGGTGATGCGAATGCACGTGATGCCCGAACAACAGCGATAGCGGCAATTGACGCCAGGATTGCTGATCTGAACATCAAGGCGGAGCCAAATCGTCGACAGATAAAGAACAAGGTTCACCAGGATTCCTGGCGAGCCAGGTACGATGAAGCGAAAGCGGCATTGAGACAGGTTCAAGCGGACGGGCAGATAACCGACGGTATCCTGGAGAGGCTAGAGGGGCTGTTCACGTGGGAGGACGCTATCGCGCGTGTGCGCGCGTGTCGCGAAGATAGAGTCGCTCGCAGCGCCCTGGCACCGGTGTTGACCGCGCTGCGCCAAACAGGCATCTGTGTACTCTCGAAAGGAGCCATCGAAGACTACTATCCGGAAGCTGTTCCAGCGTCTGGTCAGAAACCCGAGCGGGCGCTGGCGGCAGCGAGACTCGTTCAGAATGCAGAACAGGCGCGCGCCCTCAGTGATCCGTTCGCGGACGATGGGAGGACAGAACTCGAAGAGGTGTTTAGTGAAATCTTCCGCGACATCTGAGCTATAGTGGCCTCGATATGACTTTGGCCTTTGCCATGAATTGTGGAGACCGCAGTCACCACGCATCAATCGTGAATGGCTAGATTTTGCGCATCCCAAAAATAGTCTTCTGCATTTACGCGCTCTCTCATGGATTGGGTACAACACCAGACAATCGAAGGGAAAAATGAGCAAGCTTTTCAAACTGAGAGAATGGGTGACTCTGGACGAAGCTGCGGGTCACCTGAGTTCGGTCGTCTCTGAAGATGTGACGGCTGCGGACATATTGCGACTGGCACTCGATGGTCATCTCGTTCTGTCGGCTAACTTTGTGAACCACGCGACAGCGAGGCGCGGAAAGGTCGTAAGTCTTGAGGACGTCGAGTGGGGTGAATTTCCGGGTGGCATAACCGAAATGCTGCCCGGAATTCCAGGACATGCCGTTGGGAAGCCCGTCCGATACATGAAAAGCTTAAATCTCGATGACAGGAGGTATCTCACCCTGGAGCCCAGCGTGCAGAGCATCGAAGGAGTTTGGGATCTGCTCCTCGTCGGGAACGAACGCCTAGACGTAGAGCACAGGTATCAGCTTCTCACGGGCGGTCCGGAGATTACGCTCTCAGGCCTTGATGGAGCTTTTGTGCAACGGAACGCTGCCGAGGTCTGGCAACTGACGGAAAGCTTTGACGATAACGAATTTCAACGCGGGTCGACCGCTGCGAAGAAGAAGCTCGAGCTCCGGATCGCTATCGACCAGATAAGCAAGGACGATGCTGAAAGATTATTGGCGCAGCATAAGGAAGACAGGAAAGAGTTCCTCTCGAAGCGAAAGTCCTGGCTCGACCCCGATAACTACTATCCGGCCGGAGCATTGCCCGCCGACGCCGTCCTGGTGGTTCGAACCGCTGCGCTGCGCGAGTTTGAGCAGTCTTTGCAAGGGGAACCAGCTGCGAACCTTGGACGCAGGGAGGAGAGCACCTATCTGAATATCATCGGCGGACTCTTGCATCTCTTGCTAGGAGAGTCGCCGGGCAGCGGGAAGAAATATTCCGCTTTTGCGAGCCAGGATGCGGTGATTGAGGGGTTGCTCGCTCACTTCCCAGCAACGCCCGGCATCTCGAAACGGACGTTGGAAAGCAAATTTGCGGCGGCAAACCGGAGCGTCGACGCTGGCTGATACCGCAATTGCGGCACCAAGTCACGCAGTTGCGGTGCTCTAGAACGCTCCTGCTGAAAAAATCTGGTCTGTGCTACGGAACGTACCGTGGCTGTTCAGGAGCAGCAGACATGACCAGATTTATATATCAGACCCGTACGTCCCGATTTCACCGGCTAGAAGAGAGCCGGTCCGGAGGAGAATATCGACGAAGCCGGCACCGACTCTTGGAAGAGATCGCTGCAGCAAAAGTCGCTGACAAGTCGGTCGAACGCGTCACCGACGACGAAAACTGCACTCGAGATGTCCATAGTTTTTCCTGCACGACCGCCAGTTCTGATCGCAAGGCGATCCTTGAATCCATTCGTGCTAGGAATAGCAGCGTGGATTCGCGCTCACAATGTCTAAGACTATTGGAAGCGATAGGGCGCCTGGGCAGTGTCACAACCTTTGAGGCGAGCCGGTATCTTGATATCTACCATCCGCCAGCGAGAAAGCGGGATCTGGTTCGACAAGGCTTCGCGATTCGAACTGGCTGGCGGATAGAACGTACTGAAAGTGGCCGTGCGCATCGGGTAGGCGAATACCTGGTGCGGAATGCGCCCGATGGCGAGATCGCCGCGCCAGTGCAACAGGAATTCTGGTCACGTGCGCAGGACGAGTGGCTGGAGATCTGATTAAAACTCACCATCGGCTCAATCCAGACAGGCGCAGCCGGTAACATTCAGCGCATTTGCCTCAAGATGGAGCGTCTTTTGTCGTGCCGGTGGTTGGCAGTCGGCCCAGAAACCATCACTGGCCGTTCGCCGACTTGCCCAACCGAAGAAGGTCGCGCGAATCGCGCACGACTGCAATAAGCCCCGGCGGCCCACTTTCGATGATGAAGGCGCCCGCCATTCAAGACTAAAATGGCGAATGGCGGGCATCTCCATCGATTGAGAGAGGGTCGGTTTTTATCATCTCTATTCTCGCGAACCATCGGGCGAGTCTTTCGCGTCGCCCCAGTTCATACGATGACGATTGACGGTTTCTTTATGCCGTTCGTCGTCCTCGGTGTGCAGATAAAGACTCGTGGTATTCAACGACACGTGTCCCAAATTGTCGCGAATAGTTCGCAAGTCCACGCCGCCATCGGCCTGATGTGATCCGGCTGTGTGACGTAACCAGTGCGCAGACGCGCGTTCAAGTTCATCAGCGCGATCAGCGAACTCGGACCCTTTGGCGCGCAGCCACGTCGCGGCGCCGGCAAAAATCCCTTTAATGGCATCGTGAACAGCGGACCGTGACATGCAGCGGGCGCGGCCTTTAAATGGAATGAGCAGCGGTGTTTCTTCAGACCGGGTGGGGAGAGCGGAGAGGCCATTAGCAGTCCGATAGTGTCGTAGCTCCTGGATAAGCTCACCTGACACTGGGACGATCCGCTCCTTGTCGCCCTTACCCAATGTCTCAAGCCACCACTGATCCCGCCCATCGGCACCGAGCCGTCTGAAAAAGCTGCCCATCTGGCCGCCGGCCACTTCAGAGATTCGCATGCCCTGGAGGTAAAACAGGGTCGTCAGCCAGCGGCAACGCGCATGGTAAGCCCGCTGCGTTTCGGTTTCCACCGGAAGCTGCTCGACGAAGAGCTTCACCTCGTCCCAGAGTGAAATGGACAGATATCGCGTGACTCGCGGTGCGGAGCGTTTTGCCCGTTGCCGCAATAACGCCATCGGATTGCCACGCAGATAGCCTGCGTTGACGAGCCAAGTGAACATCGCGTTCAGGATGATCAGAGCCTGGCGTTGGCTGGCCGGCGACAACGGACCGTTGAATGGGCGCCAGCGTTCGTCGCCGCGCGGATATTTGCCACCGGTCGTCGACACCCACCGACTCTCCGGCTGTGGGTCGACGAGGAACACCTTGAACATCAGCAGATCCTCGTGCGTCAACGACGACAACGGCTTACCAAGCTGAACAACAGCCCATAGCAACAGGCGCTCGGCTTCCTTGCGGTAATTGTCGAACGTCGTCTTGGTGTCCGCGTAGTTCGAAAGCCAAGCACGCACGGCGTCCAGGTCATTCGTCGCCGACAGTTGCGAGCCGCCGACCGCGCCACGGTTCGTGCCATCACGGCCGTCAAGGATTTCCGGAACCACGAGCGATTCCACAGGCTGCACGGTGATGAGTTGAGCGTCAGACACTGCTTTAGAGCTCCCTAAAAACCAGAATTTATCGCGAAAAGACCGAATACATCATACACGACATTATAGTACTAATGTCGTGTATGGAGTACTGAATGTAGCAAATTAGTCGTCATACGTTGTATTATCAACACATTCGTCCGTCGCCTCGCACAAGGATCCTCATGGCTCTCGAAACCGACATTGCAGCCCTCCGTGAACGCGTCTCGGACACGCAGGAGCTTTATCGCGAGGTCTGCGCACTGATGTTCTTCCGGTACAGCGAAACGCCGACTGCGAACAAGCTCTATCAGCTTGTTCGCAAAGGCAGCATGAGCGCACCGGCAAAGGCTCTGCGGGACTTTTGGGGCGACGTGCGAAACAAGACACGGGTCGACGTCGGTCAGCCAGATTTGCCTGCCGAGGTCGCGACGGCCGCCGGTGAACTCGCGGCGACGCTCTGGAAGCTCTCCAATGATGCGGCCAATGCTGAATTGGAGGTTTTCAGGCAGGACGCACAGAGCGAGACTGCCACAGCGCACGAACAGGCCCAGCGCAGCGTCGCGGAGCGCGATGCTGCGGTTCTCGCCGCTGAGCACGCGGCGCGTGGCGCGGCGGAACTCGGGCGCGACAACGCGAGGCTGCAGGCCCGCCTGGTCGAACTGGAAACCGCAAGGGCAATGCTGGAAGATCAACTGACGCAGTTCAGACAGGAAGCGGCAAGCGCCGCTGCGGCACTGTCGGATGCCCGACGGGATTTTGCCGAGGAACTGGGTAAGCTCCGTCATACGCACAGTCAGAGCGAGCAACGCCTGCTTGCGGCTGAAAAGCGGGCGCTCCTGGAAATTGACAACGAGCGCACAGCCGCACGCCAGACTCGCCAGGAATTGCAGGCGAGCATCGAGCGGTCAGCCGAAGTTCTGGCCGCGCACCAGGCCGAACGAGACCAACTACGCGACTCTCTTTCAACTGCGAAGGCGCAGTTGGCGGCGTCCATGACGCGGTGTGCGAGCGTCGAGGGAGAGTTAGCGTCAAAGAGAACTGCACTCGACGAGCAAATAGCGGCGAGTGAGCTCCTGCGCGAACGGCTGGAAGCGCTGTCCCATCAAATGGAAGGCGGCCGCCCCCCTATATCTCACCACCCTCACCATCCCCGCCGTCCGATATCGGCCAGCAAGCGAGGCGTGCGCCGCGAACTGAAATTCACAGATATAGCGGCTCGCAGGTCAACCTCGTCAGGTCGCTGAGATACTCGGTGTAGCGCACTACACGTGCGATCGACAGGTCGTCAAAAACGCAAGTGTTGGTTAATCCGGAAATCGTCAATGATCCGCGTAGAGCTGCAGATACGAGCAAGGCGCCTGATTGAAGGTCGAGGCAAGGTTGAGGACTTCGACCGCCTTTTTCTCGACCAGCGTGAATCGTGGCATGGATCAAGCCGTCCGGCAGACCCACATGGAACGACTGCAAGAACCCACTGGAAATCGGTTTCGATAACAAACTTCGCTTACTTGGCTAGCGCCTCGCGCAGCATCCGGTGTAGTCGTTTCAGCTGGCTTGTGTTCAATCGATACGAACGCCTGCCAGCCCTCCCCCGTACCGACATGCGGCGTCTAGCTGAGTGCGACGTCCGCGTCCAAGGCCGCATCCAGTGCCTCGTGGTCGTAGCCAAACGTGACGCCGCCAAAGACAAGATACTTTCCGCCCTCAGAGAGTATTAGCCGGGCCGGCGCGCAAATCTCCAGCACATAGGCGTCATCGCTGGTCCTTCGCAACTGGCGCGACTGGTTACCAACCGTCTCATCTTTCGAGTCGATAAGGAATATCTGGTGCGAGCAGCTGTCTCCACGAAGATACTAGGTTCAGAGCTCGTTTTTGAACGCGACGGTCCGGTTTGCACAGGCTCACTACCTAATGATGCGCCCTTGCGATCAATGCCAAGTCGGCGCCAGCCGTTTCTGCATCCATGCCAGCAGGTGGGGCAAGAACCTTATCGCCGTTGCTGTCACGATCGTGGCCGCTTGCACAAGTAACTGAACCGCAACGCCAGCGCCGAGCGCCAGCACCATCTGCCCTAGTTGCGCCATGAATAGCGCAGCAATCGCACTCGCCACAACGCTACCGCGCCCGCCGGTAAAGGGTGTGCCCCCAACCACCACGGCAGCGATTGCTGGAAGCAGATAATCTTCACCGGCCGTATGAGAGGCGTTGCCAATAAAGCCGGCCAGCAGAATCCCGCCGACCGCAAAACATACTCCCGAAGCAACGTAGGCCCCGATCTGATAAAAAGTGACCCGGAGCCCCGCCGCTTCCGCGCTTCGTGGATTCACTCCGACTGCAACGAAACACCGCCCCGTCGACGTCTTGCGCATCACCAACCACGCGACCAGCACAAATCCAACGGCGAGCAAAAGGCTGCAAGGCAGGCCGCCGATCAACGCATGCGAGAAAGTTTGCACGGACGGAGCAACCGCAATAGGCGCATTGCCCGTCAGCGAGCGAACCGCGCCGATCACTACCGCATTGACGGCGAGCGTGGCAATGAGGGGCGTGATGTTGATGCGCGTGACAAGCAGACCGTTGACCACACCAACCACAGCCCCGAGCAAGACCGCGAGGCCGGCACCCAACAGAACAGAACCTGTCGACGCGCTGAGGATAGCCATCGCAACGCCGCCGAGCGATACAACGCCCGCCGACGACATGTCGAGACCGCGTTGCTGGATCACCATCGTCTGTCCGGTCGAAACGATGGCGAGAATACCTGCGAACGGCAACATCGCCAACAGGGAACTGCGCGCAAGGGTTCCAGGTGCTATCACTGCGCTTATGACGAACAGCACAGCCGTCGCGTGCCAGATCCATGCATACTCGCCTGTCGCTACAGCACGAACGCGTCGCAGATCCGTTGCGCCCCGAAATACAGATTCTGCCGCAGGGCTAGCCTGGGTCGTCGAGTTCTGGTTCATTTCGCCACCACCACTTGCCGGCTTTTCGAATAGAGGGCCACCGACGCGAGAATCATTGCGCCGAGCAGATATGATTGCCACGCATCACTGAGATCGAGGAATGTAGTCACGGTGTTGACCTGCGTAAGCAGCACGGCGCCGAGCATCGCGCCAATAAAGGAACCTCTGCCGCCCAGCAGGCTCGCCCCGCCGATCACCACGGCGGCCACGCTCGCCAGCGTGTAATTGACACCCGAGCGCGGATCACCCGTGCCCACCTGCGCAAGCAAAGGCACGGCTGCCACCGCTGCAAGCAGCGAGCACCCCACATATCCCGTCAGCAAAGTCAGTCGGGGCTTGACGCCTGCGACACGCGCCGCTTCGAGTTTTGATCCGACGCCGCGCAGCGACAGTCCTATCCGGCACCTGAACAACACGTACTCGAGACCGAACGCGGCGACGATAGCAAGCACGGCCGCGACGGGGATCATGCCAATGTGCGCGCTTATTCCGTCCATGACCGATTCAGCGATAAGTCCATCGGCGACCGGGCGCAGAACGAGTGAAATCGCTTGCAATCCCATGAAAGTGGCCAGCGTGGCAACCATCGGGTGAAGCCGTAATGGATCGACGAGCAGCCAGTTCAGAACTCCGACACCTGCAGCCACTGCAAACATCAGTATCCAGCCGGCCAACTGATGCTCCGGCGTCGCGCCATCGACAAGAAAAAACGATTGAATCACAACGGAAAGGCCCATCAGCGGGCCGACCGAAAGGTCGATCCCACCAACTAGCATGAGCGCCTGCTGTCCGTATGACGCAATGGCTAACGTCGTCGCGAGCGCCAGCATCCCGGTGAGGTTTCTCGCGGAAAGGTAGGCCTCGTTCGCGTGTGACGCGAACAGTCCAAGCGCAAGCGCAGCAAGGACAAGCATCAGGAGCGGCGCCTGATCTCCTGCCGCCCAGCTCCAAAAACCAGCTGTTCTATTCGAGTCGCGCTTGCGTTCAGAGGTCGACGTCAGCACTGCCGAGATGATGCTGTTCTCTGTGACGTCTTCCCCTTGCAGTTCTTTGACTGCACGCCCGCGAGAAAAGATCGTCACGCGATCACAGAGGCCGGCAACCTCCATCGCGTCCGACGACACCATGACCACTGCAATGCCTTTGGCCGCGCTATCACGCAGCAGCGTGTAGATGGCCATGCGCGCACCGACGTCCACGCCTTGGGTCGGTTCGTCGACAAGGATGACACGGGGCTCGCTGGCGAGCACACTGGCCAGTACGACCTTCTGCTGGTTACCGCCCGACAGCGAGCGGATTGGAGTTTCCACACTAGGCGTCTTGACCGCAAATGTGTTGACTGCCTGCCGCGCGCGCTGCGTTTCGCTACCTTTATTTACAAGGCCGTGCAGCGCGTCCATCGACAGACTGCGTAACGAGAAATTTTCGCGCACCGACAACTCGCCGAAGATTCCTTCGCGGTGACGGTCGCCAGGTACATACCGAATGCCGTCTGCCGCAGCATTGCTGCTGTTGCGAAGCGTGACAGCTTCGCCCGCTACCGTGATGTGACCAGTTGAGCGCGACAGACCCGCCAAAGCGCGCATGAACTCGCGCTGACCGTTGCCGTCGATACCCGCCAGACCCACGATTTCGCCGCGCCGCACCTGCAGCGAAACATTTCCGAAGCCGGGTCCGCTCAATGAGCGGATATCCAGAATGACGTCTTCGTGCGCCGCGCAAGCCTTCGCTGGAAATTCGCGATCAAGCGCACCGCCCACGATCAATTCGACGATCTGCTGTTCTGTCAGCGTCGCAACGTCATGCGTGCCTTGGGCCCGTCCGTCGCGCAACACGGTGATGCGGTTCGCCACGCGCTGAACTTCGCGGATCCGGTGTGAGATGTACACCACGCCGCATCCCGAGTCCGTTATTCGCTGGATGCACTTGAACAACCTCTCGACGTCGCCGGCGAGCAGGTGCTCGGTCGGCTCGTCGAGTACCAGAACCTTTGGTTTCGCCGCGAGCGCCTTGACGATTTCCACGATGAAACGGTGTTCGGAACCCAGACTCGATACTCGCGCCCCGGCGTCGATGCCCACGTCGCCGCTCCACTCAGCCAGCAACCGCTGCGCCCACGTTTTGGCTGCCGAAAGCGGTGGGCGCACGACGGCGGGCACGCCCAGATAAAGATTTTCAGCGACGCTGAGATCTGGCATTAACGCGGGTTCCTGCCGCACGATGGCAAGTCCCAACGCGCGTGCTTGCTCCGGCTCACCAAGCGTATCAACACCGTCGATCACGATCCGCCCGATTTCAGGCACAAGCGCGCCGGATGCGACAGCCATCAAGGTTGACTTGCCAGCGCCATTTTCACCGACCAGGCCATGCACCTCACCGGCGTTGACCGAGAAAGAGACCTCGTCCAACGCCTTCACACCTGGAAAGACTTTGCTTATGCCCTCAACCTGCAGCAGCACTTTCTGACGATTCATTTGCTTCTCCCGTCGATCAATCGGAAACGCCAAGACTTTCGTAGTTCTCCCGCGCGTGATGGCAAGCGTCACGTCACGAGGATCAGAACAGCTTCTTTAGCGCGTCCATCGTTAGCGACGAGGACAAATCCGCGTCAGGGGGCGCAGATGCGTCACATTTGGGATCGAGCCGCTTCGCGCTGTCCGCGAAAACGTACGGAGCCGCTGCAACCGGTTCACTGTTCGGGGTTCCTTCGTACGACGACATTGCCCGGCGCAGCGCCACGCGTACGAGCGTATTCGTACCGTCAAGCGCGAGGTATTGCCAGCCTGCGCCGGACTTCCGGTCGGCCAGATACTTGCAGCTTATTTCGTTATTGGTCGCGAACGAAACCATTGCAGGAACAGGCAGGTGCGCCTGTTCAAAACTCTTGACGGCAGCAAGTGTGGTCACGCCGTAGTCGGAGGCGATGGCGTCGATCTTCGGATACTTAGCGATCAGACCAGCTACAGCTTTTTGCGCGTCTGTCGGGTTCCAGTTTGTCGCGATAAAGTTCGTTTCCAGCAGCTTGATTCCCGGATACTTCTTAAGTCCTGCCTGCAACGCATTCATGAACCCTTGCGACGAAGACGCGCCTGCCGGCCCACCCAACATCAGCACAGTGCCGCTCTTGACGTTCGCACCAAGCCAATCTGCCCACATCGTTCCGACACTGGCGGGATCGTAGTAAACATTGGACGAGTAGTCCCTGCCAGACGCACCGCCAATTCTGGAGAAGTACGGCACAACGGCCACGCCAGCGCGCCGCGCGGACCGAAACGCAGGCAACATCGCATCGCCATAGTCGTTGAACGAGACGAGCACGTTCACGCCTTGCGAGACAAGGCTATTGATATCACCGTTGGATTTCTGCTGGTCGCCGTTGGCATTCGCGTAGACCACCTTTTTGATGTTCGGACACCGCGCTGCCTCGTCGCGGAACTCGGCCTGCGTGGTCTTGCGCCATGTGTCGCCGCCGTACCCATCCGTCAAGGCGACGATCACCGGCTTACTGCCGCAGAGCGCCTTGATGTCCGCAGGTTGCGTTGCGGGCGTCGTATTTCCCTCGCCGTAAGCGGACTGGCCACATGCAGTGGCGAGAAGCATCAGCACGGCTATAGCTGGCGCATTGAAAAAACGCCCTGCGCGCCGCTTCGATTGAGTGAACGTGCTCATTTGGACTCCTCAAAGATTGATATACATGGTGAACGTGCCATCCGGTCATCCGGACGCTTCAAGAAATGTTCAGTTGCAAAGCGGCTGGCGCAGTTGTCATCAAACGACGACAGTGTGCGATTACGATATCACCGTAATACGGTAATAGAAACTAAGGTTAATCCCTGGCGATCAACAGACAGTGAGACTGCCGAACGAGGGAAAACGTGGGCACGCGCGGAGGTGGAAACGAAGAATAAATAACAGCCACACGACCGATGGGTCGCTGGGCAAGCTTCGACGCCGGAGGCAGTGCGCGCAAGGCTCAGCGCTAGACAGGCGGGGAAAGGCTTCGACGTCCCAGGGTGTGACGACTCACGTCGTCACTTTTGAGGGACGTCCTGTGAGCTCTCAGGCCACTACTTCGCGCCGCGTCGGGCGCTTCGGCGTCTCCGCCGGCGGTGTGATCGCCGTGTTGGCAGCGTCGATTTCGGCAAGGCGCCGCGAATATTCTTCGACGGCCAGTTTGCTTGCGCCCTGAATGTGTTCCTCGCAGGCCCGACGCGCACGCTCAGGATCGCGGCGCACTGCGGCAGCGTCAATGATGCGTCGCAGTTCTTTCATTGACAGGGCAACTCGCTTGCCGTCGACAAACGCGTAGCGACGGAACAACGCAATTCGCGCATGAATCACGCTCATCGACTCGGCCAGCACATCGTTGCCGCCACCTTTTAGCAGCAGCGAATAGAACTCTTCCTTGATTTCTTCGCGCTGCTCGACCGTGCCGTTGACGTACTCCTCTTCCATGCGGTCGCGCAAGGCGACCATCGCCGCGACGTCATCTTCCGGTGCGTTGGACGCGAACAGTTCGCCTGCAAGTCCTTCGAGCGTCGCTCGCACTTGATAGATGGATTCGATGTCTCTTTTTGTCAGAACAGTCACCACCGGTCCGTTCGGCAAAACGGTGACCAGATGTTCGGATTCGAGTTGCCTGAGCGCTTCCCGGACGACGGTTCGGGAGACGTCGTACGTGGTACAGAGCGCTCCTTCGACCAGCCGCTCACCCGGCGCAATCTGCCCGTCCAGAATGTCTTCACGCAGAAGTTTTACCACCTGCTGCCGAAGCGGAGCCGCATGCCGCTCCACCACGCGTACCGCTTTGTTCATAGCTCACCCCTGCGTTCCGATTGTCGTATCGATTGGATACCGCGAGTTTATCACCGTAAATGACGTTGCAGTACATACGGCCTTCCGATATTATCGTAATACGGTTCTAGCGCCCGAGCTGGACAATTCAGGGAATGGCTCCCTCGTTCACATCAGGAGATGACGGTGACTCAAGCGAATCCGGAAGTACTCGACGCGCCGCAGTTGGACCACGGCGTACCGTTCAACCTTTATATTGACGGCGCCTGGCGTGGTACGGAGGCTACCTTCGAGGTGCTCAATCCCGCCAACGGCTTGTCCATCGCCTCCGTCGCCGACGCCAGCAACGCCGATGCGCAAGCTGCGCTCGACGCCGCCGTCGCTGCGCAGACCGCATGGCGAGGTGTACCGCCGCGTGCGCGGGCCACCCTTTTCCATAAAGCCCACGCGTTGCTTCTCCAGCGTGCGGACATTATTATCCGTACGATGACGCTCGAAAGTGGCAAGCCGCTGACCGAGTCGCGTGGCGAATTCAATCTGTCGGCTGAATTTTTTCTTTGGTACGCCGAGCAGATTGCGCATTTGCACGGTACGTTCGCGGATGGCTCCCACGGTGGCTATCGCGTTGTGGCGTCGCATCAGCCGGTCGGTCCGTGCCTGCTGATAACGCCCTGGAACTTCCCGCTGCTGATGATCGCGCGCAAGGCCGGCGCGGCTCTCGCCGCCGGCTGCACCGTCATCACCAAATCCGCGCAGGAAACGCCACTTACGTCTGCGCTTTTCGTTCAGGCGCTGCACGACGCAGGCTTTCCGCGTGGGGTCATCAATCTGATTCACACAACGTCGGCATCAAGCATCTCAGCATCGCTGATGGAGGACCGCCGGTTGCGCAAAGTGAGCTTCACCGGCTCGACGGGTGTGGGCAGCAAGCTTTTACAACAGGCAGCACCTAATGTCATCAATGCATCGATGGAGCTGGGCGGCGACGGGCCTTTTGTGGTGCTGGAGGATGCCGATATCGACTTCGCTGTTGAGCAGGCAATCATCTGCAAATTTCGCAACGCGGGACAGGCGTGTGTGGCGGCCAATCGCATCATCGTGCACCGCGCAGTCGAAGAAGAGTTCACGCGCAAATTCGTGGAACGCGCCAAGACCTTACGCGTTGGCAACGGTCTTGAAAGCGTCGACGTCGGGCCAATAATTTCTGCGCGGCAGCGCCAGCGTGTCCAGCATCTCGTGGGTACACTGAAGGACGCTGGCGGCGAGGTGCTCGCCGGAGGCAAGCCGATCGAAGGCGATGGATTTTTCTTTGAGCCGACCGTACTCCGTTTCGCTGAAGCAGGCGACGCGTTGTGCGGCGAGGAGCTTTTTGCGCCGGTTGCGGCCATTTTCCCGGTCGATTCAGTCGTGGAGGCGATTGCGTTTGCAAACGACACGCGTTTCGGCCTGGCCGCGTATCTGTTCACGAAGGATCTCTCACGAGCCATTGCGCTCAGCGAGCGTCTCGACTTCGGAATGGTCGGTGTGAATCGCGGCATCATGGCCGACCCGGCCGCACCGTTCGGCGGCGTAAAAGCATCGGGTCTGGGCCGCGAGGGCGGACATGACGGCATCTACGAGTTTCTGGAACCCAAATATCTGGCGATCACCGTGAAAGATCCCGTGGAGACAGCAGCATGAGCGAGAACACACTTGGACTTGGCCTGCTTCGGCAGCCGAAAACGGTCCTTTTCGGACCGGGCCAACGCCGCCAATTGCCCTATCTGGCCAAAGGCATCGCGTCGCACGTTCTGGTGGTCACAGACGCCCGGATGTCAGCAAGCCCGGAATTCGCACAAATGAAGGGACAACTGCTGGAGCACGGCCTCAAGGTTTCTGTCTTTTCGGAAACCGAACCCGATCTGCCGCGCGAGAACGTGCTCACCGTCGTTGAGCGCTTTGACGCGCACACACCTACGCTGGAGCGAATTGATGCTGTCATCGGAATTGGTGGCGGCAGTTGCCTCGATCTGGCCAAGGTGGCAGCCGTTGCACTGGTAAACAAACGCGACGTGCGTGAGTTCTATGGCGAATTCCGCGTTTCCTGCGCGGGTCTGCCTGTCATTACTGTTCCAACAACGGGCGGCACCGGCGCCGAGGTGACCTGTATTTCGGTTGTATTCGATCGGGACAAGGGCATGAAGCTCGGTATTGCCAGCCCGCACCTCGAGCCGTACGCCGCAATCATCGACCCGGAACTGACGCTTAGTTGTCCTCCGGGGCTCACCGCCGCCACTGGGGCGGACGCTTTGTCGCATCTCATCGAGGCATTCACTGCACGCGCCAAGAATCCGAGTGCGCAGGATATTGATCAGAAGCTGTATGTCGGAAAGAACCGGCTGACGGACCTGTTCGCCAGACAAGGCCTCGCTCTGCTGAACACAGCGTTGGAAAAAGTCGTCAAAGAGCCGTCCAATATCGATGCACGCGCCGATGTTATGATGGCCGCCTATTGCGCGGGTATGGCCATTAACACGACGGGTACAGCGGGCGCACATGCCATTCAGTCGCCGATGGGCGCATTCTGTCATGCGCCGCATGGCTTTGGCGTTGGTGCGCTGCTGCCGTACATCATGCGCTACAACCTCCCCGCGCGCGTCGAGGCGTTTGCAGAAATTGGCCGTATCTTCGGCGTGGCCGACGCATCGCTTCCGGAAATCGAACAGGCGCATCGGGCAATCGAGCGTATTGAAACGCTTTTGGCCATCGTCGGTGCTCCGCTCAATCTGCGCGACATCGGTATCGCCCCCGAGCACTTCGGCCAGGTCGCCGATCAGGCCATGCTGGCGACGCGCCTGATCGCGAATAACCCGCGCGAATTGAATCGCGAGGCGATTGTCGGCATCCTGCAAAAGGGATACGACGATGACCGTAGCTGGTGGACCTTACCATGATGTCAGACACCTCAAGTCAGTCATTGTGGGAGGCGCTGGCACAGCCGGCTAGCCGGCCCGTTGTCGCGATTGCGGGCGCTGGTTCAATCGGCGTCGCCTTCGCGCTGGTGTTCGCGTCGGGCGGCTTCAGTGTGCGTCTGTGGGACGCTTTCCCGGAGGCGCTGCCCCGAGCGCGCGCCGATCTCGAGGCACGGCTCGCCCTGCTCGACTCGCACGGCATTCTACGCGATACCCCAGAAGCGATTCTGGGACGCGTATCGCTGCACGCCGACTTGTCCGACGCGGTGAGCGAAGCTGTGCTCGTCCAGGAATGCGTGCCGGAGCAACTCGGCCTTAAACGCGATCTGTTCGAGCGTCTGGGTCGGCTCGCTCCGGCCGACGCGATTCTTGCGAGCGCCACATCTGCGTTACAACCCAGCCTGATAGCAGAAGGTCTCGAAGCCAGTTCGCGAATCGTCGTCGCTCATCCCGGCAATCCGCCTTATTTGCTGCCGGTAATCGAGATCGTGCCTTCGATGCACACGTCGCCTGAGTTCACATCGCGTGCGATGGATCTGTACGCAAGCGTCGGAATGCGTCCCGTGCTCGTGCAGCGTGAAGTGGAAGGCTTCATCTTCAATCGCCTGCAAGGCGCACTGCTACGTGAAGCCTATTGTCTCGTGCGAGATGGCGTTGCGTCCGTCGCGGATGTCGACGAGGTGGTGCGCAGTGGTCTCGGCCGCCGCTGGAGCGTGATCGGTCCGTTCGAGACTGTGGACCTTAACACGCGCGGCGGCATTGAGTCTCACGCCTCCAAGATGGGACCGGCTTACGAGAGAATGGGCGCCGAGCGCGGCCAGTCGGATCCGTGGACAGCCGATCTCGTCGCGGAAGTGACGCGACAGCGGCGCGCATTGCTTCCCCTTCAGGATTGGGAGCAGCGCGTGCAGTGGCGCGACGAGCAACTGATGCGCGCGTCAGTGTCTGGTTCGTCCGACTGATCTGCGTTTGTGTTCAGCAATCCCGGTCCGGTATAGCCGGTCGGGATTTCTTGCTGCATTATGCCGAAAAACGTCGTCGCATAAGAAGAGCGCTTCCTGGTGGAAGCGCTCAAAGTGACGCACGTTCTCGCTTTCTAGATTGCCCACCCGCCATCAATCGCGATTTCCGCACCCGTAATGAACGCGGCTTCGTCGCTTGCAAGGAAACTCACCAGCGCGGCAACCTCGGACGCTTCGCCATGCCGTTTGAGCGGCGCCGCTTCCGCGCCTACGCGATTGGTTTCGTCAGAGTTCTCGCGCAGCATATCGGTCGCTATAAAGCCCGGATGCACGGAGTTCACACGGATGCGATCACCTGCCAGTTCGGACGCCGCCACTTTCGTCATGCCGCGTACGGCCCATTTGGTGCTGCCGTACGCAATTGCATTCGCAAAACCGCGCAGCCCAGCGATCGACGAAATGTTGATGATTGCACCGCCGCCGCTCTTTTTCAGCAGCGGCACGGCGTGCTTCATGCCGAGCAACGTGCCAAGCTGATTCACCTGAAAAAACTTCTCCATCATATCGACGGTAGTGTCGGCAATCGACGCCGGACGATAAACGCCCGCATTGTTCACGAGCGCATCGCATCGCCCAAATTTTCGCTCCGTCGCATTGAACAGCCCGCGCCATGACTCTTCGTTCGTCACGTCGTGGCGTACGTAAATCGCGCGCTCGCCGTAGCGTGCCGCAAGCGCAGCGCCTTCCTCGTCGAGAACGTCGTTGATCACGACATTCGCGCCCTCCTCCAGAAACCTCTGCGCCTCCGCCGCGCCTTGTCCGCGTGCGGAACCCGTCACCACTACCGTCTTGCCCTCGAATCGTTTCATGTGCTTCGTCTCCAGTCGATTGTCAAGATGCAGGAAACCACGAGCTCCTTAGCGACGTCGGCCCGTGGGTGTGAAATAGCGCTTTAGGAACCGGACTGGCGAAGGGTCCGCCAGCCCTAAGACTTCGCAGGGCGTCAGGACAACGCCGGGGCTTGTTGAAGAAAACCCTCATAGCCGTTTGCCGCCACTTCTTCGCAGCGTCGAAAATAAACGTCTGCGCCGCCCATGTAGACGTTGAACTCCTGGGGCTTGCCCGGAATATTCGCGCCAAGGAACCACGCATGCGCGCCCGCGCCTTTCGCCATAATCGTTGCCGATCCGGCTCGGTGCACTTCAGCGGCCCACGCGTCTTCGGCTTCTTTCGTCGCCTCCATGGCAGGTATGCCGTTTTGCTCCGCGTATTCAATAGCGCGGCTCACCCAGATGACCGCCTCCTGAATCGCCACCGGCAGGTTCGCGTACGGCGTCTGCGGCCCGAGGATCATGAAGAAATTCGGGAAGCCGTTGACCGACAAACCCATATTCGTGCGCAAGCCGTTCGCCCATTTGTCGCGCAGCACGACACCGTCACGGCCGACCAGGTCGATGCGGGTCAAGGTGCCCGTCATGGCGTCGAAGCCAGTGGCAAAAATAATGACGTCCAGTTCGACCGTCCGGTCGCCCACCCGAATGCCTTGCGGCGTGATCTCGTCGATACCGTTGGCGCGGATGTCGACGATTTGCACGTTCTCGCGATTGAACGCTTCGTAGTAACCGTGACCGCCTGGCGGACGCTTGCCGTTGAACGGATAGTCTTTCGGCGACAGCAGCTCAGCCTTGACGGGGTCTTTCACGGTCTCCCTGATCTTGCGACGGATGAAGTCGGAAGCATACGCATTGGACTCTTCGTTGGTCGCCAGATCATTGAACGTTTCGAGCATGAAGTGAAATCCGCCCTCTTTCCAGCCTTCTTCGAAAATACGTTCCCGTTCTTGCGGAGACACCTCGCGTGCCCCATGCACCGGCTTTTTGAACGGAACGGCGAATCCGTGTTCGGTTGCGCGGCGATGCAATGCATCGTAGTTTTCGCGGATCTGGCCCATCCATGCATCGTCTACCTTGTAGTTGCTGCTCGCCACGACATAGTTCGGGGTCCGCTGAAACACGAACAGATCCGCAACCTGAGGCGCGATCACGGGAACGATCTGCACACCAGAGGCACCTACGCCAATCAGACCGACACGCTTGCCAGTCAGGTCGACGCCAGTCTGCGGCCACGTAGAGGTTTGATAAATCGCGCCCTTGAAGGATTCGATACCGGAAATCTTCGGCGTGGACGGCGCGGACAGCACACCCATGCTGCTGACGAGATAACGCGCTGTTAGCACAGTTCCCGTTGAGGTGGTGACCTTCCAGATATTGCGTGCCTCGTCGTATTCAGCGCGCGTCACTTTTGTGTTGAAAGTGATGTCCTTGTAGAGATCGAGTCGTTCAGCGACGAACTCCAGGTATTTCAAGACTTCCGGTTGTCCCGGATAGCGCTCTGTCCATTTCCACTCTTCGCGGATGTCCTTGGAGAACGAAAATGAATAGTAGTAAAACTCGCTATCTGTTCTTGCGCCAGGATAGCGGTTCCAGAACCACGTTCCACCCACTCCCGAGCCCGCTTCGAAAACGCGGGTGGTGAGTCCGAGCTTGCGCAGATGATGCAGCATGCCCAGTCCAGAAAAGCCCGCACCGACGACGATTGCGTCAAAGTCCGTCTGGCTCGTGGCATCGTTCTTATTTAATTTCGTTGTACTTATTTCCATGATGATTCGTCTCCAAGTCTGCAGTGATTGGTTGCTGCGCTCCGCTTTTCGCCGAGCAAACGTTCCGTTACAGAAGAAGTTATTGACGGCCTTTCCGGTGCCAACTTGCAATGCGCTCGATTTCCTCGTCGACCGCGAGATCCCGCCCGGCTAGAAACGGATACACGTGCTGCATGCCTTCGCCAACCGTGAACGTTACATCGACGCCCGCAGCGCGGGCGATGTCATTCAGGCGGACGCTATCGTCGAACAGCGATTCGGAGGACCCGGCATTGACATATAGACGCGGAAAACGCGTGAAATCGGCGTAGAGAGGATTCACACGCGGGTCGTTCGGGGCAACCCGACCGCTCAGATAGCGGTCGATATTGGCCTGCAAGCCGGCTCGCGTGATGAGGAAGTCGGTCGCGTCGTTGCTGTCGATCGTCGCGCCCGAATTTTCCATGTTCAGCCACGGCGACATGACAACCACCTGATCCGGCAGCGGACGGTCTTCCCTCAGACGCTGCAACACGAGGCTAATCGCGAGATTACCGCCCGCGCTGTCGCCGACGGGCGTGATATTCGACGCCTTAAAGCCTTCCCGTACAAGCGCTTCAAATACGGCCGCGCCGTCGTCCAATTGAGCGGGGAACGGATGTTCGGGTGCAAGGCGGAAGTCGACAATGAAAGCCTTGACCCCCAACGCTTTCGCCAGATGCCCGACCAGCTTGCGATGGCTTGCCGACGAACCGAGCGCAAACCCGCCACCGTGGAAGAACAGAAGAACGTGTGCGGGATCGGCGTCGATGGGTGTGACCCACATGCCGGGCGCGCCGCCCAGGTTCCGCATGTTGTACGTCACGCCTTCCGGCTCGACTGTCGCGCGCTGCCAGTCGTCGAAAACGATGCGCAGCAGATCGAGCGACATGTCCGGATGCTGGGCTATCGCTGTTGCCCAGGTAGCGTAGATCTCGCCAAGATAATCGGTGGGACGCAAGTCTGACATTTTCTCCTCCAACGCTGATGAGAAGCCCATCAGCTCACGTTGAGCATACCATGCGATTACAATAACACCGTATTACGGTAATTTGAACTAACTCCAGGGTAACTCCTGACTCCAACGCCTACATTCCTCGTATGCGCCGCGAATTTTTATGATTTAGGTGGGCATGACAGCAAAATAGTCCTCGCCGAATTACGACGTCTTCCAGATTTTTTTCTTTATAGATTTCTGCGCGGAGGTGAAAGCGACGGCGCGGTTTTGGCTTGACCGGATGCTGGCCGAGCTGCTTGCGTAGGCAGCGATAACGCAATGCCCGCTGCCGGTCGCCCGCCAAAGCCACGCGAGTTGGCAAGCGAAAGCCGGGTAAACTCGACGCGAGGTACGTCCTGCTAGCTCTGAATGACTCGTCTATACTCACGTGATACAGGTCGCCTGAGCGACTGCAAGAAAAGCTGCGACGTGAGAATGTCCGTCGTCAGGCAGGCCGAACAGGCTTAAGGAGACACACATGAGTAGCCAGGCTCAACCATTCGCGCCGGTTGGAATCGAGCAGTTCGGCGTCCACAGCAGCGCTCCTGGGCTGGAATATTGCGTATCGACTTCGGGCCCTTATCTGCTTGAAGTGACAAACTCTTCGGACGTAATCTGCCTTCTTCTCGGCAACATCAACTCGCGGACTCGCTACGACGATGGTCCATCATTGCCACTCATTTTCAGGGCGGAAACAGCAGCTTTCCATCCGAAAGGAAGTCGCATGCTCATCGATGCGAAGGAGGTCCGGCACAGTTTCATTGCTTTTCATTATTCGGACGGGTTCCAGCGCGCAGTGACCGATCAGGAAATCGAGAGGCTGCGCCGATGCGGCAGTGTGGACAACATTGGCGCTGCAGCGATTCAGCATCTGGCGCGCTACGCACGGCAAAAAGTCTCTGCCTCTGCGATGCCTGACCCATGGGAAATCCAGTGTCTTGCTACGCTGACTTATATCGAAGCGACCCGCCACCTTGAATCCTCAAAGGGGCAACGCAAAATTGCGATGTCGGACGCGGAGTTCGCGCGACTCGAAGAGTTCATAATCGGAAACATATCGCTCAACCTGACGTGCGGCGACATTGCTGCAGAGTTGGCGCTTCCCATTCGCGTCGTAGTTGACGGAGTCAAAGGGAGGACCGGTTATTCACTTTATCGGCTCGTTCTCGACAAACGCATTGACGTGGCCGCAACCATGCTGCGCGAAACCGACGCGCGAATCTGCGACGTCGCTGCCGAATGCGGATTTTCATCACAGCAGCACATGACCAGTCTTTTCTCTGAACGCCTGGGCGTCACGCCGCTACGGCTCAGAAAAAACGTCGAAGCGAATATCTAGGCATGCAAAGCAGCGAGGAACGCTTTCGTCCACCAGCATGAACTGACCGACATTCTTTCCAACTAGCCCTTGAGACTGAAGAATTGCCGGACGGTTTGCGCTTTGATGCGTCGGAAGACGCCGCTTCGCTTTGCGATGTCGGTTCAGACGCAAGCGGTCCGCAGCGAGTTCATCGATCTGCGGACGCACCGCGAGCAGGCCTTTGAGCCGGCGAATGGCCTTTGCGAGACTCCTGCGCTCTCCTTCGAGCAGCTCGCGCGTCCAGTTGACAAATCTCTAGTACATCGCCCCCCATGAGCGAGCGAATATTTCACAAAAATCGCTAGCTATTGCTGACATAGAAATTGTCTTGTGCCGAATGATGCCGATCGTTCGTCGAATATCGGGATTTGAAATCTGCACCGTCTTTATGCTTGAGCTCGGATGCGCCGACAAGACCAAGGACG
Source organism: Paraburkholderia sp. GAS42 (assembly GCF_050436565.1). NCBI lineage: Bacteria > Pseudomonadati > Pseudomonadota > Betaproteobacteria > Burkholderiales > Burkholderiaceae > Paraburkholderia > Paraburkholderia sp. GAS42. The sequence goes on along the minus strand of NZ_JBNDML010000017.1, from coordinate 124,377 downwards.
GCAATATCGCACATCCGAGTCCGGCCTCAACCAATGCAACTACACAAGATATATGCTCTACCTCGTAAAACCAACGAAGACTGATTGATTCGTGACCAAGCAAAAGTTCCAGCAGTAGCCGGTTTCCACTGTCGCGGCCGCCTATGATGAGTCGCACGTTTTTTAACTCGTCCAGCGACAGTCTCTCAGATTCTGCCAAGGGGTCGTCGCGATGCACCGCAAGCACATAGCTGTCCGTCAATAACGGCTCGAAGCTCAAATCTTCGTCATCGCCGGGGTCCATGCTGATCCCGAACTCAGCGAGCCCGGCGCGAACCTGACCCAGGACAAAGTCGTGATTTCCGTCGAATATCTGTACCCCGACTTGGGGATATTTTTCGGCATAGCTGCGTAGAACGTCTGGCAACATCCGCATCACGACTGTCGGAATACTCGATAGCCGCACTTTTCCGAACCGCTTCTCGGCTATCTCCCGAATTGATGACAGCATTGTCCCCAACTGCGACATCTGCTGTCTTGCCATGGGAAGGAACTGGCGCCCGACGCCGGTCAACGTGACGCTGCGCGTCGTGCGGTGCAGAAGTTCGACACCGAGCGTCTGTTCGAGCTTCTGGATGCGCCGTGACAGCCCTGGTTGCGTTAAATGTAACTTGTCCGCTGCCCGCTGGAAGCTGCCTAGCTCTGCGACGGCCACGAATGCCTCAAGTTCAGAGTTTTCGACTTTCATAGCTTTTTCGCATGAATCCCTAAGTGACCGGCATTGGACGCGGTGTTTTTGTGGAACAACCATTGTCGCTGAAACGAAACTGTCATTGCGGCAAAACGCTCGGCTGCCCGCGTCTTTCCGCCCTTGCTGCCGCCACAACCGCGAAAGAGACACTGATGCATTTCGATTTGCTCATCAAGAACGGGGACGTCATTGATGGTACCGGCGAGGCTCGCTTTCGCGCAGATGTTGGCGTTTGCGGCGACCGCATAGAAGCCGTTGGCGACCTGTCTGACTCAACGGCGAAGGCCGTCATCGACGCGACCAGCAAGGTCGTATCTCCGGGTTTCATCGACAGTCATACACACGACGACGCATACCTGCTGAGCCACCCCGACGTCCTGCCGAAGATCTGCCAAGGTGTCACTACCGTTATTGGTGGCAACTGCGGCATCAGCCTCGCCCCGCTTCGATCGCACGCCATTCCACAGCCACTTGACCTGCTGGGTCTCCCGAGCGCCTTCTGCTTTGATACGTTCGCGCAATACCTTGATGCGGTCGATGAGAATCCGGCGGCCGTGAATCTTGCGGCTCTGGTTGGTCACTCGACCCTGCGCGTGCGGCATATGAAAGACCTGTCGCGTCCCGCGAATGCCGACGAGATCGCGAAGATGGCTGCGGACGTCGAGGAAGCCTTACAGGCAGGAGCCATCGGCGTCTCGTCCGGCACGTTCTATCCGCCGGCGGCTGCGGCTAGCACAAGGGAGTTGATCGAAGTATTCGAGCCCATCCGTCGAAACGGCGGTGTATTTGCGACTCATCTCCGGGATGAGACAGTAGATATCATCCCATCGCTCGAAGAGGCGTTTGAGATTGGGCGAGCCGTCCGTGCAAACGTGGTGCTTTCGCACCACAAGGTCGCAGGAAAAGATAATCACGGACGGTCAGTCGAGACGCTCAAAATTATCCATAAGCAGAGCAAGCTGCAGCCGCTCTGCCTCGATTGCCACCCGTATCCGGCTACTTCCACGATGCTTCGTGCAGACCGCATTCGGCAGTCCTCTCGTGTAATGCTGGCCTGGTCCACCCCGCATCCAGAACTTGCAGGAAAGGACTTCGCCGACATTCTGCCGCTGTATGACGGATCAGTCGATGCCGCCATTGAGGATTTAAAGCCTGCGGGCGCCATCTACTTTGTAATGGATGAGGCCGATGTTCAGCGAATTTTCTCCTACGAGAGGACCATGGTTGGTTCGGACGGTCTTCCTAACGATACCGCGCCACATCCTCGGCTATGGGGTACGTTTCCTCGCGTGTTGGGACATTACTCCCGCGAGCTGAAGCTGTTTCCGCTCGAAATGGCGGTGCGAAAGATGACTGGCCTAACGGCCGAGCAGTTTGGTCTAATGGGTCGAGGTCATATTGCAACTGGCAAATACGCCGACCTCGTGATTTTCGACGCAGAACGCGTCCTGGACCGCGCGACTTTTGCAGCCCCGACGCTCCGGCCTGAAGGCATCGAGCACGTTATCGTCAATGGCGTGCCAGTGTTTCAGCTTGGAGAATTCACCGGCGCCCGGCCGGGGCGCGCTTTGCGGCGTCGTACCGCCGACGCGATTTGAATTGCAGTGCCCACATCCACACGGAATAGTCATGGCCACCCAGAATCACACGGCGACCGTACACGGTGCCGCAGCGAGCACGTCGACCGTCTCGGTAGACGCCGTCTACCGGAAACTCGCCATCCGTACCGTTCCGCTCATCCTGCTTTGCTATTTCTTCGGTTATCTCGATCGCGTGAACGTCGGCTTTGCGAAGCTGCAGATGATGAGCGAGCTCAACCTGAGCGAGGCCGCATATGGCATTGGCGCCGGGCTGTTCTTTTTGGGTTATCTGTTTCTTCAGGTTCCGGCTGGCTATCTGGTGAAGCGAATCGGAGTGAGGGCTTGCCTTGCGGGCTCGATGTTCACCTGGGGCATCGTTTCCATTCTCACGTTGCTAACGAGCAATCAATCGACCTTCTATGCAGTGCGGTTCCTGCTTGGTTTGACGGAAGCCAGTTTTTCTTCCCGGCCGTCATCGCCTACTTCAGCATCTGGTTCCCGTCATTCCGCCTGAGCAAGGTCATGTCACTGCTGTTTCTGGCAATGCCGCTGGGGGTCATCGTTGGAGGGCCGCTGTCTGGCTGGATTATGGACGCGACCCACGGAAGATACGGATTGCATGGCTGGCAATGGATGTTTCTCCTAGAAGGACTGCCAGCAGTAGTGCTCGGCATCGTCCTGAAGAGCGTTATCGTCGACGGCATCGAGGACGCAAAGTGGCTCAGCGCGCCTGAGATCACTATCATCCGTGCGGAACTGGCCAAGGAGTCAATCGGCAAGAAAGCGAACCTTTTACCCGCACTGAAAGAACCGACACTCTGGTTGCTGATCGCCACGTCGTTTCTATATAACATCGGCAACTATGGTCTCGTGTTCTGGATGCCAACGATGATAAAAGCGTTTGGCAGCCTCACAAACTCCCAGACTGGGCTTATCAGCGCGATCCCCTACCTGGTCGCGGCGACAGCAATGGTACTGAACGCGCAGCACTCTGTACGAACTGGCGAGCGGCGCTGGCATACCGCCGTCCCCGTGTTCATCGGTGGTGTTGCACTCCTCGGCAGCGTCGCCACTTATGCATTACCAGTTGCTTCGATTGCGTGCCTGACTGTCGGCGTGGCCGGAATCATGAGCACCCTCGCCATGTTCTGGAGTCTGCCTTCCCGAATTCTCACGGGCTCGGCCGCCGCTGGTGGAGCTGGTCTCGTGAATGTTGGCGCGTCAGTCGCTGGTTTCGTCGGCCCATCTACCATGGGGCTTCTGAAGCAGATCACCGGAAATACGGCTGCAGGCGTAGGGTTGCTGGCATTGACATTGTTCGTCGCAGGGCTGCCTATTCTGGCAATTCCTCGCCGTTATATGTCTGCTGGCTGACTAATTCCAGTGACAGGAAATAGATTTATCCCGGAAATCGCAACAAAACTCCGTCCTTCAGGGCAACGATGAATTGCGCATCTGGAAACGAAATCCGTCGATTCAAGCTGTCCGCGTCTTGCAGTGCCTATACGTTGATATTTCACTCCATCAACGTACCGAACGCCGGAGCGTCGCAGTGCACCGCAATGCGGGCACGCATAAGCGGTAGCTGCATGGAGATCGGACCGTGCATATCAAACTGCCTCACACGGGTCGGCTGATGCAACGAAGATGAAGCGCGTTCCGATATGTCGGTCGCCCTCTTCGGTAATTTGTGTGATGACAACATCCCAGATGTATGCGTGCGGTCAGCCGAATCGACCACGAACATATAGGCGCGGGAGAATCTCGACGGACGCAAAAACTGCCCGGCCACAGGCCGATCGACGGCAACTACAGCAAATCGTTCCACACTAACGACTCAAGTGCGTTATGTCCGATGAGCATTTTCTTCCAGAAGACGCGCGTCAAACTATTTCCGACTAGCGTACGAGAGAATAGAAATTCGGAACGTTGCTAATAATAATTCCCCGTCATTCTTTCGCGTATGCGCGACACTCCAAGGTTGAGGACGGGGAAAGACGTCAACTCGACGATACCTGGTCAAGCAACCGTTTCAGTGTGTTTCGTCCTTCTCCCGACAGTGCAGCCAGAGGCGCACGTGGAACACCGACGTCAAAGCCTGCAAGCTGAAGCCCTGCCTTGATCGTAGTCGGAAGACCACCTTTGAGGATGAATTCCAGAATGGGCAACTGCTGATAAAACACCTCGCGCGCACGATCAAGCTTCCCTTCGATGACTGCTTGATACAGCTGCAGCGTTAGATTTGCGATCAGGTTAGGGGCAGCGGTACACCATCCGGCAGCACCTGCGACGAATGCTTCAAGTGCCAGAGGATTGCTCCCGTTGTAGAAAGGGATCCCGCCGTCGGATAATTGGTAGAGTTTGTGCATGCGTTGAATGTCACCAGTGCTCTCCTTTACCATCGTCACGCTGTCGATTTCACGGACTAGGCGTGCGATGAACTGCGGGCTCATGTCGATGCCACTTGTCGCTGGATTGTTGTAGACCATAATCGGAATGCTCACCGATTTTCCAATTTTCACATAGTGTTCGAAGATTTCCTGCTCTGTCAGCTTCCAGTATGAAATCGGCAATACCATGACTGCGTCAGCGCCCAATTTTTCGGCAAATTTCGCACGACGAACTGCGTTTCGCGTAGTCAAGTCCGAAATCCCAACTACCGTTGGAACTCGTTTTGCCACCTGCACGATCGAAGCCTCCGCAGCCTGATCCCACTCTTCATCTGAAAGATACGCACTCTCTCCCGTACTACCGAGTGGTGCGATTGCGTGGACGCCATCAGCAATCAACCGTTCAATCGAGAGCTCTAGCTTCTTTACATCAATGCCATCGTCGGTCGGATGAAACGGTGTGATTGGGTACGCGATAATGCCCCTGAACTTCGATATAGACATGATTTTTCCTTTGATAGTTTGGTAAAAAATCGCAACAATACTTATTCAATACAATCGCCATGTTTTCCCAAAATTCGACGAACGTAGTAGCTGAATGCTATCGCGTGTCTCTTCGGAGTTGATATCCAGTCGTGAGCTTCACGTCCCAGCTCGGGATCGATAGGTTTGATTTCGCCAGCGGCCATCGCAGTCAGTTGCATGTGTGCCGCCCGCTCAAGAAGAAGCGCGAGCACACACGCCTCCTCGACCGTTTTTCCTGTAGTGAGCATGCCGTGATGCGCCAGCAGAATCGCCCTCTTGTCGCCAAGCGCACCGGAAATAATCTCCCCTTCCTCATTGCCGACTGGCACCCCGGGCCATTTCTCCAGGAACGCGCAATCGTCGTAAAGCGGACACAGGTCCATGTGCGATACAACGAGGGGCACCTCAAGCATCGACAGTGACGATGCAAATCGCGGATGGGTGTGGATGATGCAGTTCACATCCTGTCTAGCTCGATAGACCCAGGTGTGGAAGCGATTTGCCGGGTTGGGCATCCCTTTTCCATCGAGAGTCTTGAGATCCTGATTCACTACCAGCAGATTCTGCTGCGTGATCTCATCAAATCCGTGGCCAAAGGGTTGCGTATAGAACGTCTCAGGCTGCTCAGCGCGTGCGGTGATTTGTCCCGCCAGCCCGGAGTCATGCCCTCCCTCAAACAGAATGCGGCACGTTAGTGCCAACTTCTGGCGAGTCGACCACTGCTCGTCCGTCAATTCGCTGTCCATCTGCGAAAGAGCTCGAGCGACAAGTTCAGTCTTCGATAATTGAAGGGTTTTAGCCATATGTCACTCTCTAATAGGTCTGGTACTTCCCAGTCACTCCGCACGCTGCGCATCACTGGGCCTGAGAACCTGTTCTAGCCCGACCCAACGTAGAGTCTGACGCCCTCTGCGTCGGGCCGTCACAAATGCACTTCCGGCGGGTGTCTACACGCGAGCCTGCTGCGGCTAACGCAAACTCTTCACCGTCCGCATCAAAGATCCGGATGAGCTTGCGACCACGGAGCCAGGGCCTCGAATGCGCGTGCGACGCCAAACGTTGCTGCGTCCTCGAACGGGCGACCGATGAGCTGAACGCCTGTGGGAACGCCCGAACTGCTGAATCCGGAAGGCAGCGAAAATGCCGGGCACTGGCTAAGCAGATTGAACGGATACGTCAGCGCCCACGCAAGAAATGCGTCAACCGGTTTACCGTTGATGCTGAAACCAGGATCGTCGTTCTTGTGGTCAGCCTTCAAGGCTGGCAACGCGAGCGTCGGCGTGACCAGAACGTCGTGGTTCGCCATAATCGGCGACAGACGTTTCCACATCTGCGAACGAACAATCTCCGTTTGCTTGACTCGAACAGCGCTATGCCCAAGCCCCTTCTCCAGCAACTTACGCACAAACGGATCCATCTTGTATTGCCACTGCGGTATGTGCTGGTGCGCAATTGTTGCGAAGAGGCCTTCCCAGTGCGTGACCCACGCGTCATAAGTCAGATCACTCCAACCCACATCGACCTCTTCCACAATTGCGCCGGCGGCCGCCATCTTCTCGACTGCGAGCTTCGTATTGCGCGCGACCTCGGGGTCAATCTCGAAGTATCCGAGGTCCGGAGAGAATGCAATGCGCACTCCTTCCATGCTTCCGCCGGCGGCTTGATCCGTTGGAATATCCATTCGATCCCGCAAACTCGTAATGTCGTCTCGATCCTGCCCCGACATAACATTGACCATTCGTGCAGCGTCACCCACTGTCCGGGTGATCGGGCCAATATGGATGATCGACTCGAACATCGTGTCAAGCAGCAAACCGGGAATGCGGCCGTATGAAGGCTTAAACCCGACAGTTCCGCACATCGAAGAAGGCATGCGAATCGAGCCTCCACCGTCATCTCCCTCAGCGATTGTTGTCATACCAGCCGCAACCGTGACCGCTGAGCCGCCAGACGAACCACCACTGCTGTACTCTTGGTTCCATGGGTTTCGGGTGATGCCGTATAAGGGGCTGTGGCAGTGGCCGCAATGCGCGAATTCGGGCGTGGTTGTCCGGATATGCATGATCGCGCCTGCGTCGAGTAGCCGTTGAACCGCTGGCAATGTCCGATCTGCAGGAACCCCTTCGAAAATCTTCGAACCCCACGTTGTCGTCACACCTTTCATTGGGTGCAGCTCCTTGATCGCAAGCGGGATGCCCTCAAGCGGACGAACATCTGCGCCTGAGCGATAACGCTCGCTCGCCACCTCTGCCTGTTTCAGCGCCTGCTCGTAAAAGCGATTCGTGATCGCATTGACGACCGGATTCACGGCTTCGCACCGGGCAATGACTGCCTTCATCAAATCAACAGGTGAAAAATTGCCGTCACGAAAGCCTCGAATTGCTTCCTCTGCACTGACATAGTGAAGTTCTGAAGTGGCATGCTCAGAGGTTTTCAAAAGCGTGGACATGATTTCTTTCCTAATAGCTAGCGATCAGGTAAAAGCAGCCGGCGCGACTTCGCACCAGCCCGGACTCAAGCTCCTTCAGGAGCAACAGCACCGAACAACTCACGTTCCAATTCGCGATCGTTCGAGGATTCATCAATTTTGACTTCCCGCTTGATTTTTCCCGATTCCATCAGGTAACCACGGGTGGCTAATCTTCGTGCGAAGTCAAGGTTTTGCTCTACCAGTAGGATCGCAAGTCCACGGCCGACAGATACTCTATTCAGGACATCCGCGATATCATCCAGAAGCGACGGCTGGATGCCTTCAGACGGTTCATCGAGCAGCAACACCTTCGGCTCTGTGATCAACGCACGTGCCAGCGCGAGGAGTTGCTGTTGCCCACCGCTCAGGCTCCCGCCAAGATGTTTCAATTTTGGCTTCAATGATTCAAAGTAGCTGAGTAGCTCGTCGATCAGGCGCGCAACGCGAGTAGTTTCGAAACCTGAGGCGTATGCGCCGACAAGAATGTTTTCCATAACCGTGAGCTGGGAAAAAATCTGTCTGCCTTGGGGCACGTATGCAACTCCTCGTTTTGCTCGCTCATGTGCAGCAAGCGTCGTGATGTCGATCCCTTCGAGGCGGATTGAACCACGCTTGCAGGGCAACGCGCCGCTCAGCGCGCGCACAAATGTAGTCTTGCCTACACCGTTCCGACCAAGCACAGCTACTGTCTCGCCCGTGTCGATATCGATTCCAGCTCCTTCAAGGATGGTGATATCACCATACCCAGACCAGACATCTCTAGCGCTGAGTAGCATGTTTTCTCCCCAGATAGGCGTCGATGACAGTCGCATCAGCAGTAATTTCGTCGAAACTGCCCCGTTTAAAGATTGCCCCCTGATGAAGCATTGAAATTGGCGCATTGAGTGCGCGAATGAAATTCATATCGTGCTCCACCACGACCACGGTATGGCTCTTCGCAAGCTGATGAATCAGTGCGACAGTGGCCAAACGCTCCTCCGCCGTCATCCCGGCTGCAGGCTCATCAAGAAGGATCACCGACGGATTTTGCGTGAGCACCATGGCGATCTCGAGCCATTGCTGCTCGCCGTGTGCCAGCTTCGATACCACCGCGTCCATCCTGAGATGCAGACCGACAGTAGCAAGCGTGCTCCTGACATGCGGCGATGGATGCTTAGCCGTCGACCGATAGCGAGCGAGCGCGAGATTTTCTGCAACGGTCAGCCCGGGAAAGAGACTTGGAACCTGGGTCTTGATGCCCAAACCGCTTCGGGCGCGTTTGTAGGTCGGAGACGTGGTCACCTCCACGCCATCCAGTTCAATTGATCCGCTAGTCGCCGTGTGGCGTCCGGTCAATACGCCAAAGAACGTGCTCTTGCCCGCGCCATTCGCACCAATCACCACATGGACTCCTGGCCCGCCGAAATCCGTGGTCACACCACGAAGCACAGAAATGCCGCCGAAGTTCTTCTTCACTTCGATGGCACGCATATTGCCTTTCGACGTAGGTGTAACGTCGAGGTCATCGAAAGCCATCTGCGTATCGCTCGAAAGATTGGCTAGCGCCGCCGTGTGCGATTTTCCTTCGTCTCCATTACGCCGGGTGCGCACTGCGCGACGAGCTAGCTTTGCCAATGACGGAAGGACGCCAGATGGTATGAGGAGAACGGTTACAATTAGCAACAGCCCGAGCACGAGCGGAGTTTGCTCACTTATCACGGCATCCGCAGAGTCCGAGATCCACTGCACGAGCACGACGCCCGCGAAGGACCCGAGTAACGACCCGCGACCACCCACCATGACCCAAATAACTACTAATGCCGCTTGAGATAGGCTGAAGAGAGATGGGTTAACAAAGGTGCCCCAAGCTGCGAACAAAGCTCCACCGGCCCCGGCGATGCCACCGCTAATTACAAACACAGTAAGCTTCAACAGTCGGATGTCATAACCCAGCAATTCCATCCTGAGCTCGTTTTCGCGCACCCCGGCCAACATTCGGCCGAACCGGCCAGTCACTATGAATTTCACCGCTGCGTACAACAGTGCAGCAAGGCATATCGCGAATGCGAGCAGTTGCGGCGGCGCGAACTCAGCATTATTAGCGTTTCCAGGAAGGCCGAGAGCTATCGAAGGCACTGAAGGAATGCCATTGAATCCACCCAACAGCGCTTCGCCGATGTGATATTCAGGGCCCGAGGTGCTAGACATGACGGTGTAGAACACCAGGGTAACTGCGAGCGTCACGATAGCAAAATATACGTCTCCGATCCGTCCATAGAACAGCACGTAACCCATAGCGCCAGCGAATACCGCAGACGCCAGTACAGCGACGATCACCGAGCTCCCGGTTTCGTGCGTCACTGGGAAAAAATTAACCGCTGCGACAGCATACGCGTATGCGCCGACACCAAACAGCGCGTTTTGCCCGAAACTGAATATTCCGGCCTTCCCCCAAACCAGATCTAAGCTAAGAGCAACAATTCCAAAACTGAGCCACAACACGCTTTTAAGTTGCAACGCCACACCGATGTGCGGGATCAGGACAATCGCCGCTATTGCTAGCAATATGGGACACACAAGCCCGCGTCTCGTTGCCAAGCGTAGCCAGTCCAGATATGAAGTAACGTCCGAGTCTATGCCAGCGGAATCAGCCTGGTGAGCATCGCGGAAGTTCTGACGGATCTGCATAAATTCCTCTATCTCGTGATGGCTCAGAACTTGCGGCGCCATGAGGCTGATAAACCACCTGGCATGAAGCGGATGATGACCATCGCCGTAACAAGAAGCGCTGTCACACCCCAGAGAGTTGTGAGCAGTTGTGACACAACGTTGGCAATGCTTCCTAGCAGAACAGACGATGCAACTGTGCCAACCAGGAACGCTGGGCCACCAGTAACAACAGCCATGAAAGCCTGAGCAACGTAGGTTTGCCCCATTGCAGGGCTAACCGCGATAACGGGGGCGATCAGTCCGCCTGCCAAACCCGCGAGTCCACATCCCAGCGAGAACGTAATAAGATTGACACGAGGAGCAAATACGCCAAGTGCGCTGGCCATTTCTGGATTCTGAGCGGTAGCACGGGCCAAGAGGCCGTATCTGGTCCGTGTGAAAATGAGATAAATAGCGGCGACCATTGCCAATGCTGCTAACGGTAAAACGACAGCCGAATAGATCGACACCGAGTAGCCTCCGAAGCTGGCGGCTCCAAGCGGAGTCGCTATGCCCGGCGATGTAGTTCCAAACAGGTCGACTGCAAGCTGAAAAAGAACAAGACTTAAACCAAAGGTGACAAGAAGAGTGTCTACTAGTCGCAACTTGTACAGCGGGCGTACCAATGTGACTTCCACTACTGCACCGACGACCGCGCTCGTTAGCCCGGCAACCACAATGGACAGCCACAGAGGACAACTAGCAAGCCGCACGAGTGTCACAACCGTGAAGGCGCCAACCATGAGAAATTCGCCGTGGGCCATGTTCACAATCTTCATCAGACCGAAGATCAATGCAAGACCTAACGAAATAAGCACGAGAATCGATACACTCGTGAGGACGGACAGGCATATCACAAGCAACGCTGACATCACACTCTCCTAGAACTTCGGATTGATCATCCGATGCGAGGATGCGTCTTTGCCTGTCAGATCGCAGGTGCCTGCACCTACGACCTCTCGCGATGGCTTAATCTGGCCAAACGTTTGAAGGATCTCATAGCCGTGCTGCCCAGACACTCTAGCCAGATGAATATCCTGGATATTTCTATGCGATGGTCCGTCTGTGGAAACTCTGCCTGTAGGACCGACGTACGGAACGCCCGATTCAAGGGCCGCCACAACTTTGGCTGTGTCCGTTGAGCCTGCTTTTTCGACGGCAACTTTCCATTGCTGCCAGCCGTTCCAGACCTGCGCCGGCGGATCGGAGATCGGTCCCGCGTTGGGGTACATCTTCTTGAACCCATCCAGAAAATTCTTGTTCTCCGGCGTGTTCAGAGATTCGAAATATGAATAAGCGACCACGATACCGCTCGATTCCTCTGGCGTTAAGACCAGTTGTTCGTTGCCGAGCCCGAAAGTTGGTGAAATGATTTTTATGGACTTGTTTAGGCCCGCTGCTGCAAACTGCCGATAGAAAGCAATATGATTATTTCCAATGAGATTCGACATTACCACCGCAGGTGCGGCAGTTTGAATTTTCCGGATTGTCGAACCAAAATCAGACACGTCGAGCGGCACGTACTCGACGGCCTTGATTGATCCTCCTGCTTTGCTGACGAGCGACTGAGTCCACGCAGTAGCTACATGACCATAAACGTAGTCTGCAGCCACGACATAAAACGTCTTCCCCACATTTTTTGTTGCCCATTCGATCAAAGGGGCTTCCTGTTGAATGCAGTCGCTGCCCTGCATAAACGTGAACTTGTCGCACTCTCCGCCTTCGTCGATAGTCGGAAAAAAAAGGATCTTTCCATATCTGCTCAACACCGGTCGAGCAGCTTCCCGGGATGCGCCAGTGAAGCAGCCGACGACTGCCGCGATGCGATCGTCAGATCCGATCTCCTGCGCGTACCGTGAATACAGCTCAATCTTCGACTGTGTGTCGTAAGTGTGCAGAACGAGCTTTCTTCCGAGGACGCCACCTGAACGATTTATCGCGTCAACTGCATATTTTGAAACATTCATTGCCTGAACACCGTAGATGTTCAGATTGCCGGTCATGTCAAACATGCTTGCAGCATGAATGGCTCCATCTCCCGCGTCAGCTGCCTTCCCTACGAGAGGAACTCCCACGGCTGCCGCACCTATCCCAGCCATAGAAAGTTTCAACAGGTCTCGGCGCGTCAGGCCAGATTTGAAGTTAGTCGCGTCTACTGCTTTTCTTGATGGCTTCTGTTTGGACTGGTAATTCTTCATGACCTGATCGTCCCTATTCAATGTTGAGTTCGACCGCCAATTCCTACTGAATGTCTCTCAGGCTCTGGTTTACGAAACTCGCACATCAGGCCTTAGCTCTCGAAATAGCCAAATTCACATAGTTTGAGCACGCGCTTTTTTCTTGTAACTAAATAGTTATACTTACCACACAAGAATAATTTGTTCGATCAAAAGCGTCACAGGATGTATATCATCGTGCCCGTTCGGGGCCTCCAAACTAGGCTTGGATAGATTCAGAGCCCGAATCCTGCCGAAAGAGCTGGATTGGATGCAGAATCCAAAGTCAGGAACTGCGCATCCGTTGTCATGAATGCTATGCGTACTTTGGACCCACAGGTAGTCCAGTTTTTTTGACTTCAGGGGTCCAGGATTAAAGCTAACGCGGAGATAAGTATGTCCGAGCAGAAGAATGCACTGAGAAACTGGGAGTTCAAGATCGCGCTTGATCGGAGCATTTCGCGCCCCTTGAATGTTCAGATCGGGCGTCAGATCATAGAAAAGATCCGCGCCGGACTCCTTCGACCCGGTACTCCCTTGCCTGGATCCAGGGAGCTTGCCGCTTCTCTCTCGATAAATCGTAAGACAGTTGTCACGGTTTACGATGAGCTTTCAGCCCAAGGTTGGCTCACGACCGAGGGCCGACGGGGTACTTTCGTATCATCAAAGCTGCCACACACCGATGTCCATGGGAACAGCGAACCCGCACGCAGACTGGTCCGCAGCACGTTGCCACATCCGGCATATCACGCATATGGGAGTGACAAGCCGCTGCCAGCTTCCGCTGCAGAAGGAGTCATTGACTTTACAGATGGCGCACCGGACACGCGTCTCGTTCCGTTTGGCGCACTATCGCGGGCGTTCAGGCACGCGCTGATCGAATCTGCTCGCGGAAATCAACTTGGCTACGCGGATGCGCGAGGCTTGCCCGCGCTGAGATTGTCACTGGCGTCAATGCTACGCATAGAAAGAGGATTGAATGCGGACGAGAGCAGTATCTGCATCGTTCGTGGAAGTCAGATGGGTATCTATCTTGCCGCTCGCATCCTGGTTCGCCCGGGCGACTCAGTCGCGTTTGAGACGCTGACCTACCCTCCCGCGCGGGAGGCATTTCGTGCCTGCGGTGCCGCGATTGTCAGCATCGAGCAGGATGAGTTTGGAATGGTGCCGACGTCGTTGGTTGCTGCTTGCCAGCAACATCACATCAAGGCAATCTATTTAACTCCACATCACCAGTATCCGACGACGGTGACGATGCCTCTCGAGCGCCGCATGCAGTTGTTGAAATTAGCGGACGAGCTTGGCTTTGTTATCGTTGAGGACGATTACGACCACGAATTTCATTTTGCTCGCAATCCAATGCAACCTTTAGCCAGTGTTGATCGACGTGGCAAGGTCATCTATGTCGGGTCTCTGTCCAAAATTCTTGCTCCAGGCCTGCGAATTGGCTACGTCGTTGCGCCTCCCTCTATCGTCCAGAGAATCGCCAATGAGATTGTTCTCATTGATCGTCAAGGGAACTCGGTCACCGAGCGTGCTGTCGCTGACCTACTGCAAAGCGGCGAACTCAGGCGACACATCCGCCACGCAGCACAGGTATATCAGGGTCGCTGCAATGCAGCGGTGAAAGCAGTGTCGGACACCCTTGGGGAACACGCTTCCTTGCGAGTTCCCATAGGTGGCTTAGCCTTGTGGATTACCCTAAGAAAAACTGTGGACATGCAGTTACTTGAAGACAATGCGCGCGACGCGCGGGTGAAAATTCTGTCCGGCTCAACGTTCGCAGACCATCGTCACTCCGTGCACGGGTTGCGCCTCGGGTTTGCCAGCCTGAACGAACGTGAATTCAAGTCTGGAATTGAGCGGCTCAATAACGCTCTCTGTCACCAGTTATTGTGACGGGTGATCTTTACGGCGCAGTCATCCACCGGTATCGTTAATCGTTCAACGGTGATCAGCGGTCGACAAGCCTCTACGATATGCATGGGAATAGTTTTGTCGTTTTCGAATCCGGACTCCTGGCGTTTGTGGATAGCGTCATTAGGACCATACTAAACGCAATTGCCTCGGATCTGCTTGCCAGGGAAAAGCACCGTGGGGCCGACAGGCGGTCTGGGACTGACGCAAAGCGACCAGCAAGAATGTCGATCGTCTAGCCGAGTCCGATATCGATATCTGTGCCAGTCATGCTGGAGACCAGAGAGCGTCCCAATGTCGCGCACACTGGTCGGGATCGCTCTTTTCGTAGAGATTATCGCCTTTTGCCGCCAAGCGGGCGATGCTTAGCCCCCCACCGCGAGATCGCTCCGAGCGCGTCCTCAACTCTTTCGAATTTTAGAGTGAACCGGACAAGAAGCAGGCTCGCTTCCTGATGGGCCTGTATGGAAATATCTTCCATGAGCCACTGACGTTTGGAACGCCCGGCTAGACGCGCTGGCATGACCTAGCCATCTGCGCGCATTCAGATCGCGGCCGGAGAGATAAACCGGTATTGGAAAGGCGCTACGCTGAGGGCATGGATCGATAAAGCACAATTCCGCGTAGTGCAGGCTGCCATGGGATCTTTGCCGACAATTCTTTCCTTGACATTTTACGCAGGCGATTCGTCTTGGCGTGGTCTGCAGCTTTACGTCCGCACTACCTCGTCGACCCAGAGACGGAGATAAATGATTGCCAACGGTAGCATGCGATTTCATCGAAAACAGGACGAAGGGGGGAGCAATCTGAGAGCAT
Organism: Paraburkholderia sp. GAS42; assembly: GCF_050436565.1. Lineage (NCBI taxonomy): Bacteria > Pseudomonadati > Pseudomonadota > Betaproteobacteria > Burkholderiales > Burkholderiaceae > Paraburkholderia > Paraburkholderia sp. GAS42. The sequence goes on along the minus strand of NZ_JBNDML010000017.1, from coordinate 109,045 downwards.
CGCTCAATACATCGCACCGCCCTATCCAGCGTGATTGGCGCGCTGCTGGACTGTCCTCGATCTGTCAGCTATCGTCTCAGTGCAGATTGCACCTTCGATAAACAAAAGGAATCAGCATGCTCTCCAAAAACGCGGCTGTTTTTCGACATGTACTGTTTGAAGATTTATGCACGCTTCGCGGCGCGCTTGCTGAGAATCAATACGATGTTACTTATATCGACGCTGGGTACGACAGTCCTGAGCAGGAACTGGTACCAGCGTCTTCACAACGGCTAGTTCACCAGCCCTGCCCCAGTCGAAAGGTCGATTCAAGCCAGCGTCGGAACCGTTTGATTGTTTCAGTTACGCGTAAGAACAGTCTGACCGTCAACTTTCCGACAGCGTGTCTCTCGTCCAGTTGTCGCGACGTCCGGTTGCATCCGGTCGCATGCTCGCTGTGCGAGATGATTCAGTTCATCGACGGTCCTTTCAAACCAGAAGGCGGACGAAATCGTGGTCTTGCTCGATCCGTCCTCGAATTGCGAGATCATTACTTCTGCCGTCGAACGGCACTGCTCTAATCAGAAGCTCCGATCGTTGTGCGGCGATCATCACCGCCGCTTCAAACACCTCCACAGATACGACAGCGCTTGATTAGCTCGTGTTGTCACGCTGTCTTTCAGACTTCGGTCACTGGCAGTAGCGTTACAGTTTCAGGACCATCTTCCCTGTGGAATGGCGGTCGTCTTCCTTCTTGGATGTAATTATCACGCCCGTCGAGTGGCGCTGGGCCATCTCATACAGAGCCTTCGGCGCATCTTCGAACGCAAAGACTTCGGACACCTTGATCTTCATCTTGCCGCTCTCGATTAATGCTGTCATCTGTTCGAGAGCGGTATAGTCTGGCTCCACAAGATACCAGGAGTCCCGGACGCCAAGCTTCGCCGCCTCCTCTGCCAGACCTGGAACCAGATAGTGATGCGCACTGACCAGGACGCCACCTTTTCGGAGCGTCTTGAGCATCTGGATACATGTCTTTTGACCGACGAGTTCGATCACCGAATCCATGCCGCTGACTTCGTCTTCGACGTTCACTTTCGTGTAGTCAACTACTCGGTCGGCCCCAAGCTCTTTCAAGAAGGAAAGCTTCGAAGTGCTGGCCGAGGCAGTAACGTGCGCTCCCAGAGCCTTTGCGATCTGGACAGCCAGATGGCCAGCGCCGCCGGCGGCTCCGTTAATGAGGACTTTGTCGCCCTTCTTGACTCGCGCACCGTCGACAATCATCTGATATGCAGTTAGCCCAGCCAAGGGAAGCCCAGCCGCTTCCTCGAAAGTTATGTTCTTGGCCTTCAGCGCGATGTGACGTGACGGTGCTGTCAAATATTCAGCGCATGCGTTTCCCGGTCGCGGAAACCAAGGCATGCCGTATACTTCGTCACCCACCTTGAAACGGGTCGTGCCGTACCCTACTTCTTCTACCACGCCGGCGAAGTCCCAGCCAGGGATATAAGGGAGGGTCAAGAAGTTCATGTACCCGCCTCCGTCAATAGTGACCGGGTCGATCGGGTTAAGTCCGACAGCCTTGACCTTAACCAAGACTTCCGTAGCGACCAACTCCGGGCGCGGAACATCTACCAATTTCAACGTGTCGGCACGTCCCCACTCAGATAGCTGAACCGCACGCATCGTCTGAGATTTATCTGACATATTTCCTCCGTTCCTCTTCCTGTTAAATAATCAAATCTCAAAGCCACAAACGCTTCGACTCTACGATCGACGTTGACCGATGCGAAGTGTCTTCGAGCAGTAAAAAACCAACCTTTTCCCCGTCGACGCGACTCCGAATGCGCGTCCAGCCGGACAAGCCTGTCGCTAGCGCCCTTCCATCGACGCGACGTACATCTGTCAAAAGCCACGCCTCCGTCGCAAGTTCAGCCGGCGATGTGGCGGACGAAGGCATCGGTCGGGATTCCCGACGCACGACAGATCGATGCGATATCGAACAGAAATAGTTCATAGTCAGTGCATTCATCGCGAAACGTGAGGTCCATGAAAACCGGGACAGTCACTCGCCTGCCATTCGGCTTATGCCCTTCGTATTCGCCGGCGACGGTCATCGAAAGCTTGCCGAGCACCATCGTGTGATCGTCCTTCTTCCACGATTCGTCGGCCGTAATCGTGTAGTCTGGAAATACCGCAAAGAACTTGTTGAGAAAGGTCCGCATCTCTGCGGTTCCCCGGTAGACACTCCCGAAGGCGGGAACATCGAGCACCATTTCTCGGTGGTAGTACTTCAACGCCTCTTCCGTATCCTGACGACTTACAGCTGCTGACAGAATGGCCAGAACTTCATCGTTCGTGAGCTTTCCCTTCGGGGCATTTGGCGAGGTCATCCGAATCTCCTGTTAAGTGGTGCGGAGTTTACCGACTCGAAGCAATTACTTTCGGCAAACCGCAAAATATAATTCCCAGTACTGATTAACCAACACCGCGTCGCTCAGGCGGCATCGGAGTTCACCAGCAAGAGCAATAGGGAGACGAGCGAAACGATCGTTGCAGACGCGAGCACTTTGCAGACGCCAATTCAAGACATAGCTCTTCGTCCCAGCGCTCGCTATTTAAAATTCTCGTCGATGAATGTGCTTGGCGGCTTGTCCGCCAGGAACGCCCTGGCGACATTTCCGACTAGCCGCGAGACGCTGTTATCAAAGCCGTTGATAGGGAGTGCCTGCCCGAACGAGATCGCACCCACGGAAAAAACTGCGCCGCCTGCTTTCGTGTCGAAGTAAGTCATATCTGCGCGGATCCTGTAATCGTACGTTCCAGTGAGACCCGGCTGCATATAGAAAATTTCGTCTTGAAACACTACATAGTTGTCACTGTGCTCCCCGGACGATGCCAAGATCCGAGTGTGTGGCGGCGTACCCTTGCTTAGATCGTATCGATCCAGCTCCAAGCCCGCAGAACCGGAATGCGCAAGGCCAAAGTCACCGATAATCTCTTCTGCGATCCCCTCAAACATCCATGAAAATGCAGGATCGCTGCTGTCCGGCATCTTTGTGTATCCTTGGCCAGTCTCCCATCCTTCTGCAATGCTTCCGATCCCGAAAATCTTCTGTGGAGGTCTGTTGAGTTGCTTCCACAATCCGCCCTTGCGTCCGTTGAGAGCAAGGAAGTGCTCGCCTGGGCGAGCATTCCACGAACGATGTCCCGCATCCAGCTTGCGGACCTCCATTACGGCGGGATTAGCAGCATCCAGAGTGACGCTCCAATAAAATCCATTGCCTCCGAGATACATCACGCGGCCACCCTCGCCCACGTAGTCTTCGATTGCGTTGAGGACTTCCTCGGAAACATATTCCGGATGACTTCCGCTCATTACGCATTTGTAGGGTTGTAGCGCAGCTAAACCCTCTTTATGCAGATCCTCGTCCGTAATGAGTTCCCAGTCGATCCCGCTCTGCTCAAGCCACGCCACTATCGATAAATCCGCCGGAAATTGCCACGGGGTTCCAATAGATGACATTCGATATTTTGGCCGCATTGTGAACAGCGGACGTAAATACGACGAGTAACTTACTCCGCCGCCATCCGCATATACATCGTACGTGGCATACCCAAACTCCGGGTCCTCGTACATTGCGATATCTACATCGTCCACGATAGGCGGCTGCCCCATCATGGGTTGAATGCTCGGTGCGTCCAAAGACAAATGCTCATTGGCGTAGGCGAGATAGCTCTGTGTGGGCACAAGGAAACAGAGTCTTGCTTTCGGCGATTTCGCTCGCACGAAGAACACTACGTATTCTTCGTTCATTTTTCGGCCATCATGGATGCGAAGCCGAAAAGCATAAACACCGCTTGTAAGCCCGGATGGGAGAGTGACCCGCTTCGTCAATTTCCACTTGCAGTCAATCACGGCGTCAGCGTGAAACTCGATTCCGCCGTACTCATGAGGTCCCGTGTGAAAAGAATCATGTCGGCCGCTCCAGTTCCAACCCGTTTGTCCGCGCACTGGATAGTTCTCGCCTTGTGCGTGGATTCCAAAGGTACCGGTGTCGACGACCAGTTGGCCAATCCCAGACGAGCTATACCCCACTGACGTGTCCCAGTAAATGTACCCCTCAGTCGTCGTAGGCGCCTCTCCGCTCGCAAGACTCGTAAGCTCCGCTGCACTCGCGGCGTGCCACAGCACTCCCGGCCGATCTATCTTTCCGTGAAGATGTTGGGCGGTCCAACGCTCGTCCGCTGACAGCGAAACATCTGCACAGGCAATCAAAAAACGGGCAGACGGCACTACAATGGGTTCCTGAAGCTCGACGGAAAAATGAGCGGGACTTAAATTTGCAAACGCATTGGCGCTCAGCAGACTGTTGTATCGGGTAACGACACTTCTCCTGTGAAGCGTTACACTCTTCGATTTTTGATCGACGGTAACTGCGACGAAATACCAGGTCTTCGCGACAAGCGCAGTGTCGTCACAGATTTCGCCCCTCGATTTTGATGTGTTCCAGCGGAACATGAGACTTCCGGATTCGCTGATCTCAAGGCCATACCCTTCCTTCGATGTGGAGTCCCAGCGTCCAAGTATCGTCTGGATCTCCCTTGTTACGGGCAGGCTGGGATATACAAACGCAAAGAGCGTGAAAGACTTGAGATCGTCTAATTTATTATCCGGGTCGCTGACTGTGAGGTATGAGCCAACTTGCGTACGCTGCTTTTGAACCTCCCACGTTCCATTGGCGACGCAATCCATCTCCCGGTCCATGAACCCGGGCCCTGAAGGATGCTCGTCGCCATGAATCAGTCGAACGAGTTGCGCTTCTGCGGTGGTCGCACCAGTTGCACTCACAAAGACATCGATGTCTTCGCCTGGCCGGACTGAAATCTTGTTTGCGTATCCGAAAATCTTGGTAAACATGTCGTTTTCCCTTTGGCGGGTATCGATTAGCGCGTGATGTCAGCAAGCCGCCGCAAGAAGATTGCGTGATAAGCCTCATCTGGTGACGCATAGGTCGTTTCATCCACGGTAGTTGGCGGCACGCCACGCACCCCGGAAAAACTCACGATCTTGTATGCCTTGAATGGCTCAACGACGCGTATCGCGTATTTCCCCGCGTGCGGACCATTTCCTAGAATGAAAGCCAACCGCGCCAGTGCATCGCTGTGGTGTCCGAGGGGCTTGAGCCGATGCTCTTCAATAAGATCTTCGCGAACCAGCCTGCGAGCGCGTTCGCGCTGTATTCTCAGATATCGTTCGTAGTAAACCAAATCTCGATTCTTGACCTGAACGTCGGACGATCGCATACGAGCCTCGTATAGATAATGAGAGTACACGGTTGCGTATTCAGTACCGACCAACGGAGCAGACAGTCTTTAAAACTGCCAAGCTATTTTCGACACTGGAAGCGAACACACATCCAGACATCATCATTGCAAGCACTCGACGGACGCGCGCGGGCCAGTTTGGAAAGACTTTGGGGTCCAGCCTGCGCATGGCGACAGATGAGTTCCATAATTGATAACGAAATCATCTGACAGCCGGGCGCTGGAGAAATATGTCGGTGTCAAGTTAAGCTCAGCTTCGGCAATAACCCACCGAGTGACGGTCCGGTCCTAACGACATGAGCGAGCCGGCAGACGCCGCTTGACCTGTAGAGCGCGGACGCCGCTCGCCCGGAGTTGCTGGCCTACTCTCGTCACACCGAATACGAACGCTTCGTGGAGCACTTATCTCGCGCGCAAGCGGCGCGGCAACGAAAGCGATCGATTCTGTACCAGGCCACCTCTGCGGGCTCTTCGGCTCGCCGGCACTCGCCAGCTCCGGCTTTGCGTCGTCGCTCGTCGAATACGCGCCTATCAGTAGATGAGACGGACTTGAATTTCTTGATATCCACTCAGAACCCGGTCCTTAACAACTGGCCCGATAGCGGCAAAGTGTCTCGCTACGCTTAGCGGGGATACCCTGGGCCATCGACGTTGACATCGAGCTGCGCCTGGTTACATACTTGCAGTATGCAAACGGTCCACTCACACCAGGCCGAGGACGTGGAGAGATCCGGCATCACGTAGCGGGGGGATTCAGACGAGTACGTATTCTGCCAAGTGGTCACGCACAGTATTTATGCGGTCGAACGAGGCAGCGGCCAGTTGGCCACAATGCAACATCAACGGAGGTGCGTTATGGAAGTCTCTATCGCAGGAAAGCAACTGACGAACGCAGAGGTCTTGGCAAAGCTTGGTGCAGCCAAGAGTCGCCAGGATTTGGACGAGGCGATGCGCCTCTATCACCCCGAGATGGTTTTAGACATACCCTGCTTTGATGGTGTCTATAAAGGTGAGACGAATCTGAGAAATATTCTGACTACCTTCTTCAAGATCTTTCCTGATTACTCGGTGTCCTTGGACAACCAGTGGGAGCACAACGGGCATATCCTTGTGCTTGGTAAGATCTCGGTTACCCTCACTGGGGAATTTGAGGGGCATAAGGCCAACGGCAAGCGCGTCACCGTCCCCGTGTTCATGGACTTCACGTTCCGTGACGAACGGTGTGACTACGAGCTATTTCTCTTCGATGCCGCATCGGTCTGCCGCGCCGCCGCCGTTCCTACTGATGCGTTCGTTCGCAGCCTTGCAAGAAGCTGATTGAAGAGTGAAGGACTTTTCAACCACGTTCGCCACTCTTCAAGCATACGTCAGCAGAATCATTTTTGACGCCGCCTGACCCGAGGACGGCCGCGATCTCATCGGCCGGGGGAAGATAGGTGTGCTTTTCATCTGAGCACACGCGCAACGCGCTAAGCGTGCAGAAACGAGAACCTCATCGATACGCGGGCGGTCTCTCGGAACGTTATGAGATCCTGAATGTGCGCCCCTTTGGCGACAGAGGGGCGCCCTTCGAGGCATAAAGGTGCATCGAGCGCATCTTCAGCATGACAAGGATGCACAACGAACATCTCGACCTTCTTCCTCTGCCGTCGCGAAGTCACGCAGATCTTAGTCATGGTGATGTCGTGGCCATTTCGCGAGCATCCCTCGTGAATCGAACGTCCAATCGTCCAGGCCAGCGTGTTCAAACACCACTGCTCTTGAGCTCACTGCGTGCGCACCAAGCCGACCCGTCTTGCTTGACGAGATACTCGTGCACTATGGGGATCCCGGCCAAGATCGTTTCCATCGATGTTCGCGCGAGCAGCTGCAGAGCGCTGTTCGTTTCTTTTCCGGCTCGATCTGGCTCGCATCGACGGCGAATCATTTCTCACCAGCCAGCCCTACGTCGAAACGCGTTGGACGATTGTGCGAAACAGCGTCTCGAGGACATGGCCTCTCATGGATGCGGCCAAGCCTGTTCGCGAGAATGTAGAATGGTCGAAAACGTCGCCCTCACGGTCGAGGGCCTCGACAGGCAAAGCAGACGGCATGGTAAAACCTTCTCCGACGGAAAAGTTGAAAATGCCGAAATTTCAAATCGTCAGGTAGTGAAATCGTCGATGGCAAAAGCGCGGACACAAGCGGAAAGATCGGACGCCACCAGGGCTCTTCTACTGAAATCGGCCCAAGAGATGTTTGGGACCCGTGGTTATGCGGCGACTTCGATCGACGAGATTGTCGCCGACGCCGGAGTCACGAAAGGTGCCTACTACCATCATTTCGAAAGCAAATCGGGCATCTTCAGAGCCGTGTTCGAGATCGAAGAGCGAGCCTTGACGGAGCATCTCCGTTCCGCAGCAGCCGGCGCTCCAGATGCCTGGAGCCGACTCAAAAAACAATGCATGCTCCTTCTAGACGCGTGTCTTAATCCGGCGTTGCGCCAGATCTATCTGCTCGATGGACCGGCGGTCTTGGGTTGGGAGGTCGTGCGAAAGATCGAGTCCAACTCCTCAGTCCAACTCTTCCGCACAGGTCTTGAGGCGGCGGCCGCTGAAGGCCAACTCGCATCGAACGACGTCGCATCGTTGACCTATCTCCTTTTCGGCGCGATGTGCGAAGGCATTATGGTCACCGCGCGGGCCGACGATCGCGAACGGGCGAGAGTCGCCATGGGACGCCAAGTCGAGGTGCTATTGCGAGGCCTGCGGAAATAAGTGCTCGTCTGATATCGACTCCCCGTCGAATACAGTGTGCGTCCGTGGCCGTAACGGTTGCAAAAGCATTGGCCGCTGCCGAGGAAATCACAAAACGCATAGCTTCAGTATTCCGTTGATATTACAAACGAGACCGCGTAACTGGCGCATTTCACGCTTCCGCGCGACCGCCGAAAGCAGAGCTACGGACGAATCCACTCTTCGTAGAATGACGCGGGGTGGCGCCGCAGGGATAGCTGTATCGGAGGCCCAGCGGAGGACCACACGAGGTCCGGCGTCAGCTTGTGCAGGGGAACCTAGGCGTCGCGAGGCAGGTTAGCCGCCCCCCGCTCTGCCTCGCATGAGAGGCTTACTTGCCTCTCATGCGAGGCGCGTAATTTTTCGGGTCGAACGAAACGGCTGCTTGACACCCGTAAATCGTCGATATACTTTTTACATACCGTGAGTATGAAAGATAGGGCGGCACCAATAAACAGGCGCAAAGGAGACCGGCAGGTGCCTGGCGCGGGCTGTTCAAACGGGAAACCCGTTCGAGCAAGTGAATCGCCTGATTACGGTTGTATTCGAAGTCAAGGGTGTTACCGTCAACATCGGCAAGGTTACGATCGCCGGTTGACTATGCTGCAGTCGAAGTATGTTTGAGGGTGCCATAGGCACCCGAGGAAGCACGTCTCGTAGGTCAAGACGGTAAGGACATTTTGAGCTGCGCGTTTGTGATGCGCGAGCATCCACACGGAGCAGACAAGCTCGACCGGTATCACTGAAGCTTCGGCAAGCATCACCGTCGATGGTGGTTCAAATAACACCTCACGGCCGACAACGTCGGGGCCCCACCTACCTGCGCGGCGTTTGACTATTAGAACGTTCCCGTCGAACGAACGGACAGCCACAGGGGAGAATCGGATTCAAAATTAGTCGCGAGGCTTGAAGCGAATGAGCATATCGGGAATCAGGCACTGGGAGCAGAATGTTGCCATCACGCTGAATCGGCAATTACAAACACCGATTTGGCATCAACTGGTCGACGCTCTGATCCGGGAAATCAGACGGAGGCGCTTCTCTCCCGGGGCGGTTCTGCCGAGTTCCAGAGAGCTAGCCGTCGACTTAGGCATCAACCGGAAAACTGTGACGAATGCCTACGATGAACTAGTAGCGCAAGGCTGGCTGACGTCGGATCCCAAGCGCGGAATGTTTGTGTCGACGGTGCTTCCCGAAGATGACGGCGACGGGGATGTGCCGCCATCACTCGCGACGCGTGGCAACATCCGACATCTTTACGCGATCAGCGACGAAATCACCGACTCGCCGATGGTCACTACAGGCGTGGGCTCCCTATCGTTTGACGATGGTGCGCCAGACTCTCGTCTCTTGCCAGCTGAGGCGCTCGCTCGGTCGTACAGATCCTCCCTGATCTCTGCTTCACGCTCCAACAGTCTTCAATATGGCGACCCTCGTGGTCTTTTGAGATTGAGGGAGGCCATCGCGTCGATGCTGAAATCTCATCGTGGCCTTGCGGTGGAGCCTGAAAATGTATGCCTCACGCGCGGGAGCCAGATGGCGATCTTTCTCACGACGCGCACGCTGGTCACGCCCGGGCAGCGCGTCGCCCTCGAAGAGCTCAGCTACCCACCTGTAGTCGGCGCTTTCACAATGACTGGCGCGAGTGTGTGTCCCGTCCGCCTCGACGCAGAGGGCATCGACGTGGACCACCTCGAATATCTCTGCAAGCAGGAGGCGATCAGTTCGATTTACCTTACGCCGCAGCATCAGTATCCGACGACGGTGACCTTGTCGCCGGAACGCCGGCTGAAGCTGCTGTCTATTGCCGAGCAGTACAAGTTCTCGATCATAGAAGACGACTACGATAACGAGTTTAACTTCGATGCCAAGCCGTTGCCTGCGATAGCGGGCTTCTCGCTGTCCAACACGGTCTATGTCGGCTCATTCTCGAAAATGTTGGCACCAAGTTTCAGACTTGGCTACATCGTCGCGAGCAAGCCGACAATCGACGCGATGGCGAAACAGATCGTGACGTTCGATCGTCATGGCGATATGGCGACTGAAGCGGCGGTCGCAGACCTGATGGAAACCGGCGAACTGCAGAGGCACATCCGACGCGCACGGAACATCTATCGGAGCCGACGGGAAGGCTTTGTCGCGTTATTGCGGAGCCACTTTGAAGACAGAATCCGATTTGTCGTGCCAGAGGGGGGGCTTGCTATGTGGGTCGAGTTCGCCGATCCGATGGACCTTGCAACCGTCCAACTGAAGGCGCTATCAAGACAATTTCATCTTCTGACCTCAGAGTCGTTCATCGTTGGAAACAGCGAAAGACGTGGTCTTCGACTGGGGTTTGGCAGCAAAGACCCTAGAGAGGCTGCAGCCGCGATGCATGGCTTTCGGCAGCTCCTCGACTGAGGCTAGTCCCGGTTCCTGGAAATCGGTCCCTATCACTTGCCGTGCTGACGGAACGCTGTGCGGGTACGCAGGCTTCTTGCGATTGTTCGATGAGCTCATCGTCGTTCAGTCCTTTGTTGAATGCGCTCCTCGGGCTTGGAGCTCGTCTGCAGAGCAGCATCGCTCACTCCTGCATTGCCTTAGGTGCACTGCTCGGTGTTGCGTCAATCTGGCAACAGAAATTTCATCCCCTCGGGCTGCTCCGAGAGTGTTAGCAAGCGGCCGAGGAATAGATTGTTTATGATTGGTCCCGTCCGAAATCAAAAGCTTTTGATGCTTGGTTTCAGGCAATCACGTCAGTGATTACGCTCTTTTAATCTCACATCCCCAACAAGACGCAGTTCCAATTCAACAGGAGATCGTTAGATGAGCAAGCGTGCCTTCGGTTTTTCCATGACTGTGTTGCTTTGCGCGGGAGCGTTCATGACCTTGCATGTGGAAGATGCACAGGCAGCCAAAGCCCCCGTGAAGTGTCACATTTCTTAGAGGTGGTTTCAAAATGCCTGAGCAGATCGTTGAAGAGTATTCCAGCAGATCATGCAGGCAGCGAGTTTGAGGAAGGCTTCATGCATCGTCGCCAGTTGCTCGTAGCGGATTCGAAGACGGTGGAAGTTATGGAACCATGCATGTGTGCGTTCGACTACCCAGCGGTACTTTCCAAGGCCAGATCCGTGGACGGTGCGCCGCTTCGCGAGAATCGGGTTAATGCCGCGATCGCGCAACCTCTGCCTGTGTGGTTCGGAGTCGTATCCCCGGTCAGCGTAGACGACCTGTGGCTTTTGCAAGGGTCGCCCGCGAATGCCACGAATAGCTGGGATTGCGTCTATGAGCGGCAACAGTTGGGTGATGTCGTGGCGATTGGCCCCTGTGAGGATGATCGAGAGGGGCACCCCGTTCGCATCGGTGGCGACATGGTGTTTGGATCCCGGTCGCGCACGATCTACGGGGTTTGGCCCGGTTTTTGGCCCGCCCCAATCGCGCGAACAGAGGATGAATCGACGATGACTCGCGAAAGATCGATCTGGCCAGCGCCGCGAAGCTCGGCCAGCAGCAGCTCGTGCAATCGGTCCCATACGCCGGCTTGCTGCCAGTCGCGTAACCGGCGCCAACACGTCACGCCGGAGCCGCAACCCATTTCGGCAGGCAGATCGCGCCAGCGCAGTCCCGTACGTAACACGAACACAATGCCGTTCAAAGCCGCGCGATCGGGTACTGGCTTTCGGCCCGGATACTTCTCGCGTCGAGCCTTCGGCTGCGGAAGTAAATATTCGATTCTTCTCCACAATTCATCGTCAATGATTGGCTTGTCCATCCCCTCGATCTCATCGTTACGATGCTCAAGGTTAACAGGATGCCCATGGAGTTAACAGCCCCTACAACGTCTTTTTGAAACCACCTCTTATAGTTTGTCGGGTTGGTCTGCAATCTACCAACACGCTGAAGGACACGGTCGAGTGACGTGCGATAACGGTCAACGCGCTACGGTGAGCATCCAGATGCATGGCGGCGGCCTTACAGCCGGCAAGTTCCATGTCAGCGGTAGGGGTGACATCAGCAATGTCTATAGCATCAAGGAGGTCTTTGGCAGCTACGCACAAGCTGGAGCGTCCGCTGGTGTTGTTCAGAGCGGGACGGCACAAGTGTTGACAAAAGGCACTGTATCGATTGCCTTGTCAGGTACCGGGGAAGGCGTCAATCTCGGTGTGGCAGTCGACAAATTCGATATCAAGCCGACCCGCTAAGGCCTCCGTTATGACTCTGTGCCCGGTTTCGTGTCGCGAGCAAGATCATGCAAGCGTCACGCGACCGGTCGCGAGACGTTAAATATGCACGCCGCCATATCAAAATCCTGTCTCGCGCGTTCGTGGTCATCGGTGACGACTATCGATGAAGAAGGAAAGGTGCGCGCTGCTTCATAGCTTTTTTCATTTCGATATCGGCATTGCACCGCTATCGGTAGCCTTGGGACACGACGCCTCATAGTTCGCTCCAGATAGACCACTCCCACTGTACGTTCCGAGGGTCGCTACGTCTCTCAAACTTCGATTCAACCAGCCGCTCCGACTTGCGTATTGTGCGCAAAGAAACTATGAATCTCGGTAACAACCGTAGCGCCTTCGCCCACCGCTGCGGACACTCGTTTGACCGATGATGACCGTACGTCGCCGACAGCAAAGACGCCCGGGACATTGGTTTCGAAGGGAAAACACGTCTGAACCGCAGCCCCATGCGATCTTTGGCCAGTGAACACGAAGCCTCGCTCATCTACAGCTACTCCACACTGGGCTAACCAGGCAGTGTTCGGCTCTGCACCAACAAACAGGAACAGGTGGCGGGTTTCCAGTAACTGTTCGCCGTCGGCACCCGCGACCACCAATCCGCTCAACCCTTCCTCATCGACGTGCGCAGCCCTGACCACCGCGTTCAAATGCAGCGAGACGTTATCCAGGGCGGCGATACGGTCTACGAGATAACGTGACATACTTACTTCGAGGCTTCCTCTCCGCACGATTACATGTATTCGTCGCGCAAAACTGGATAGGAAGACAATCGCCTGGCCTGCGGAATTCCCGCCCCCGATCACCACGACATCCCTGTCTTCGCATAGATGCCCTTCGATAGCTGAAGCCCAATAATAAACGCCGTGAGTCCTGACCAGATCGAGGCCCTCGATGTCTGGCTTACGGTATGCCGCTCCAGAGGCGATTACAACCACCCGAGACTTGATCACGTCGCCACTGCGTAATGACAGCTCGTAAGGGCTCGCTCCGCAGCTCAGTCCGGTCACCTCCGAGGGTGTGGCAATTTCAGCGCCGAATTTGACCGCTTGCATGAATGCGCGATACGACAGTGCATGTCCAGATATTCCCGTTGGAAACCCCAGATAGTTCTCAATTCTGGCGCTTGCGCTAGCTTGGCCGCCTGGCCCCTGTGTATCAAAAACGACCACCGACAATCCTTCGGAAGCCGCATACACCGCCGTAGCCAACCCAGCGGGTCCAGCCCCAACCACGGCCACGTCATAGACATGTGAGTCGTCGAACTCGGGCAGCAAGCCAAGTGCGCCTGCGAGTTCCGTTTCCGACGGATCGACCAATGTAGTGCCGTTTGTAAGCGCAACAATAGGCCATACATTGTTACCACCCGGCGGAGGGTCGGCCAGTACGGACACGTCGAAGCCCGTATCGCTGTCAACGATCCGATAAGGATGGGTAACGCGCCGAAAGAAGGCTTCCAGAGCGACCAGTTTCGGATTTTTTAACGGACCGATCAGCACGGGCCCGATACCTTCCTGCACCAATCCAGCACGTCGCAGAATAAGTGCACGCATCATCTGCTCACCGATGTACGCCTCTTCAATCATCAACCTCCGCAATTTGCCCGGTGAAATCAGGAGTGCTTCGACGTCGGTGACAGCGTGCGCATCAGCAAGGTGCGGCTTCCCTGTTAACTGCCCTGTCTCGCCGAGAAAATGGCCTTCGCCCAGTTCCATCCAGAAGTGTGTGTTTCCTAGTCCATCCCTCCGTGTGAGTCGAGCAGTACCACTTAGCAGGATGCGAACACCAAGGCTGCGCTCACCCATCCGATATATGATTTGACCGGCTTCGAATCGTTCGATCGTGCCATAACGCCGCGCCCTCTCAATCCGTTGCGAACTGATCTGAGGAAACATCTGAGGCAAGCGCTGTTCGATCGAGACATGCCGAGATGGAATCTGGTTCTCTTTGGTGCTATCTGAGACGTCGAAGTCCCACTCTCGCCCCGGCAATGATGAGATCTTTACGTGAATCGATCCGGTATCACGAGATGGTCGAGTTGTATCAAACCCTTCGTCAGGCAATCGCTCCGACCCCGTGTTCTCGTTGCAACGGTCTTTGGTTGCCATTTGTCTTCGTCCTCTCTTTCTACTGCCCGGGTGGAACGGGGCCACAGTCACATACTGGAACCGGTGACATATCTCGAAAATGCAATCCTCGAGACAGCGACAAACGTGTTGACACTCAAGTCCGCTTCTTGCTCGGGGTGCAGCTGGTGCTTCGAGCATTCGAGCCCCGAAGAACATGCGGCGGGTGGCGATGCGACGTATCGGATTCTGATGCAATGATGATACGCGTGGCAAGCCGCGCCGGTCCATCTCCGCCTTCCGTGTTCCAGTGGGATGCTAAACGATTGCCAGAGTTCGTAAGATGATGCAATGTCACTATCGAGGAATTGTGAAAAGCTTATGCAGAATGAACGCGTTACATGCGGCGGGCGTCATTGCCCGCCGTGGACGGAAGTTGGCTGAACGTGCGCCACGCGCCGGCACGATTATCCGTGTTTCGGTAAGAGGCGGTCATCACACCCTCGAGCTGCCTGCAAGGAAAAGCGGAGGTTCGCGTGTGGCTGCCTGGGGGGCGTTCATGTAGCGTATAGAGGCGTGGTGCGCGAGCGTTGGCTCGCCACACCGTGTGGCTCGCCGCGCCGGAGCGCGAAAGGCACCCGTGGCGACGGCACCTGCGCTGCGTCCCTCAGCAGGGACAACCGTTTGCCCTGCGACGACAATGTGCATGAGCAGATTTGTGCACGTTGAAATAAACGGTCACTGTAAATGCTGTCAAATCGAACCCTGCTCCCAACCAGCCCACTATTTCTCTCTTGCAATGCTTACGGTGCGCGTACGTCCGGCCTCGAACGAAGCGCCGTGAGAATGCCTCTTAACAGCTCGATCGGTGGTGGCGGACAGCCCGGAATGGCAACGTCCACCGGAAGCAGGTCAGACAACTGGCCGCACACGGCATAACTGTCCCTGAAGATGCCGCCCGTGCATGCACAGTCGCCTGCGGCAACCACGTGCTTCGGATGCGGTGTCGCGTCCCAAGATAGTTCGTTCATGATGACAATAAACATCCAGATTGTTGGAGGTCGAGTCAACTTCTGGTCACAGCGGGACTTTGTGCGTCAGCATAGTACTGTGGCGCCTCACGCCTGTCGTACATGCCGTAGTCGCGCACGATTCGCACGGTTCGGAAGCGCACGCATTGAAAATCGACTGACTTCGAGAATGTGTCAGCAGCCTCGTGGCTGCGCCACGCCGCGAGGAGAATAATGTCGCCGGGCGACAATACCGCATCGAACACGTCCCAAGATACCATGCCAGTCGCGCCATCCTGCAAACCCAGCGCTAGTGCGACCTCCTTTGCCTGCGCACTTTTCACCCAATCAGCGTCACGTCTTGTGTTGATCAGAGTGACCGTCGTCGCATCCCCCGTTTCTGTTTCATCCAGTCGCTGCGCTCTTAGCTCGCATCCGCCAGGCAATTGAGTATCTTGGGTCAACTGCCCGACTCGCAGGTGATAGTCGTTGAATACCTCGAAGCGACCTTTCTCCTGTACGCCATGATGCATCCCCTGCGTTCGCCATCGAACGAGCGCTTTCTCATCGCGCCAGTTCGATAGAGATAGCAGCCATCCATCCCGGGTGAGACTCCGATAACGGATGTTGTCGACGAAGCCGTCGATTTGCTCCAGTTCTGGTTTGAGCATTTTCGCGTAGCCCAAGTAAGCTTCCCATTGGTCGGAATGCGGCTGAACTTCGAACAGTACTGAAAACATCGTATCCTCCTGTTACTTGCTTCATGGGGCCGAAATGACATCAATTTTAGAGATCGGACGTAGATGTCCGTACAGATGCGTCGTAAGGATGTATGCGCACGCCCCTTTCGAGGACTAGTTCAATAGCTTACAATCGCAATCTTTAATTTATTGAACGTATCCTCATGCTAAGCATCGTTATGAATGGCCAGTTACTCTGAGACTACACTCACGCGACCGTGATTCCGAGCACATTCGGCGCCTCGAGAAATGTCATTCGGCGTCAGCCCCCTAAAATCATAGTGCCGCGCGGCTTGGCGATGTGTCAGGCTGAGATGAAATAACGATGTGGAACGGTTATTTCGTCTCTCTGCGCTGTAGCGAAGAAATCCTGCCGTCCTGATGGTTGGTGCTGGACGATCATCGGATGCTGACCAAGCTATTGGTCGCTATCCGAGCGTCGACGGTAAGGTTCCGTGGGGTGCTGAGACGATATAGACTGGGATGTACTCAACACTACAAACGACAGCACAGCACAGCACAGCACAGCACAGCACAGCACAGCACAGCACAGCACAATGATAGGTATGCTGTCGGGACATCAAGAAGCTCGCAGCCACCAATTGGCTTGAAATTTGAGACGTGTTAGTCCGGTCTCGTCGACACTGCAGCCACTCGACCGAATGAAGTCTTCGCCGTCGCAAACATCTCTGACTAGATACCGCTCGTGGTCTAGATACCTTTTTGCGATCGCCCGACTCTTCCAATCGAACCTCACCGCTCACATAGCCGAGGCTCGACAAAATCGCAGTATTGCCCTCTTCCACGGTGCGTTTTTCTTTGACGAATGCGGCAGAGGTCGTCGCGTCACTAGTCGATTCCTGACTTCTTCGAAGCGAACGCGGCCATCATGCGGTCTGATGGTAAATCTGCTAAAAGAACTACCTTAACGAAGTCATGAACACTGCCAGCCTCACTCGAGGCGGCTTCTACAGGCAGTTCAAGTCGAAGGAACACCTGATGTCCGAGGCATGCAACTGCATCGCGAACGAGCGTTTCGAGCGGTACGCATTGAAGCCGCGCAAACCTGATCGACGGCCACGACACCGAGTTGAGCGCAAGTTGCTCTGCTGATGCATCGGTGAAAGCGCAGCGATATCGGAGTGTAGAGCCCACACTCCATCAAGATTCGTCGCGGAAGGATGCCAGATGCCGGTACAGCGTGCTGCGGTGGATGCCAAGGATCTGAGCGGCTTGGCTAATATTTCCGTTGCACCGTTCGAGAGTAGAGACAATGCGCTTGTCCTGGGCCATTTTCAGACTCGACTGTGAGTCATATGTCGTGCCTCTCGTTGTTTGCGCACCGGTGTCGATTCGGGCCAAAATCTCTGCGGGCAGCATTGCTGTCTGCACGACGCCGCCTTCTCCAGCAAGTACCTTCAGCGCGCGTAGTACTGACACCAATTGCCGGAAATTGCCAGGCCATTCATAGATGGAAAGTGCATCGTCAATTTCACCCGGCAAAGCCGTGTTTGCGCCAAGTGACTGCCAGAGCCGCCGCACAATCAAATGTCGATCTGAACGTGCACGCAGCGGCTCAAGCGCGACAGTGTATTCAGCGATTCGGAAATATAGGTCTGGCCGCACCAACTGCGGCGACCCTGTTCCTGACAATGGACGATGCGTCGCGCAGATCAGGGCAAAGTCAAGCGCTACTGGACTCGCGCCTCCAAGTGGCGTGACTTCCCGCTCCTGCAGTACACGTAGCAGACGGGCCTGCAGAGGAAGCGGCATGTCGCCAATCTCGTCTAGAAACAGGACACCGCCCTCGGCCTGACGCAGCAGCCCCTTATGTCCTTGCCGCCGTGCGCCAGTGAATGCACCGCTTTCATAGCCAAACAGTTCGGCCTCGATCAGTGATTCGGGCACGGCAGCGCAGTTTATAGCGACGAACGGTTTGCTTGCGCGGCAACTGCGTGCATGCATCTCGCGTGCGAAGACTTCCTTCCCGGTTCCGGTCTCCCCTTGCAGAAGCACCGCGACGTCAGCATCGAGCATCCTGATCGCACGCGATAGCGACGCGCGCGCCGCCACGTCAAGGATCAAGTCGATAGACTTGCGCGACTGCACAACTGGTGCGACACGAACGATTTCGTCACGCGCGACCGCAACATTGCGTGGTGTCCCGAGCGTGCGCCGCGCCGGCGCGTCTAGTCGCGCGTGGAATGCCAAACCATCGCGTGTATGACGCATCTCGTGAATATCGCGTAGGTCGCCGCTGAAGATATCCTGATAACGAAACACTCCTAGCGCGGTCGATTCCAGTGTGAGCCATGCCAACGCATAGCGATTAGCTGCTACCAGAACGTCATCCTCGAAAGCGAGCAGCGCTTCGGATGACTTGCCGAGCAAACTTGCCTCGCGATGCAGTCTCAGCACTGTGCAGTTGCCGCAATCGTGCTCGAACAGCGCATGCTCAGCGAGATCCACTGCTTCTCGCACGCGTTCCAGAGCTCGGGGAACATCGCGAGCCGGCCCCGATAAATCGAGTACGCCGAGCATGCGGCCACGCGGATCGTTAATCGGCATTGCCGAGCAGGTCAGAATGTGGTTCGGTTCGAAGAAGTGCTCCGCGCCGTGGACCATAATTGCACGCCCTTCGGCGAGCGCCGTACCAATCGCATTGGTGCCTGCCTCACCTTCGTCCCAGCGCGCACCCGGCATCAAGGCGACGCGAGACGCGCGAACAGCAAAGACGGGGTCGCCGCGAGTCTCCAGCACGAGACCTTGCGCATCGGCGAGTATCGCCAGAGCGTCGCTGCGCTGCGCGAATTCAACCAATCGATCAAGAGCTGGCGCGCAAAACCGCTGCAATACGTCGTTGCGTTGCTGCGCGAAGCGCAATTCAGCGGCAGTCACAACTTCCTGGCGATGACGAGCATCGTGCATGTCGAAGCCGAGATCAGCACAGCGTCGCCACGAACGGAGGATGGGCTCTGCCACGCTGCCTACAGGCACGGCGCCCTGCTCGGCAAACTGCATCCTCGCGGCAGCGAGCGTTGGCCTTTGTGTGCGAACACTTGTGTGAACGGTCATTGGTGTCTCCTTTCATGGCCTCGCGCGTGAGCCTGCCTGATTATCGTCGCATTTCAGGAATGCCGTCGCGCGACGATGTCGCATCTTGCGACAGTGCACAGGACCAAGCGCTTTCACAAAGCACTTTCGGACGGACGAAAAATGCCACTTAACCGCCCTAAAACCCCTGCTTCACCTGGAGTATGTTCATACGACACATTATATGGCCCGCTCTTTGCTTTATAGGCATCCGGCGCCGCATGTTAGCGGACCTTATAACCCGGAGACAGCACGATGGACACCAAAACTCAGATTACGCCTCAAACCTTTGGCACCCGCCTAAGCATCAAACCCCAGTATGGCAACTTCATCGGTGGCAGGTTTCTGGAGCCAGTTGGAGGGGAATATTTCGAAAACATTACGCCGGTCACCGGCGCCATTCTGTCGCGTCATGCGCGCTCCACTGCACAGGATATCGAACTGGCGCTCGACGCCGCGCACAAGGCCGCGCCCGCGTGGGGCGCCACTTCCCCGGCCGAGCGCGCGCGGCTGCTGAACCGTATCGCCGATACGATCGAAGAGAATCTGGAGGTGCTCGCAACCGCTGAAACATGGGACAACGGCAAGCCGATCCGCGAAACACGCGCAGCAGATATCCCACTCGCGGCGGACCACTTCCGTTATTTTGCATCCCTCACTCGCGCCCAGGAAGGATCGCTCTCTGAAATTGATGCTGACACGGTGGCGTACCATTATCACGAACCACTCGGTGTTGTCGGCCAGATCATCCCGTGGAACTTCCCGATCCTGATGGCAGCGTGGAAGCTGGGGCCGGCATTGGCTGGGGGCAACTGCGTGGTGCTCAAGCCGGCCGAACAGACACCGCTGAGCGTCATGCTGCTCGCCGAGATGATCGCCGACATTCTGCCTCCGGGTGTGCTGAATATTGTTACAGGCTTTGGACTCGAGGCTGGCAAGCCGCTCGCATCAAGCAACCGCATAGCCAAGATCGCGTTCACTGGCGAAACCACCACAGGGCGCCTGATCATGCAATACGCGTCGCAGAACATAATCCCTGTGACGCTCGAACTTGGTGGAAAGTCGCCCAACATCTTCTTCGAGGATGTCGCCGCACAGGACGACGACTTCCTTGACAAGGCGCTCGAAGGCTTCGCCATGTTCGCGCTGAATCAAGGTGAAGTCTGTACGTGTCCGAGCCGTGCGCTGATCCAGGAATCACTTTATGATCGCTTCATGGAGCGTGCCCTCGTCCGCGTAGCGAAGATCAAACAGGGCAACCCGCTCGATGTCGACACGATGATGGGCGCACAGGCGTCGCGCGAGCAGCTGGAAAAAATCCTTTCCTATCTCGATATTGGCCGCCAGGAAGGTGCACAAGTGCTGACTGGCGGAAATCGGACCGAATTGTCAGGGGATCTCAGCAACGGGTTCTACGTGCAGCCAACTGTCCTCAAAGGACACAATCGCATGCGGGTGTTCCAGGAGGAAATCTTTGGGCCGGTCGTTGCTGTGACGACCTTCAAGGATGCCGACGACGCGCTGAAAATAGCGAACGACACGCTTTATGGGCTTGGTGCGGGTGTCTGGTCGCGCGATGCCAATACTTGCTATCGCATGGGCCGTGCGATCAAGGCAGGCCGTGTCTGGACGAACTGCTACAACCTGTATCCGGCGCATGCAGCATTTGGCGGATACAAGCAATCGGGCATTGGTCGCGAAATGTGCAAGGCGGCCTTGGACCACTACCAGCAAACGAAGAATCTGCTGGTGAGCTACAGCCCGAAGAAGCTGGGCTTTTTCTAATCGCCGGGTCGTCACCGATACAAGGGCGCGCCGTACGGCGCGTCCGTCAACAGCGCCCATCATGCGAGCGCGGGCCACACGATAGTGCAGTCCGCAGCCAAAAGGAGATACTGGTTATGAGCACCCCGCGCGTGACTGTCACACCCTCTGCGCTGGAGCTAATCGCTACACTGCGCAGCAAACATGGCCCACTAATTTTTCACCAATCCGGCGGCTGTTGCGACGGTAGTTCCCCGATGTGCTACGCGAAGGGCGAATTCATGGTTGGCGGATCAGACGTGCAACTTGGCGAAATTGATGGCTGCCCTTTCTACATGAGCGCTGCGCAGTTTGAATACTGGGAGCATACACAGCTGATAATTGATGCTATTCCAGGACGCGGAGGGGCGTTTTCGCTGGATGGAGCAGAAGGGATACGCTTTCTAACTCGTTCGCGCCTCTATTCCGACGAAGAGTGGGCAGATACTGAGCCAGTGCTCCGCGTACAGGAAGGAGTACCCACCCGGCCTTAGGATCCGTCCGTGCCGCACGATTGTGTTCGGCACCTTCGGATGTAACCGGACCATTTGCAGCTTGGATCACTTCGCTGATTATGCTGCCAGACGAAGAATACGGGCGAAAGTACTATTGTTGCTCCTGCGATCCGATCCTCAATATCGAGCGTATTCCCCGCTTCTGAGTAGGCTCTCTCGACGCTTCACAGGTAAATCTGGACGATTTATGATAGATTATTAACAACATCCACATGAAGTTGCAACACATTGTGGGCCAATGCTGTAGCGAGCGTGACGTACTGTGGATTTCGCGAGCAACGGCGATCGCAGTGTAGCGATTGGCGTGGGGGTTCTGGTGAATCGCTCCATCGCCACCAATCCCGGCCCCATACAGCCTCTCTTAAGCCAGAATCACAATGCCTGCCTGTACAGCCAACCGTGAACTGAACGAAAAAGTGCCACGGCATTTCTGATCCGAGTTGGGGTTTTCACTTCGGGCACCCCAAAGCGATGATATCCGTGGATCCGAGGGGTCTGAATCACTTGACATCGTTGCGTCACGCACGAGGGGGCTGCGGTCACGGTCGTCCTTGGCTCTCGACCTGTTCGCAGAGTTTCTCAGGCTGAGCACATCGAGATACAGGAGCAAGATATGGAGTATCTGTACAAAATCGTCGACTCGCCTGTAGGCAAACTGACGCTGGTCGCCAGAGGGTCAGAATTGGCAGCCATCCTTTGGGAGAACGAGCGGCCTGGTAGAGTTCGGCTCGGTTCAATGCGTGAGGCGGTTGAGGACACTACTCTTGACCAGGCAGAGCGTCAGTTAGGTGAGTATTTCGCCGGCAAACGCAACCGATTCGACATGCCTCTCTGTTTCATCGGGACGGATTTTCAAAAGAAGGTGTGGCGCGCTTTGCTCGACATCCCGTATGGAGAAACCCGAACATATGGTGAGATCGCGGCACAGATTGGTAACGCGAGGGCGGTCCGCGCGGTAGGCGCGGCAAACGGACGTAATCCGATCTCCATTATTGCCCCCTGCCATCGTGTCATAGGTGCTTCGGGTGCGTTGACTGGATTCGCTGGCGGCCTGCCAGCAAAGGAAACGCTCCTTTCCCTTGAAGGCATCCGATGAGGCGCTGGGCCGCGCGGAAAGCTTGCTGCCACTTCCGCCAGGTTGGACTATTTGCGCCTTAACACTATGGGCCGCTTCCTGGTGCTCGGCATTTCGGATGACTGCATCGTCAAGAGCGAGGCACGCCGCTACTACGTTCACGCAAGTTCGAGTAGTTATGCTCCACAAGAAGACTATTTTGGAAATCTCGCATGCCTGTATTGAACCCCGATACTGACGCCGGACAAATCGCCGAGCGCCTTGCCGTGCCAGGCACGCCGCTTGTCGCCTGCCTGTGCGCTGAGTGGTGCGGAACCTGTCGCGAGTATCGTGCAGACTTCGCCAAACTTGCAGTCGGACATCCGGATATGTGCTTCGTGTGGATCGACGTTGAAGATCACGCCGATCTCTTCGACGATCTGGACGTAGAAAATTTCCCGACCATCCTGATCCAGGATTCGATCGTGACCCGTTTTTTTGGCACAGTGCTTCCACAGGCGTCAATCATTGAACGCCTGCTTATCGACTTATCCTCGCTATCTCAGATGACGGGCGCGCCGAAACTGCGCCAGGCGCTTTGCATGACTCGGTCAATTGGAACGCGAGAATGAGCAAGTCGAAATTGATATGCTTACCATCCTCAGTTGCTGGTGGAGGCGCGCGGCACAGCAGGAATTAGGACACTTCCTGCAGGCTGATGGCGTCCCGCCATCAGCACGTTATATGCCAAGCTGACGTCGCGATAGCGACGTACATCGCATTGGCGATGGCCCTTCTATTGACTCCACCGTCAGTACGCTTTTCGCACCCAAATTCACTTCATCGATCGCACTCGCTCTCCTCAGTCCTGTCACTGCAATCAAACGCCGAAAAGAACGAGAACGCATCAATTCGCTGTCTACGCGTTTTGCGACCAGCAAGTGTATGCTATCGCAGAATCTAGGCCTGTGTCGTCGCCTCTTCTGAAGTATTATCTTTATAATCCTGATTTGACATTCCGTTTGGGTGTCTCTTCTGGTTTTTGCCTGTAGCACTAGATTCTGGCGTCTCAATGGCGCCCGTCTGTGGGGATGGCCGATGAAGACCTTGGGAGCGATCGCTGCCTTGCAGGCTCTTAAAGAGCAGCCACTTTGGAAGCTGTTGAGCGCCACGAAAGCGCCGGTCGTGATCGCATCGCTTCATTCGCTTTTTCTGGATGGAGAAACCACGCTCTCCGGCTCTGTTCAATCGGCCGTCATACCGATCGACTACGATTCGGAAACTCTACGTCTCAAGTTCACTCCCGACATGAAGAATGACGATGAAGCTGACGCTGCCTGACAGGCTCCTTGAGACTCTGGCCCGGCGATTCAGTAATCAATTTCAAAACTGGATCGCCGGAGACGGTATCTGGCCGCTCTCGCTCTCTTTGGGTGCCCCGAACCAACGGGACGTGTTCGATAATCCGGCTGGAGTACGAAACTGGGTAGAACAATGGCGTAAGTGGGCGCATCCCGGGGAGGTCAAATGGAAAATTCGAGACTGGTCCCGAATAGGAGCGCAGACTATTCCCGTTTCGTTGATATTTGCCTCCCCCTGCGATGTTGCCGCTGCCATCAGCGAGAGTCGGCGTTGGGTAACAGCCGTAAAGCGGTACGCGGAGCTGCTGCAGCGTTGGCCTCAGAGTCTTCCAGCAGTACGAAACCGACTAAATGTCATCGTTGATTACACCGAGGACGATTTTGACCGGCTGGTGAGATTGTTGGGGTGGTTCGAAGCAAACAGGTCATCGGGGATATATCTACGGCAAATTCCACTTGAGGGAATTGATACCAAATGGATCGAGCAACGCATCGGGGTGGTCTCCACGATTCTGAAGTCGATCGTCTCATGTGCCGAAGACGACTTTCATGATCTATGTGGATTGCGTAGACCGCCGATCAGACTCCGTCTGCTGGTCCTCTGCCCTCGCCTTCGCGCAAAGACCGGCGGATTGCGGGACATCGAAGCGCC
Source organism: Paraburkholderia sp. GAS42 (assembly GCF_050436565.1). Taxonomy (NCBI): domain Bacteria; kingdom Pseudomonadati; phylum Pseudomonadota; class Betaproteobacteria; order Burkholderiales; family Burkholderiaceae; genus Paraburkholderia; species Paraburkholderia sp. GAS42. Next base: position 84,453 of record NZ_JBNDML010000017.1, on the reverse strand, counting down.
GATCGAGGAGTTAGCCCAGCTTCAGCTTGAGCCTTCGACCGTGCTTCTGGTTGAAAATCGTGACTCTGGGCTCGCACTTCCAGATCGACCGGGAGCGATTGCCTTTATCAGATTGGGAAACGCAGTAAGTGTAATCAAACAGTTGACCTGGCTGCAGGCATGCAGGGTATGCATCTACTGGGGCGACATCGATACGCACGGCTTTTTCATCCTCAATCAGGCCAGACGTATTGTCCATGGCATTCGCTCGCTCATGATGGACGAGACTACTCTTTTGAATCACCACCATTTATGGGCAAGAGAAACTGAGCAGTCTTCCGACGTCGTGATGGAACACCTAACCGCGAGCGAAGCGGACGTCTATCGAGGTCTTCGCGAACATCGATGGAGCTACATGGTGCGACTCGAACAGGAGCGCATCCCTTGGCCTTATGTGCTGGCAGCGTTAGATGATCTCTTGCAGCAGACCTTCGTGGGCGCGTCGACAAACGTCGTTGCCAGTTGACGGCATGCGTAAATGAACGCCTCGTTTGCACGGGGTGCTGAACATTGATACTTCAACCAGAGGAGTTGCTATGAATGCACGCGATGTAGTGATTGCTTACCCCGTCAGAACGCCGATTGGCGCATTTGGTGGTTCGTTGAAAGACATTTCGGCCACGCAGCTCGGCGCGATCGTCGTGCGCGAAACGCTGCGCCGCAGCGGGCTAGATGCGAACACGTTGTCGTCGGTGGTAATGGGCAACGTGATCCAGGCAGGCAACAAGATGAATCCCGCGCGGCAGGCGTCGATCGATGGCGGTGTCCCGATCCCGGTCCCGGCCCTGACGGTGAACCGTGTATGTGGATCGGGTGCACAGGCGATCGTTTCGGCGGCGCAGGAAATTGCACTCGGACTCGGCAACGTGGCTATTGCAGGCGGTATGGAGAACATGGACCGTGCGCCTTACCTGCTTGAAAGCGGGCGTTGGGGTAACCGCATGGGAAACGCACAGATGCACGATAGTATGTTGCGAGACGGTCTCGTGGATGCGTTCTCGAATGAGCATTCCGGTTGGCACACAGAGGATCTCGTAACGAAAGCCGAACTGACGCGCGTCGCGCAGGACGAATGGGCGGCGCGTTCGCAGCAACGGTTCGTGGCTGCGCAGGAGCGCGGTGCGTTCGACGCAGAGCTGGTCGCCGTCGAGGTTAAGGGGCGCAAAGGTACGGTCAACTTTGCGCGCGACGAGCAGCCGCGTCCGGACACCACTGTCGAAACGCTCGCAAAGCTGCGCCCCGCTTTTCGTCCCGAAGGCACGATCACGGCCGGTAATGCGCCGGGCCTTAACAGCGGCGCGGCCGCGATGATCGTTGCAGGACGCGACTATGCGGACGCACATGGCATCGAAGCGTCTGCGCGCCTCGTTGCCTTCGGTATCGCGGCGGTCGAGCCGGGCATGTTCGGCCTCGGGCCAGTGCCCGCTGTACCGATCGCGCTGGAACGGGCCGGCTGGAAGTTGAGTGATATCGAACGCATTGAGATCAACGAGGCGTTCGCCGCAGTGCCACTTGCCGTTTCACAAAAGCTGGGGCTCGCGCACGACATCATCAATGTTGAAGGCGGCGCGATTGCACACGGTCATCCCATCGGTGCGACGGGCGCGATACTCACTACTCGCCTTATCCATTCGATGCGCCGCGATGGCCTGAAGCGCGGCATCGTGACTCTATGTATTGGCGGCGGCCAGGGAATTGCGCTGGCGCTTGAAATCATCTGACGATAAGCAACAGGTTGTCTGGCAGACCGCGCGCGGCGATTCGTATGATCCGTCTGCGTGCGGTTTTGCTTACGAAATGCCGCATCATTGGAAGAAGGCTGGCCACGTTCAACGCAAACCAGGGAGTCGTTGGTGTCGAGTGCAAGTCAACCACTTTGTTATGACTGAAGTCGACACATTCAAAGATGTGCGGCGAACAAATCGGTTGCTGGCGTTGTAGGCGGCAGCACCACCAAGGCAGCGCAATTCGCAGAGCCGCCAGGTTGTCGGCCAGGTTGTCGCAGTGATCTACTGTACCGTCCGCTTTCGCATGGACGACCATCCCGCCGCAGCTCTCCTCGCAGCAGGCTTCTGCGCTTCCTGCTATTACACGTTCCGTATATACGTTACGCTTATTTGGGGCCACATAGGAATCATCAAGATCTCGGAACAAATGCACGCTAACCTCCGTTCCACCAGCGGAGCACTTTGTCGTTCGATCAACTCACAGGCCGAACACTGGTTGCGCGTTGGCATGTTGGCCGAATTAAATCCCGCGAAGTCCTATGGTGAGCTGTGCGCAATGCTCATCGAGGCCGCGAAAGAATCGGGCGGACAAGCGCTCCCACTTCCCGATCAATCGGTCAGCGAGGCCGCATGATGATTGGGACAGAAGTCTCGATTCGCCTACCCGAAGAAATTGGAATGGCGCGTACCTCGGGGCGGCTCGCAGCACAAGTTCTCCAGATGATCTCGGCATACGTAAAACCGGGGATCTCGACTGATGAATTGGACAGGCGTTGCCACGACTACATAGTGGATGTCCTGCTGGCTGTTCCTGCCAATATCGGCTATCACGGCTACACGAAAACGATATGCGCGTCGGTCAACGATGTTGTCTGCCATGGCGTCCCGTCTTCCAAGTTGCTTAAGGCTGGAGACATCATCAATGTAGACGTAGCACTTATCAAGGATGGATGGTTCGGCGACACGAGCCGCATGTACTTCGTCGGGCAGCCGGGCGTGCTCGCCCGCCGTCTCGTCACGACTACCTACGAAGCGACGCGCGCCGGTATCCGGGCCGTGAAGCCAGGAGCAACTCTTGGGGACGTCGGTTATGCCATTCAGCAGGTCGCGCATCGTGAAGGATTTAGCATCGTGCGCGATTACTGTGGCCATGGCATCGGAGATGTTTACCACGACGAGCCACAGGTGCTTCACTACGGTCGCGCAGGGACAGGACTAACGCTCGAACCGGGTATGATTTTCACAATTGAACCGATGTTGAACGCTGGTAAATCAGACACTCGAGTGTTACCAGATGGCTGGACGGTTGTCACAAAAGATCACTCCCTTTCTGCGCAATGGGAACATATGGTCTGCGTCACCGAAAACGGATTTGAGGTGCTGACTGAATGGCCCGACGGATATGGCGAGTACAGCCCGATATAGTATGTACCTTCCCAGCTATTGATCCAGTTTGTCGGTGGCACACCTCGTATAAACGTTTTAATCAGCGAATGTTGGGCGACTCACTGGATTCATCGTGGACATGGCTGCAGATGCATGAAACCTTCGCTTCTGCTCCTGCTTCTGCCTCAGCGTAAATACGTGGAGACTGGAACAAGTTCATGCCATCTATGTCGTCCCTACGGCATTGCAGGCAGAATCACTAACAGCCGGCATCCGACAATATCGAACCAAGCCTGATCGAGATAGAGCCACGCTATCGCTATCGGACGTACGCCACTCGGATTCGCACGAATGACAATTTGCGAGTCAGCAAAGCAAGGAAAACAGTAAGCGCTCATTCATGGGCATCCTTGCTCTGGGCAAGTGGCGTCGCCGCGATGGTGCCCGCCAATTTTTGTTGGACACGACGTGCCAAGACATTCATCGCAACTCAAAACGGTTCTTCCGGGCAGTTACGAGTGGCCATACGCCATCCTTCATCACGCAGGCGACTGATCACGGTAATCGCAGCACTTCCGGCTTCTTCTTCATGCCTGCGAGTCGTACATAAGCCGACAACAATGAATTGCGCTGATTGTGCTCAGTTTTGAGCAGTTACCGGTCTACACTTCATTCATCAAATCTGTAACCGAGTGTTCGTGGAACAAACATTGAAGGAAGCGTTATGAAACTTGCTCAACTGATCGTCGCCACAGCTATCCTTATTCCGGCTGTGTCATCTTTCGCTCAATCAACTCCACCGGCTTTGAACGAAGATGTAAGGGCGCAATTAGTTCAGGAAAAGGTGACCTACCGATCTGCGGATCCCAATGATCAGAAGCTGGTCTCGATGAATGAAGCCAGGCGAAATGGAAGCCCGACTCGCCAGATAGCCGAGATGAGTTTGGGTCGTTACTCGATGACGGTCGGAGCTCCTTCTCATTGATATTGCCCACGATTGCCACGCTGTCGTTGCCTTTGACGAATTCGGCATTTTCCTAAACTCATTCTGGTACATGAGTCGATTATTGAATAAACATTCAGATTGAGATCAAATAAAACGCCGTTTATGCCCCGCGAACGGCTACTGGATTATCATGCGCTTAGTTTGAAGACCTCGGTCTTCAGGCCGGGGATGAAAATCCCTTTGCAAACGACGAAGGGGGATTCTGCTGATTTTCCAAAGAGAATTGAGGATGTGCATATACAGAGAAGCAACCGCATCCAACACATGTAGCACACCGCTCACGTTCTCCATCTTCGCCTCAAAGACAAACACGCATCACAATTGTGGGAAAAAGCATGCGCCGTAAATTTCCTGCGAAACTATTGCAACGAGCTCTTGTTAAAGATATGGGAGCGTGAGCGACGGTTCCGCTCGGCTTCCGACTCCCATCCGTTCACCAAAAGCGGTGGCAAGGCGAGACCGGACATTCCCCCTGTCCAGGCGGTCTGCAAAGAGTACGCCGACCGCCGGAAGCAGGCCAGGATGGCAGGCTGCGCTGGCAGAAGTCCTTCCGGCGCTCGCCGCTCGCTTTCAGTACAGGGGCGATCACGCCGGCGCGAGGTTTGACGAGGTCGATGAAGCGTGTTCAACCCGGGCCTATAGTTGCAGCAAAAGGCGCATAGGCTCGAAGGGTCTGGAAGAAGTGGGCCTGCATCGAGTGCGGCGCACAACACCATCGCGACATCAACGCGGCGGAAAATATTCTTGCGGCAGGAACTCATCCTCTCCGTGCCCATCGCGGCAGCCGCAAGCTGCTGAGAGCGGGGAGGAAGACTAATGCCAGTCAACGCTAGCGGATCGCCGTAAGACAAGCAGGCAATCCATACTGCATCCGATGAACACCATGCTACGCTCGCCCGGTCTGAGGTATATGCGTCACGGCAGCCGTGCATTTCGCTCGCCGACTGCACTGACGCCGCCCGTTCGGTTCTAGGCACTGCGGCACCTTAACCGTCTGAACGACGTCGTGGCATCTGACGAGATCCTTGCGAATTGAACAAAAGCGCACTAGACATTCGCCTCGCGCATTGACGACTGCCCTTTCTCCCTCTATGCCGCACCGCGCGATTGCAAAGAGCGCTGATAGCAGCAGCGCCTGCAGACAATACTGTTACAGATTCGCGTCAAGGAATGCAGCAAGCTGCGACTTGGAGAGTGCGCCGACCTTTTGTGCAACAGCCGCACCGTTCTTGAAGAGAATCAGCGTGGGTATTCCGCGTACGCCAAACTTGACTGGCGTCATCTGATGTTCGTCCACGTCGATCTTGGCGACCTGCAAGCGATCACCGTAATCCTTCGCGACCTCATCGAGGACGGGCGCAGTCATCTTGCACGGACCGCACCACTCTGCCCAAAAATCTAGCAGGACGGGTTTATCCGATTTGACGACATCCTGTTCGAAAGATGCGTCGCTGATGTGCTTGATTGATTCATTCATTGTCTAATCCCTCTATAGGTTTGAGACTCGCGTCTGAATGCTCTTCCCCCGAAAGAAATGGAGAAGCTTTAAACATCCTGACTTCTTTCTCGCTGCGATGATGGCAGTCTGATCTTCGTTCGACTGTTGAATTTCATCGGTCGCTTGCTGAAACCCGGCTCACTTGACGATTGCCTCTCTGGCGCCAAGGCAGTCAGGCATCAATAAAATCGATTGCCCCTAAAAAATCCATCTTGCCAACGTCAACGCCGTTCTGACGTAGTATGGCGTAAGCCATCGCGACGTGAAAGTAGACGTTTGGAATTGTCATTTGCAAAAGATAAACCTGCCCCTCCAAAACTTTACCGGGAGCCCAAGACATTTTCACTTTCTGCTCATTTGCGTTCGCATACTGTTCTGCTGTCACGCTCTGCGCAAACTCCACCGTTTTCCTGATGCGCGCGCGCACCTCATCGATTGTTCGCTCGGTGTCCTCATGCATTGGCGGCTTCTGCTCCGACAGCCAAGCGGCTCCCGCTTTCACATAATCGCAAGCACTCTGAACCTGATAGGTGAAGGGCATCATGTCAGGAGCCAAACGGCCTGACATAAGGACGTTGACGTCATAATTCTTCTCCTGCGCATGGCGCTCCGCTTTGTCGAGAAAAATCTCAACAGCCTTCAAAGCGTGTACGCACTGCGAAATAGCCTGGTGATACATGGGATTTCCTCATCTGGTTTACTTCACGCGTGGCAATACTTCTGCGCGTCTCGACCCGCCGATGCGCCGCGTTAGAGAATTAAGCCACGTTGCCGAGAAGCGGCGACAACCCACCGTCGCGATCGAGTGCAACAAGATCATCGAAACCCCCTACATGCGTTTCTCCGATATAGATCTGCGGAACTGTCCGACGGCCTGTGCGGGTCATCATCTGTTCCCGTGTTCCAGCGTTCGTATCGATCATGATTTTTTCAATCTGGTCGACACCGCGCGACCGCAAAAGACGTTCAGCCATATCGCAGTAAGGGCAAATTTGCCGGCTGTACATCATCACCTTGTTCATGTTTCCGCTCCTTCATTATCCGTGTATCGGTTCAGCATGCATATCCCCCGCTTGCTCTAATTGTGGCGGAATATGTTAGCCGCCGGTGGCGAGCCCCGTCGTGTTCCCGCTTTCTGGGTGCACTCACAATCTGTACCCCGTCGGGGCGTGGCCAATCAGCGCCGAATTACCACAATTGGCGGAGAATACGTGCTCACAGTCATCTCGCGGGCTTCGCGAGCCTGTGTCGATCCCGATGCATTTGCGCTATACGCCGCATTCGGCTTTGATGAGGCGTATCGCACATCAGTCATGCCCTGATTCTCCGGAGCACGCATTTCGTCATTCTGATTGTAGCCTTGCTGGCCGACGCGAGCCGAACCTGCACCGTCCTCCGTTTGGGTGGTCGCGTGAACAGCCGGCGCTACTGCCGCGAACGACGCAGCTATTACAATGGCAAGCTTGCGAATTTCTGACAACGTCTTCATGGTATTCACCTTCGGGAAGTACTTCCGAGATCGATTCAGATGGCATGAGGAGCGTTCGATCTCGAATTCGCCCCGCATCCTTAGCGATATTGAAAATCGCAAAAATGATGCATTTCGGCCTCATGGTCAGGGAACTACAGCATTTATTGCCCAGAGCTGCGCGATTCCAACCGTTGAAAAATCACCCTTAAATGGCGCGACGCAATCGGCTAACGCTTACACGTCGAGCGTCAGCTACCTTTCGACGCCACGCGAAGCGAGTCTGTCCAAAGCTTCGTCCATGCCGCGTACAACTACGCTGCCAGGAGTATCCGCACATCATGTCGGCACCTTGTCCCGTGTCTTCGTCTGAAAATCGGTTGCATCGTGGCGCTCCGGAAGCTGTTTGGATAGATCGTCTCCCCATGTCCGATTCACCATACGACCACGCTGCACGGCTGGCCGCGCTGCAATCATTTCAGCCCAACGGATAACATTCGGGTACTCGTGCGCAGAAAGGAACTCCGCTGCCGTGTCATACCAGCCCATTACAAGGCCTCCGTACCACGGAAAAATTGCCATGTCCGCAATGCTATATTCGCGGCCTGCTATGTACTCATGCGGAGCAAGCTGACGGTTGAGCACGTCGAGCTGGCGCTTTAACTCCATTGCATATCTATTAATCGCATATTCAATCTTGACAGGCGCGTACGAGTAGAAGTGCGTAAAACCACCTCCGAAAAATGGCGTGCTACCGACTTGCCAGAACAGCCAGTTAAGCACGGCAGTGCGACCCGCAATGTCCCTTGGGAGGAACTCGCCAAATTCCTCCGCTAGATAGAGCAGAATAGAGCCGGTCTCAAAAACCGAAATTGGCTCAGACGAGTTGCGATCGATGAGAGCCGGTATCTTCGAATTCGGATTGATCGCTACAAAACCGCTGCCAAACTGATCGCCCTTCTTGATTTCGATTAGCCAGGCATCGTATTCCGCGCCGGAATGCCCGAGCTCAAGGAGTTCTTCCAGCATGATCGTGACCTTGACACCGTTTGGCGTACCCAGCGAATAAAGCTGCAATGGATGGCGACCGACTGGCAGTTCCTTGTCATGCGTGGGCCCAGCGACAGGCCGGTTAGTGTCTGCAAACGTGCCACCATTCGGCTTCGTCCAGGTCCAGACCTTTGGAGGCACGTAGTCTAGTTCTTCACTCATCGATAGCTCCATTTACGGAATAACTTTTTCCTATGCCGTCAACTCTGGTCTGAGGTACCTGGCTTGAGGTCTTACGAGAAAACAGCCGCTGCATGACTCTCGTAACCGAGATCAGACGGTAGCCAGCCGTCTGAATCCCTCATTTACTGGCGTGTACAGACGTTCATGCCATCGCGAATTCGCTGGCTGTATAACCAAGCCCAAGCGCAACCAGGAGGTCCCGGGCATCGAAGACCTCGCCAGGTGCGTGTGCGCCGACAGACGTGAACTTTCCTCGAAGCAGACGCTCTACCGCCTCACAAATCAGCGGGGCGGAGACGGCATAGATGTCTTGCCCGTGCACGCTCGCGCCACGTTGTTTGTCGTCTCGCGTGACCAGCACCTCGACCACGAAACGTTGCGCTGAACGTCCCGTCTCATCGACGGCCTCTGGAGCAGGTGTGGTTGAATCGAGAACATCGCGAACTGCAATCTGACTGAGATAGTTGTGAACTTCGTTCGCCTTGATGTGCCGCGAAATCAGGATGGGCTCACTGAATGGCACTTCCACAAGGGTCTGGTTGCCCAGGGGCTCACCAAATTCCCATTGCTTCTGCTGCGGCTGCAATGCAGCCACGAGCTTCCCGCCGGAGACCACCAGGTTCCCTACAGCCTTGCGGTCAACCGTAATTCGCGTGCCCCGAGTTGGATGCCAGCTGTCAAGGCCGATCATGATCTCGATGGAATCGACTGCATCCCAGTCGCCGAGCGCGGCCGTAGCGAGCAGGTCTGCGAATCCACCATAGAACGCCACTGACGGGACGACGACAACGCCGGCCTCACGGGCAGGGGCATCAAAAATATCAAGGGTCTTTTGAGCCGCTCCCTGCTCGGCGCAGACATCAATATAGTGAGCCTTCGCCCGTATTGCTGCGCCCGCTACGGCTTCTGCCGTATCCGCAAAAGGACCCGCGCAGTTGATGACCACCTGAGCGCCTTCGAACGCCTTGTCGAGTGAGACCGCATCATCAACAGTCGCCTGGCGAGTAACGAGGTCAGGAAACGCCGCTTTCGCAGCTTCCAGCGCCTTGGCGTTACGCGCAATTGCAATAGGCATCATGTTGCGACGCAGCAATTCTTTCACCACAAATTGACCTGTGTGCCCGGTAGCCCCGAACACAGCGACGACTGACTTATTTCCCAACCGATCCATCCATCTTCTCCAAAAAACCGCTACTAACCTGTCTGTTTTAATGCTACATACAGGTCTGTAGCACGTCAAGCCCATTTGTGCTACAGTGTGGACATGTGTAATTCACCGGGGGCTATTGCGACATGTCAAAAAACGCGGTTGGCCGGGCCGACCAGGCCGGGATGGATGTTAAGAACAAGATACTGGAGACGGCTTCAGATCTGTTTTACAACATGGGGGTGCGTGCCGTCGGTGTCGATCTGGTTGTCGAGAAAGCAGGTGTCGCCAAGACCAGCCTGTACCGCCACTTTGGCACGAAGGACGACCTCGTCGCAGCTTTCCTGGAACGCGAAGACCGGGCATTCTGGGAGACATGGGATCGGGTCGCGCAACGATATGCGGATGATCCGAAGGGGCAGCTTAGCGGTCAACTCAAGTGGATTGGAGAGCGCGCCGGGCAAGCAAGCTATCGTGGTTGCCCTCAACTTAATGTCGCTGCCGAGTTTCCCGAAATCGATCACCCTGCTCGAAAAGTCGCAACTTCTCATAAGCGCGAGTTACGACGACGACTGAAGGTCATTGCTGAGCAACTCAATGTCGTCACTCCCGACATGCTTGCGGGGCAGCTTGCCGTACTCATAAACGGAGCATTTGTCAGCTCGCAGATCTTCGAGCGCGGAGAAGCTGTGCAGCTGCTTCAACGGGCAACAGACGCGCTCATCGCAGCCAACATCGCCGTCCACCAAGACCCGCATACGCAAGCTTAGCTAGCCGCTGCGCCGGCCGATAAGATGCGCGATAAGTTCGTTCGTAGTTCGTACGCCGTACTTGCGCATCAGTCGCGCTTTGTGTGCCTCGACCGTTCGATGGCTGATATCGAGGTCCCTCGCGACCTGCTTGCTGCTCTTGCCATTCACCAGGAATTGCGCGATCTGCCGCTCCCTGACGGTTAGTTCTATGGTAACCGGCCTGATCGCCGACATGTCTTCGAACGTCCATACGGCTGCCGCGAAGGGATCTTTACGGTCGATGGCCCGCCCGGAAACGTGACACCAGAACAGACTGTCATCAACGCGCCTCATGATGCGTTCGTCCGAATAAAATCCTGTGTCCCGCATGGCCATTAAAGCACGCGCCCCTACGTGAACAAACTCGTCGCGCGAAGGATAGAGAAGCTCCAGGGAGCTTCCTGTCAGGACATCCATCTCGTATCCGAACATCCCGCAAAACGCCTGATTGTACTTGTCGACCATACGTTGACGCGAAACCAGCAACCCGACAGGTGCCATATAAAATGCAAGCTCAAGGTCTCCGCCACGATTTGCGCTTCCATTAGCGTCCGTCGACGGCCCATGAGCGCGTGTAATGGCCGGCTTTGCTCTCCGCACTGTCTGTTTCGTGCCAGACGCTGTAACTGACCAGCTGAACCGAGCGGCGGGCGGCGACGCCCCGTCGCCTTTCACATAAGTGCGCATCGCAGCAAGGAACTTGAGCGGCACTCGGAGTTCATGTGACATGCGTTTGTCCCGCATAAGCACCTTGAACGCACGGTTTAGTGCCCCTTCCCACGGACTACTTTCTTCGAACGGATGAGCCACGAGGTTCCCGCGTCGGTCTGGCGCTGAGACGATATGCTCCATCCAGTTCGCACGCGCTCCAAAGCAGAGCAGATGTACGGTATCAACGTTGGAAACGGCGCGTATTTCATCGACGAATGCCAAGACGTTTTCGGTAGCCTTGTTTGGTGGCCTAGCTCCTGCAAAACGATCGACGGCCAAGAGTAGCGTTTCGACAGTCTCGGGAACCAGGGATTTCTCGGATCCTGCGGGGAGCCTGCCTTCGCTTCCTGCATCCGAAATGGCGACGCATTCTCGTGCGTCTATCGCGATGATTTTTAGGTCGCGATCGAAGTAGGCTCCGACAATCTCAAATCGAATATATCTGACACCTTCTTTCGGACCTGATTCTGGGGCTTGTATCCGACGCGCACGGACATCTTTCCAGACTCGGGTGACAGTTGACCTCGATACGCCCAGCAGTCTTCCCATTGCCTCAGCGCTCGGACGATCCCCGCGCGCACGAGCACCTATTTCAACTAAAGTCTGCAAAACTCGGTCAGTAATGCGTCTTGAAGTTCCCGGCCGCCGTCTGTCCCGGAGACCATCGATGCCGCTGTTTGCGAAGCGCATGCGCCATCTCGAGACAGTGTGCTCGCCGATACCGAATGAAGCGGCAACCTCCTTGTTGCTAGCACCTTCCAGGCACGCGAGTACAAATCGCGCGCGCAGTTTCACTGATTCCCGCTCCGACGTCGACTCCGTGATTCCTCTCAACCTGTCGATATGTTCACTTGACAGAATCACTGGACGTCGCGGTCTTCCTCGTATAGGCATATGCAAACTCTTGACATGAGGATTATGTACAGATTCCTGAATAATGAAGCGAATTTATGGAACGATGAATAAGGGCCAACCCTAATGTAGTTGGACGACTGCCTCACAGTGCCTCGCAGATATACCATTCTTCGCTACGCGACAGGAAAGTGACGAGCCTGAAGAGCCCCACCTTTAGCGACGAGGCTGGTACACGCATGGAAGACACGGCCCACGTGGAAAGCAAGTCACATAACGGCAAACAATCGAGGTAAGGAAAATGGGTAATGGTGTATCAATTGTTGCGAGTGCTCATACACCGTTTGGCCGGCTGAAGGACCAGACGCTTGAAGATTTGATCGTAACCGCTGCACGGGACGCGCTCCGTGACGGACACATCGATGCAGCGGAGATAGATGCAGTGTTCCTCGGGCACTTCAACTCTGGGATGGTGCCCGACGGATTTCCAGCATCATTGGTGTTGCAAGCCGATCAGGGTTTGCGATTCAAACCCGCAGCACGTTGTGAGAATGCGTGCGCATCCGGCTCCGCTGCGATCCACGCAGGTATCAATGCGATCCGCTCAGGGGCGGCAGATCTGGTGCTTGTGGTCGGCGCCGAAAAGATGACTTCGAATTCGACAGAACAGGTCACCCGCGCTCTCGCGGGTGCGGGTTACCAGAATGACTGGTACGAGGCATCTCAGAGCTTTCCGCAACTTTTTGCGTCTGCTGCTCAGCAGTATCGAGATCGCTATCGGGATCCGCTGTATGACATGGCCCGGATCGCCGCGAAAAATCACGCCAACGCACTGGCAAACCCTCTCGCACAAATGCGTCGGGAAATGTCGGTAGATCATTGCATTGTGGTTTCAGACGCCAACCCGGTCATCGCGCATCCTCTACGATTAACAGACTGCTCGCTTATCTCAGACGGTGCCGCTGCGATCGTGCTGGCCTCGACGAACGGAGCAAAGGACTTCTCGCGCGAAGTCGCTATCCGGGCAGCCACACACGTCAACGACATCCTGCCCGTCGCCGGTCGAGACATCCTTGCGTTCGAAGGGGCGCACAGAGCGATTTCCTCGGCACTTCAGCAGGCGAACGTCACGCTCGCAAACATCGACTTCGCGGAGGTTCACGACTGCTTCACCATTGCCGAACTCCTTATCTACGAAGCAATGGGCCTCGCTCCACGCGGCGAAGGCTTCAAGGTGCTTGACGAAGGGACAGTGTTCCCCGACGGGTGCCTCCCCGTCAATCTGTCAGGAGGGTTAAAAGCGAAAGGGCATCCAGTCGGAGCAACGGGTGTCTCCATGCACGCCCTCGCCTTCAGACAGCTCACGGGTGCACCAATCGGCATCCCGGCCGCGAATGCAGAGTTCGGCCTTGTCTTCAACATGGGGGGCATGGCCGTAGCGAACTATGCGAGCGTGTTGCAGGCCCGGAGGTCGTAAAGGCAAATACCGTTAGCTTAATGGTGCACAAACTCGCTACCGAAGCGCAGCAGCCGGTCTTTCGTGACCAGCACGAGACGCGCCGCGCGCCCACGGAGAATGTCGGTCAGCAGCCGGCGCAACTCCTTTTTACGGTAATTCAGGCTACTGCCCAGGTCGGTGATGACCTCGATGTCGGCGAAACGAGTTGACGCAATGGCGCTCGAGCCGGGTCGCCTGCGTCTTCAGCTGTCCGGCCTGATCGCGCGAGGAAACGCGGGCGTAGCCGACGGTCTTGCCTGCGACAGCCGGCTCAGCGTCCAAGATGGCGCGTACCGTGTCACGCGGGTATCGCCGATGGCCGCCAACAGTCCGGCCGAACGGCATCAACAGGTCCTGTCGATGCCAGCGCCGTAGCGTGCCTACCGCTACGCCCAGTTCTGCCGCCATCGCGCCAATTGATAGAAGTCGCATCAGGTATCTCCACAAAGATACCGGGTGTAGGACCCGTTTTTTAACGCGATGATCAGGTTTGCGCGGACTCAACGCTTACTGCTGCAAACCCTGCCCGACCTGACTTGAAGACCTCGGGTTTCAAGTCAGGGCTCAAACTCCAGGCGCTGGTGTCGTTCGCTCGATACCCACGCTTAGCTAATGGTTGGCGATGGGAAGAGATCCGGCAGTTCGTCAGCAGGAACAGGGCGACCTATCAGATACCCTTGAATTTCATCACATTCGAGCTCCTCAAGCATCTGCCTCTGCGCAGGCGTCTCGACCCCTTCGGCGGTTACCGCGAGATTCAGGTTGCGGCTGAGCTGGATGATTGTCTTTACAATGGCTTCTGCGTCGGCCTGCCCTGGGATGTCGCAGATGAAAGATCGATCGATTTTCAGGCGATCCACTCGCAAAGATTTCAGGTAACTCAGGCTTGAATACCCAGTCCCGAAATCATCAAGCGATAGCTTTACTCCGAGGGTGCGCAGGTCGCGCAAGGCCTGGAACGCTGATTCTATGTCTCCGAGGAATGTACTTTCGGTCAACTCAAGCTCGATCTCGGGCGCACAGAGTCCACTCTGCTGCAGAGCTTCCGATACGGTCGTCAATAGATCTCCGCGACGGAGCTGGACCGCCGAAATATTGATGGCAATCCGTTGCAACGGCAGCCCCATTTTTTTCCAGGCAGCAAGTTGCTTGCAGGCCGTGTCAATCACCCAATCGCCAATAGGCACAATCAAGCCAGTCTTTTCCGCGAGTGAGATGAAACTGGCCGGCCCAATAAGTCCACGATTAGGATGTTGCCATCTGATCAATGCCTCAACGCTAACAATCGTCTTCTGTTGAACATCGTATTTGGGTTGATAATGAAGGACAAATTCACCCCTGCGAATCGCCTGTCTCAACTGCGCAAGAAGTGCTCGCTGCACCTCTGCCTCAAGGGGCATATCTTCACTGAAGACATGGTACCCGCTCTTCCCTGCACCTTTAATGCGCTGAAGAGCCGCATCGGCCGCCCGTGTTAAATCGATTAAGGTCTCTGCATGTGTCGGATAAATGGCCACGCCAATGCTCGCCGTCACTTCCAGCAAACTACTCTCTGCAACGTATGGTTCGTTCAACGCTGCCAAAAGCTCCTGAACAAATCGGTCGAGTCCTCGCGCAGCATCGAAATTGTAGAGAAGTATTGCAAACTCATCGCCCCCGTGTCGGCAAACGATTCCCTGACTTCCTACATATCCCACCAACCGCTTCGTGACCTCCACGAGGATTCTGTCGCCGCAGTCATGCCCCCATGCGTCGTTGATCTCCCGAAAATTATCAAGATCAAGCAACAACATCGGTGATTGCCTACCCACGGTCACTGCTGGCTTTGTCAGATCCGTGAATTGTGCCTGAAGTTGAAATCGATTCGGGGCACCCGTAAGGTGATCGTGATACGCGAGATAATCGAGCTTCCTCTTCGTCGCTTCATGCTCTTTTCGCGCACGAAGTGTTTTGATCCCAAAGGCGAGATCTGCGGTCATTGCCTCGAATAACCTGAGCTCCTTCGATCCGAAACCACTGGCCGATGCGGAATAAATCGATAGCGCGCCAATGGGCTTGCCATCGCACAGCAAAGGAATTGCCACTCCAGATCGGAAACCTGATGCGACAATTGCCTCGTCGTCCTTTCTAGGCTTTTCCTCGCAGTCGTCATCCACGATTGTGACATGCTGCTGCAGTGCCTCCGCCACAAGGCAACGGCGAAAATATCCGCGTCCGGCACTCACAAGCCTCATTAGCGAGTCGGCGCCACTTGACCACGAAACTGGCATGACGTGACCAGCACGTGTTGGGTCAGGAAAGCCAACCCACGCCATCGTATATCCGCCGATGTCGACGGACAGCTGGCAGATTTCGTTGAGGAGGGTCTGTTCGTCGGCAGCATGCATCATTGCATGGTTGCAACTCACAATCAGGCGTAGAGCACGAGTAAGCGTGTCGCTTCGCAGGAACATTTCGTCGAGAGCGGACGAATCTCCGGTATCGAGACTTGGGCTACTGTCGTCTTTTATCGAAGCAGACATCTCCGAATCCCCGAGAACCAGCATAGTTTTCAGTGAACCTTTTTGTGGATCATGTCGCGATGGGCACCGTCGCACGGTGTCTCGATGCTCCTTACGTCATGTACGCGCTTCCCGCCCGTTAGCAGGAAGCCCGAAGCGTCTCTTGATTAAATTCACGTTTTCTCTTGGGTCCCTTCCGGTACAACGTATGCAGTCAAGCGAAACATGTGGAAGTTACCAATACCTATGGTCAGGATTGGGATGCAAATCTGGTCGAAAACTAACCAGCCAGAGTCGTAATAGGACAGCGCAACCAAAAACAGAATCGATATGCAGCTACTTGCCCAGTTCTGGCAGGTGCTGTTCACAGGATCTACCAGGACACGCGACAATCTAGCAGATATTTGCTATCCAAGCCTGCTCGCAGCCAATCAATGTTCGCAGCTTCAGCCTTGCCGCTCGCATCTTTGTTCAGACTGCAACGAACAATCAGCAGCAGCACTCGGATGGCCGCAACTTTCCATTGTTCGCCCTTCTATTGCAGGCACATACATTCAGACTATTTCAATAGTGTGAAGATGTTTACTGAAATCCACGATAGCTGCTTGAGTTCTGATAGAAGCATTTTCCAAATGTGCTACTACACAACAAAAAATCCTGGGAGAATTCCTAAGTGCGTATTTCGGCGAACGTGACCGCCGATTTCGGGAACGTGACCGGTTTGGCGGGATAGGCGTTGCGCGGTATCGATTGTAGGGTTTCGTGTCAGTTCTGGTCGAGTTCGGGCTCCAGGTTTTTGGGTTTGAGAGATGCCTTTCGAAGCGACTCGCCGGCAAGCGTGATCCGGTGATGACGCTGCATCAGACGGTCAAGCATCGCGTCGGCGATAGTTTCGTCGCCGATCCAGCCGTGCCAGTGCTCAATCGGTAACTGGCTGGTGACGATAGTGGCCTTGCCCGCCGAGCGGTCATCGATCATCTCCAGCAGGTCGTTTCGAACCATCGCGTCCAGAGGGGCCATGCCCCAGTCGTCGAGCAGGAGGACGTCAATGCGGGCGAGCTGCAGCAGCCATTTGGTAAAGCCGCCGTTGCCGTGCAGCACGCGCAGTTCTTCATTCAGTCGCGGTACGCGTAAGTACAGCGCCGAATGCCCGCGCCGGCAGGCGTACTGCGCCAGGGCGCAGGCGAGCCACGATTTGCCCGCGCCCGTGGGTCCGCTGATGAGCAGGCTGTAGCCCGCTTCGACCCAGTCACCCAGTGCCAGGCTCATGAGCGAGCGCGGGTCCACGCCCCGACCGGAGCGGGTGTCGAGGTCCTCGATCGCGGCCTGCGGATACTTGAGACGCGCCTGCTTGAGCAGCCGGGTACGGCGCCGATCATCACGCCAGCTGGCTTCCCGGTCGACCAGCAGGGACAGGCGTTCCTCGAAGCTCAGACTGGCCGAGCCGGGCTGCGTCAATTGTTCCTCCAGGCCGTCAGCGAAGCCCTCGAGCTTCAGGGTGCGCAGTTGTGTCAGTGTCTGTTGCATCATCATGGCGGGTTCTCTTTATTGGTAGTAGCCGGGGCCGCGTACGTGCGCGTGGCTTGGGCTGATCCAGTCGGCAGGCGTTGCCGCCGCAGCCCGGTCACGGTTGTTGATCAGGATGTCGCGCACATGGCGGTAACGGTGAACGCCCAGTTCCAGCGCCAATGCACAGGCCGCTTCCAGACGCTCGCGGCCGTAGCGCCGTGAGAGCGAGAGCAATCCGAGGCAAGCCCGATAACCGTGTTCCGGATGACGCTGCTCCTGCAGTAGCCGGGTGACGAGCGCGCCGGTTGCCGCACCGATCTGCTGTCCCCAGTGAATGAGCCGCTGTGGCGTCCATTCGAGATGGGCGCGGTGTGCGGCCGGCATGTGTTCAACGACGGTGGTGTAGCCGCCCGCGCGATCGTTACGGGCGTGGCTGGCGACACGGCGGCCGCGATGCAGGAGTTCGACGGCGCCGGCAGTGATGCGCGCATCGAGCTTGAGGCCAACCAGCGCGTGCGGCACGCTGTAGCGGTGTTTGTTGATCTCGACGTGATAGTCGATGTGAACCGTCACTGTCTTGAAGCGCGCGAGCTCGTAGGGTTGTACTGGCAGCGGCTGCAATGCCGGTGCGTCAAGCTGGGCGAATGCGCTCGCGCGGCATCCCGGCAGCTTCTGGAACGGGCGCTCGTTCAGGTTCTTCAACAGCGGACGGATCGCTTCATCGACCGACTGGACTGATGCAAAGCGGTGATGACGCAGGCGCGCCATGATCCAGCGCTCTACCACCTGGACTGCAACTTCTACTTTCGGTTTGTCCTGGGGACGATAGACGCGAGCAGGCAGGAATGACGTGCCGTAGTGGCGCGCGAAGTCCAGCACGGTGTCGCCCGCACGAGGTTCATAGCGGTCGGGATCGGCAATCATCGCGCGCGGGTTGTCCGGCACGATCAGCTGTGGCACGCCACCATAGAAGGTCAGCGCACGTGCGATGCCGCCCAGCCAGTCCTCCATCGTTTCGGCCGGCGTCGCGCACGCGAACGTGTAGCTCGAGGCGCCCATGGCGGCCACGAAGATGTGCGCGCGGCGTCCAGTGGTCAGCGGTAATGTTGGGCCGGCGAAGTCGACGAACAGCTTCTCGCCGGCACGATGGATCTGCCGCATCGAGCGCTTCAGACGTTTCGTGAACGTCCTGTAGTGCTCGCAGAACTGCGTGTAGCGGTAGGTTTGCCGGTCCGCGAATTCGGCCTGGTACTCCTCCCACAGCAACGTTAGCGTCATGCCCTTGCGGCGCAGTTCCTGATGAATGCGCCCGTAGTCGGGCTGGGCGTAGCCCGCTGGCCCCGTCGGCTTGCCCAGCAGGCGCCGCTCGAGTTCGCCTTCGTCCATATCGCAGGTACTCGACCAGTCGAGCCCGGCCGCACCGGCCAGTCCGAGGTACTTCGTGACCACGCCCTTGGAAATGCCCAGCGACGCGGCGATCCGATCGTGCGAGAAGCCGCCGTCGAATTTAAGTCGTAAAACGTCCTTGATCATGCGCATGTTCATCCGGTGCGCGGGCATGGTCTCTCCGGCAAAAGCCGGCGAGCATAGCCCGCGTGGTTGATGTCATGCGCAACGCCGATCCTTTCTTCCGGTCCGCCCGGTCACGTTCCCGAAATCGTCGGTCACGTTGCCGAAATCGCCGGTCACCATCCCGAAACGGCCGGTCACGTTCGTCCGAAATACGCACCTAAGTTTTTTAAAATTTCCACCGTATCTTGTCTTCATATCAGGCCTGATCCCCTACGCGGGATCCGCACTGTACATTCGGCTCGATAACATCGCGCGTGTCCGCAATCAGGAGGTGAAGCTGGCGACTCAGCTAAACTCTTCGGTGCAAGACAGAGGCATTTTTTTGCGAAACATCGCCCTGCTTGACGAACCACGAGAAATCGATGTGAAGATGTCGCGCATAAGCGCAAGCGCAACTTCGTACGCCGAAACACATCAGACGTTGGATGCACGACTTCGACGGGAACCTCGCGTCAACGATCGGGAGAAAGGACTCTCTATACAAGTTAAGGAAGATGAAAATGCCGTGCGCCCCCCTCAAGGACCAGACAATTTCACTCGTTCGAAGTGGCAATCAGAGAGCGGCCGGGCGGCTGCTCATGACGAAAGCTGGAAAACTTTCAAACGCCCGGACCGCGCGACTCGATGAACTCTCCCGCTTTGAAAGAGAAAGGAAATCAAGGATTTGATCGGAACATCGGTTAGTCATGTTGCGACAGGCTCGTCTCTCTACGAGATGCAGGCAACACCATGCAGAACATTGTTCGCGCAGTTGCGAGCATGACAGGCATCATGCGTGAGATCGAGGCAGTTTCCACTGAACAGACGACAGGGATCGAACAGGTCAATACTGCCGTAGGCCAGATGGACGAGGTAGCCCAGCAAAATGCCGCTCTGGTTGAGCAAGCGACGGCAGCTGCGCAAGCCATGTCTGATCAAGCAGATGGTTTACGCTCAGCTGTCTTTGTTTTCGTTCTGGATAGTAACGCAATGGGTGGTCACCACATTGCAGCGTCGATGCATCAGATGAAAAAAGCGTCACGGCTAGTGTTCGGGCGAGTCGGCATGCAACGCGCATAGCTCTCCGACGAACGCGTGAAGCTACTACGCCTAGCCTCCAATCGTATAGTGGCCGATCATATGAGCGTCAACGTCTCGCACGGTACCTTTGACAGTGAGTTCCTTTATCCGATCACGCCCACCGCGTAGCTGCTGCCATTCACGGTAGCTGTAGAGGTGCGCCGGCGCAAATGTAGATAGACCGCGCCGGGCAGGTCGCCGAATGGTCGATCCAGTGTTGATGGCGGCGAGCTCTACCTTCTTGTGACACGCACTCACGAGACTGAGAGTGTCGAACGCCAGGACGACCCGCTGTTCTCCGTGCTTTATATTAGCGATCAGGTGGCTGTTCAGACTCTTTTCATCGACCCAGAAAAACACACGCTGATTCAGCAAACGAATCCAGTCCCACGGCTCCAGGTCATCATCCAGGCATTTAGAAAGGGCTACTTCGCTGAGCGGCGCATTATCGGTCAGCGTAGCCTCCCCGTAAGCAGGATGCTGGATGGCCACGCTCACAGGGCGCCGTTGGGTTTCTAAAAGCTCACGCTGTGCGGACGGAACATCGAAGAGCGTAAGGAGATCGCTTGCTGGCAACAATCCATGCTTCCTGATGCTTGACAACGCGTTGGGCCGGGTGATGTGATAAAGACGCGGATGGATGGATGAGAGTTCTTCGGGTGACAAGACGATTCTCGAATAATCAAGATCAGAGCGGACTAAGACCACGAAAAGGATGCGCGTTCCTATGGTTCATGCACACGGATAGCAGGCGCAGACCCCAGCGCACTTCATTATTGCTTCGGTGCGCGAGGAGCTACTCGCTCACCGGAGCAGTCGGCGGTGCGTAGACTTCATCACTTCGCCCGCCTGTTTGTTCCACCTACATATGAGCCGCGTTAGCCTGGACGGACCCTGACCGGCACACGGCGGAAACACCCAGCAATCATTGCGATCTCGCGAGCCTCCGTGGTCCAACTGCGACAAGCGCACGACGTGCTGTCGCAGACTGACTCAGATAAGAGACCCGCGTGCCGCACCCTCAGAATGAAGCAGGCGCCCGAAGCTTAATCTGCTGGAAAAAGGCGCTGCAGCTGTGCGTAAGACATAGCCCCATCGAATACAGGGTCAGAGCTACCGCTCTGCAGGAAGTCGCGCGCAAGTTTTTCTGCTTTGCCCCACAACGCCTGAGAAATGCCAGATCCAGCACTCAGGCGGCGTACTCCCAGTTTTCCGAGCTCAGAGGCGTTTGCAAGTCCCGGCCATGCCATTGCATTCAGAGGCAAAGAAATCGCGCTGACGACTGACGTGATGTCTTCCGGCTTTGCGATTCCCGGCAAAAATAGGCCATCAGCTCCGGCCTTGGTATACAGCTCGCCCCGCTTGATCGACTCGTCCACCAGCTTCGAGTCCTCGACGAGTTGCGCGAGAAACACATCGCTTCGGGTGTTCACAAAGACATCTACGTCGGCCTTGGAGACCGCATTACGAATTGCCTCGATCTTCGAAGCTAGTAACGTAGCCTTATCCTGACCATCCTCGATGTTGATTCCGGCAACGCCGAGGTCAACCAGCCGCATGACATTCTCAGCCACCGTCCTAGGGTCATCAGAATAGCCGTTCTCGATGTCAAACGAGAGCGGAACTGTCAACACTCGCACCATGCGCGATGCGGCGGCGACTACCTCTCCAATCGGAAGAAGTCGGCCGTCCTGATAACCAAGCGCCCAGGCGACACCTGCACTGGTAGTCGCTATCGCAGTTGCCCCTTGACTTTCAAACAGGCGGGCACTTCCAGCATCCCACGCATTCGGAAGGCGAAGCGGCGTAGTGTTGTCATGAAGCTTTCGGAAAATTGCAACTGCATTCGTCATGATTCCCTCTATCTAAGTTGTCTGTTAAACAGATCATGCTCAAGCGATTGCGCGGCCCGATTCATCTCGTCAGGCTGGATTCTTCACCGACGGACGTTCGGACACTTTTGCATGCCATGCCTTAAGCGACTGGCATTCCTCGGGGATGTCAATCTTTGCAAATGCCGCAAAATACAGTCCGGCAAAAAGCGTGATGTCTGGCATCGAGAATTGATCACCAGCAACGTAGGGCTGGTTAGACAAAACGCGGTCGAAATAGTGCATTCCCGCTACGGCTCGTTCCCGTTCGAAAGCTCCCCACTGCGTACGCCCTTCCCATTGTGGCAGCTTGTATGCTTCAACTGCCGGCCCTGCGCCAGGTGTCCCATAGTGGAAATAGATGCCAACGGCATACAGCAATTCCCGTTCTGCGCGTTTTTGCATCATATGAATGACAGCTTTTTCTTTTGGTGTCACACCCGTTAGAGATGGCTTGCCGTCCAAATTGTCAAGATACTCGATGATTGCGGTGCATTCCGAGATGTACGTCCCGTCGTCGAGCTGTAAGACTGGTACGGTGCCCTCAGGGTTGATGGCCAGGAACGGAGGCTGTTTGTGCTCAGCTGCAGGCAGATCTATTGTGACGAACTCAACTTTGTTCGAAAGACCCTTTTCCGCTAGGGCGATTCGTACACGAAGTGGATTCGGAAATCCAGGGTAGTCAAGAATGCGCATCATGTGCCTTGGTATTTGGGGTGGTTACAAGCAGGTAGGCAGAGGATAGTATCCCGACTCATCCTACTCCGCACGTTGGTCAACATCATTTATAGATTATACCCATAATCGTCTTTTTTGCGCGATCGACGCGCCGATCTGGGTCTTCTAGACGTAACGTGCGATTCTGCACGGCCGATATCCAGCGTGCGTGGCGGTTGCCAGGACGCTCTCACCCGAGAAGCGGATGCTTAACAGCATTTCTTCATACAGGTCGCAGATGGTCTGCTGCCAGGCGTGCAGTAGAATTTTGCCGACCGCATAGCGTCGTCCAGCAACTATTCGTTTTAAACGAAGAATAAATTCAAACGGCAGGTATGTATTTCCATTCTTAAATTGGGTATTCTTTGCCGTGATCAAACCTATGTGCCTTTCAATCTCCTGCAGGCGCAGAGGCCCGATCACATGCGAAAGGCTTTTCGACAATTGCTGCTCCTCCAAACCCTGTAGCTCATGTCGAGTGGGCACAGCATCTGCTGTGCCCTTTTTTTCCCGACTCGGCTCGCAGATCTCCGCCGTCAGGCCGAGGATAAGAGTCTGAAATAGAAAGCGTTGCTTGAATGCCGTGGTTTTTAAGAGAAATCTTAAATGTCGCTGCGCGCTGGGGTAGATGCCAATCAAGGGAATGTAATGCTCTATCCCAAAGGTCGCACCGACGAAGGATAACGGACCTTGCCCCTGAGTGCTGGAAGCATAGTAGACCGCTGATCGCTAAGCGACATTAACTCAGGCTTGAAGATGGGCTTGCGAAGATGCAGCGCACACGGAAGATGGCTCGCGCGGCGCGCCTCACGAAGGCTAACGAATCACGGAAATACTACTACATCAGTTTTATCGGCGGCTGTCGCGCGATATGGTGTCATGCGTGCAGGCAAGGTGAACGCGCAAGGATGGGCGCCGACGGCAAAGTCCGTACTCGACGCAGTTTCGGATCATCCTGCAGTACGAGAGCGTCGGGTGGACATGAGGCCTACGCAACTTGGGCCTATAGCGCTGTGGATATGCGTAGACCGAAGGGCCGTCGAAGTCTTGAAATAATAGAGCGGACGCTGCTTCGCAGTACGCCCTACACATCGATTCTGCGCAGGGCATTGTGCGGCGGAATATCCCAACCTTGGAGTGGGAGTCCCGCCCCTCCCGCACGGCACACTTGCCAGCGACCAAACGCGTACAGGATCCCAAGCCGCCGTTTAAGTGCGAATTGAGAATGGCCGCCGCAACATGACGAGGCAGCGCAGACGCTTCCGGAGCGCTTGGCGGGCGGTCATTCCTGCCACAGACGTCGACGTTCAGCAGATTTTTGTGACTCAGCGATGTCCATCGCTGTTGCTACATCTGTGGCATGCACAGCTAGCTCGTTCCGCCCTGCTCTTCGCACTTTTTCTTTGTGCCTCACTGCAGCTGCCAGAAGCCCTCCAGCGAGGGCCAATGTTATGACTGCAGTCGCCCCTGCTGCTAGCGGCAACGGCGCGTTGTCTCTAGCCGCGCTTGCCCTTTGCTGTCGTCGGCGCCGCCGTTATCGACGGACCATCGATCAGGAATTTGCTGCGGTCCTTAGCATCTTTGATCCAAGCTGGCGGTCTTGCTCGTCCGCTCCAAGTCGCCCCAGATACAGGATCTCTGTATTTCGGAGAAACTTTCACGTGCGGAGCCTTCGTGGCTGCGGCGTGCACGCCATTCTTCGACCCGGCCGGTCGACCTCGCTTGCGCAATTCCGCCGTCTCAGCCTCAAGATCCTGCACTGAAAGTCCATGGTCAGCCATCATCTTTTTGATGCTGGAAATAACCGATGCGGACTTCTTGCGACGGAGATCGTCGGCCTTCTTTTGCAGGTTCGCGATCCGTTGCTCAATCTGGGATAACGTAGCCATCGTGTCTTTGGACTAAAAAAGTTGGGAAATAACGACTCCGTCTCACAAGCACATCTCGCGCACAAATCGAGCCGGATTAGGTTGGACTATAGCCCGCTAGACGGACAAAGAAAAGAATTTTATGAGAATTCGCCAATAGTATACGAGTTTTTGACAATACTATTTGCGCAAACTAGAAGAATGTAGCGAGCACTAGGCAGTGCGATCCCAGTCTTTCGGCTTGCCGTTCCAGCTTGGAGCAGGTCAATGTGGCTGGCGTGCCTATGTGTCCGCTCAATCACCAGCCGGCGGAGAAGACCACTCTAGATGTGGTGTACAGCGCGTTTGGCATTGACTTTAACGTCGACCACGTGGCCGTGACGGAGACCGAACCGTTTGGCAACCTTTTGCGAACGTAGCGGTTTCCATTGCTGCGGAAAGACACGGGCTCAGGCCCGCACAATGCAGTGCGCTCAGATGCGCTGACTGCGGCAGCGGCGTGGGCGAAAGAGGCGCGTAAGCCATTGGTCGCCGAGGACCTCGACTTCACGGCAAAAAAATGCGATTTCACAGCTCAGTCCGAAGGGGGCACACATGCCCTCGGGGCTGCTCTACGCAAAATACCGGCAGCCGTTTGAGGCGAAGTGCGTCAGGGAGGGTGTCGAACTGATCAGAATTGATCCGGCCTATACGGCGACCATCGGTGCGGTGAAATACACATCGCGACGCGCCTGGAGCGTGCACCCTGCTGCTGCGGGCGTTGTCGCCCATCGTGGGCAGAAGTTGACTGAACGTCTGCCTCGCCCGGATACGGCTGTCCGTGTTCCGGTGCGAGGTGGTCATCACGCCCTCGAGCTACTTGCAAGGAAAAGCCGGGAGTCGCGTGCGACTGCCTGTCGCAGCGCTCATACAGCGCACAGACGTATGGTGCGCGAGCGCTGGCTTGCCACCCGGGACGGTTCGCCGCGCGGGAGTATGAAAGATAGCTTTGGTTGTAGCGGCCTCGCCGCACCCTTCGGCAGGGCGCCCGTTTGCCCTGCGCAAGACAATCTGTATATGCAGATTTGGTCAGGGCGCGTGGACTGGCACGCGGTACAGCCCGCCCTCTTTCGACGGTCAGGAAATGTCAGACTTCAAGCGGTCGATTAGCAAAATAATCTTCCTGAAGATTGCAGGTAAAATCTTATCGATATACTGTTTCGAAATAGTTGGACGCTCACATTTAATCTGACCCTATTTTCAGGGGCTCGCTTGCAATCCGTCATCGGCTACTGTTGCCCTCGACCAGCGACGCGCGTCATCTGGATTATCATATTGTTCTACAACACTTTTTTACCCCTTTGGAGCACACATTATGGGACATTCACAGGCGGAAAAAGCCGAAACTCATCAACGGATTGTCGATGTTGCTGCCAGGCGCTTTCGTGAGCTTGGGATTGAAGGCATTAGCGTTGCGGATATCATGAAGGAGGCGGGCCTGACGGTTGGTGGTTTCTACAAGCATTTCACTTCTCGCGACGACCTGGTTGTCGAAGCTCTGATGGCGTCGTTTGCTGAGATAGAAGAGTCTGATCTTACTCAGCAGCCAACGCTCAAGAAAACCATCCAGGCATATCTGTCGGAAAAACACCGGGATGAAGTGCATAGCAGCTGCGCGCTGTCATCGCTAATTAACGATGTCTCGCGAAGCACAGATGATGCGCGAGAAGTCTATACCCAACGGCTGGAACGCAGCCTGTCGCATATCGAAAACCAAGTTCCGCCAGAGATCGAGGGCAATCATCGAGCTAAAGCGATTCTGGCGTATAGCGCTTGCGTCGGCGCCATGGGTTTGTCACGAGCAGTTTCAGATCCCAAGCTGTCACGTCAAATTCTCAATACCGTCGCAGCAGAGCTCATTTCTTTGTTTTCAGCGAAGCAATCACAGGATTCGGTCGCATAGGAAGTTATGTCTCCAGACTAGGAAGTTGCCAATTTTATTGTGCATCTACACACGTGGCAGATCTTCGGTGGGCCATGCGGCCGTGCCCACGTCCCTACCCCTCTGCTAGAGGAGCCAGCGCACGGACGTCGACATGAATATTCCGCGCCACTGCTCATCCCAAAGTGCGCAAAACTGTTCATGCTGACTGTCTGCTTGGGGCAAACGGTTGTTCTTGTCAAAGGACCTTTTGCACTCCGGCGTGGCTTGCCACTTCGGGTGGCAAGCCATTGCTCACGCACACATACCTCTCCCTATACGCTGCACGACCGCCGCGCCAGGTAGCCATACGCGATTCGCCGCTTTTCCTTGCCTGTAGCTCCACCGAGTGATGGCCGCTTCACGCCGGAACGCGGGCGGCAGTGTTGACGCGTGACATACGCTCAGTCAACTTCTGCCCGTGACGACGACAGGCAACAACTCCCTCCGTTGTAGCATGCACACTCTAGCTGTGTCGTGATGCGCATTTCACTGCATCGATGGTCGACGCGTGGGCGGAACAATCCCGATCGACTCGACCGGTCGTGTGGAGGGACTTCGCTTCAACTGTCTTCTTTTCTTTCCGGCGAAACCTAGGTCTTCGACGCTTACCGGTTAAATGCCGCCTTAGCCTCGGCCCTTCCGCAGTCGAGACATCTGAGGGCACTGCGTCGCCCTGCCCATGGCCCGAATCTTCTCGCGCAGCAGTGGAAACCGCTAAATCCGCAGCAGGTTGCTGAATGGATTGGTCACGTTCGCTGCGAAATAGTCGGCTTCTCGTCGCGGCCGAAATCCAGGCTATCGCTGGACATCAGAGCCTCCTCAATGCTCTCCTGCGGTGCCACGATCTTCGTCAGATTGAGGACATGTCCCTGATAACTCGATTCCAATCATATGATCAAAACCAGCTAGTCTCCTGACTTAATTGAGATAAGTGGTTATAATCCAGAATACAATTCGCATGGATTTAAATAATCCGCGTTTTCCCTAACCCTTCAACATCGCTGCGGTGGCCCTACAGCTGCCGCACAGGGAGTGGCATGGACCGGCTTCAGGCAATGCAGACGTTTATCAAGGTCGTCGAGATGAACAGTTTTTCGCGAGCTGCAGATGCCCTGCAACTGCCGCGAGCGTCGGCTACGACGATCATCAAGAACCTTGAGGCGCACTTGAAGGTTAGCCTGATGCGGCGCACGACCAGGCGACTGAACCTAACACCGGAGGGTGCACAATATTACGAACTATGCGTCCGCATTCTTTCCGAAATTCAGGAATGTGAAGACGCTATCGCTAATACGGGTAACGGTCCGCGCGGTCAGTTACGTGTCGATATGCCAGGCTCCATCGGCCGGCTAATCATAGCTCCGAAGATCATGGAGTTCCGCGAGCGCTATCCTGACATCGATCTGATCATCGGATTTGCCGACAAATCAGTCTGTACCGCCCAAGAAGGCGTAGATTGCGCCATCCGTTCAGGCGATTTACACGACTCAAGCCTCATTCGACGCCCCCTGAGTGAAGCTCCGATGCTCACAGCTGCAAGTCCCAGGTATCTCGAGCGTCACGGCAAGCCAACCAACCTCAGTGATTTACAGAATCATTTCACTGTCCATTACTTCTCAGATGTAACCGGCCGGGCTGCTGCCTTGAATTTTGTAGTCGAGCAAGTCCCGCGAGAAGTCGAAATGAGACGAGTGCTGATGCTAAGTGACATTGAAGCGTACGTGACATGCGGCGTCACAGGTGCTGGGATCATCCAGGCCCCACGCTTTCTGATCCAAGCCCACCTGGACTCCGGACGGCTTGTTGAAGTCCTTCCTCAATGGAAGCCTCTTCCCATTTCAATATCTGCGCTATACCCACCCAATCGACATCTGACCGCAAAGGTGCGCGTCTTTGTGGAATGGATTGCGGCCGTTTTCGAGAGCTGCCCGGCCATGCGTGCAGCTGAAGTCACCGCGTCATCAAGCTTTGACATCTCGACATTCAATGATGTCGCATCGTCTTTGTGATCTCCTCACACTCAAGGTACAAGAGTTCTCCTCGCTGGATGGTGCGCAAATTGGCTTGACGACATGAATGACTGCCTCAACGCGCTAAAAAGATGGTCCAACGTTGTAGGGAGTTCGACGCGGTCACGGCGTGATTTACCGAGCAACCGCTTCAGCGACGGCTTCACGACTTATCGCTAATTTTTGCTAGCAAAGCTGTGAATATCCCGGCTGCGAGCACACTAAGTCGTTGAAAAACAGAGATATTGTGAACTAAGTGGTCTGCCAGCAGTATTGTGCGCGTATTGGCAGCCCCTTGTTAGACTGCTGTTTCGTGCGCCCAACGGATAGTCATGCGCGCTTTATAAAGATGATAACCATACTCTAACGGTGCAATATGAGAGTTTCAAGGACATCGCCGACGAGATCCTGTGACCAGCCCTAAGAATTCAGATCGCCAGATCCAGATCGCAGCGTGGGTCGTTGCCGACACGGCTGCCGCTCTCACAAAGCTTGACGATTGGCCACTGCTGCGTCCATTGAAAGTATGCTGCAGCTAGCATCTGCACCGCCTGACGCGTGCCCGCGCTGGCGCCCACGACTACTCCGTGCTGTGTCCAGGCATAACTGCTTGCATCTGGTCGCGTCCTAGCCGCCATCGTCAGTGCAACCGTCCCGTCGCTGAACTCACAATCATCGAGGCTGACTACAGGCAGCCAAAGCGACTATGCCTATTTTCTGGCTGAGATCTGCACTGAAAAATGCATGCTTGTGAGCTAAGAAATACGGTAGATGCTATATTTTTTTGCCCGGCGGACATTCACGTCTGTGAGGGAGCATGACGGCCCAAGCGAGAATCCGAACTGAAAGCCGGATTGCAGACAACCTATATCCCTGTCTCACCGCGATAGATAACTTGACTGCCGGAGCGAGATACTCTGACGCGCCGTGCGTCTCTAAAAAGGATAGTCATGTCTAAGGAATTTGACGTTGTCGTGATCGGCGCAGGGCCTGGCGGCTACATCGCAGCGATTCGCGCAGCGCAACTCGGCAAGTCAGTAGCCTGCATCGAAAACTGGAAGAACCCGGCAGGCAATCCGAAGCTGGGTGGCACGTGTCTGAACGTGGGCTGCATTCCGTCGAAGGCGCTGCTCGCTTCGTCAGAAGAGTTCGAGAATGTCTCACACCATCTCGGTGATCACGGTATTACCGTGAGTGATGTGAAACTCGATATCACAAGGATGCTTGCCCGCAAGGAGGCTGTCGTCGAAAAGATGACAAAGGGCGTCGAGTTTCTGTTCCGCAAGAACAAGATCGTCTGGCTCAAAGGTCAGGGCAAGTTCAGCGGAAGGAGTGACGCAGGTGTTCAGATCGACGTGTCAGGTGACACCGGCACCGAAACTGTGATCGCGAAGAACGTCATCATTGCCACAGGCTCAAAGGCGCGCCATCTACCGAATATTCCGGTAGACAACAAGATTGTGTCAGATAACGAAGGCGCTCTCTCGTTCGATTCTGTGCCGAAAAAGCTTGCGGTGATAGGCGCGGGCGTGATTGGACTGGAACTGGGTTCGGTCTGGCGGCGACTTGGCGCCGACGTGACGTTGCTTGAAGCGCTCCCTGCTTTTCTCGGCGCGTGCGATGAATCAATCGCCAAGGAAGCCGCAAAGCAGTTCAAAAAGCAAGGCTTGGATATTCACGTGGGCGTGAAGGTCAATGAGGTAAGAACGACTGACAACAGCGTCTCCATTGCCTATACCGACAGGGACGGAAACGCGGCGACGCTCGACGCCGATCGCCTGATCGTGTCAATCGGGCGCGTGCCCAACACGGACAATCTTGGTCTGGACGCAGTCGGACTGGCCGTAGATGCGCGCGGCTTTATCCCCGTAGACGAGCAGTGTGCCACGTCTGCGCCAAACATCTACGCGATCGGCGACGTCGTGCGCGGTCCGATGCTCGCTCACAAAGCCGAAGACGAAGGGGCGATGGTTGCTGAGGTGATCGACGGTCAGAAGCCGCTCATCGATTACAACTGTATTCCGTGGGTGATTTACACCGAGCCAGAAATTGCATGGGTGGGCAAGACAGAACACCAACTGAAGGCTGAAGGCCGCGAAATCAAGACCGGCCAGTTCCCGATGTTGGCCAACGGCCGCGCGCTCGGAATCGGCAAGCCCGACGGCTTCGTGAAGATGATCGCTGATGTGAAGACCGACGAGTTGCTCGGTTGCCATATCATTTCGACGAATGCGTCCGATCTTATCGCCGAAGCAGTAGTGGCAATGGAGTTCGGAGCCGCATCGGAAGACATCGCGCGAATTTCACATCCGCATCCATCGTTGTCGGAGGTGATGCGTGAAGCGGCTCTCGCCGTCGACAAACGTGCACTGAATATGTAGATTCCCTTTCCGTACAGAACGGCTTACAGGATCGGGCGCCGCGAGCGCTCGATCTCGTATCGTTGCCTCTTGAGAGGCCAGGCAATGACGCCACGGCCGCATCTGTTGCAATACAGTTGACAGCAAAATTTTTCCTCGTCAGCATCGACGTGATGAAATACCGGTTAGCCAGCACTTCTGATGCATTTCATACTTATCCTCTGTTTTAAAAAAGCGATGCTGTCATGAGCGAGACTCCACGCGCAGGACGTCCCAGATTTGTCGTGCGCCGTTCTCCGGTCCACGGGCGAGGTCTCTTTGCGAATCGCATCATTGCTGCGGCCGAATTCCTCTGCGAATACAAAGGCGCTCGAGTCAACTGGACGGAAGTTTTGGACCAGCTCCCAAATAATCACTCTCAACCAGGACACACTTTCTTCTTTGACGTCGAGGCAGGAGTCGTCATAGATGGGAGCAAGGGCGGAAACAGCGCACGCTGGTTGAATCACGCATGTTCGCCCAACTGTGAGGCGGAGCTTTCGAATGGTCGAATCTTCATTTATGCGCTGTGTGACATATCACCAGGCGAAGAACTTACGCTTGACTACGGGCTGATTTTGGACCGACGCTGTAGCCGCAAAGTCAAGGAACAGTTCCGTTGTCGTTGCACCTCGCCTGATTGCAAAGGAACGATGCTGGAGGAGCGGCGACGGAAAACGCAATTGTGTGGTCATGGCGAAGCTCGGTGAGCCGAACGCGATCAATAACAGGTGTTGTCTTTCGCTCCTCCGATGACTGCTGGCTAGCCATGAGGGATGCAAAACGGCGTCCATTTCGGTTCAGCCGGCAACGCGCATCCGTCGGCTGTGAAGATCTCAGATGCTGTGCGAGAACCAGTGTGTTCGACGATACCAGCCTCGCCCATGTAAACCGCATCGTTCCTCAAATCGTGCTGTCGCAGGCGCATCTATTAGTGGCTAGTCGGTTCCGTCACCGCAGATCATCTTCGTGAGACATACCGTCACGTGGTCATGGTTTGGACAATGCATCGTCTAGCACGGTAGGAGGTTTAGATCCCAGTGATCCGTGGTATTGACCTAGTCGAACTCCGTATGCGTGACGCAAACATCCCACATCGCTATTGCACATAGCTCTTACGCTGAGCCAGTCGCGCTGTGCTTCGGTCAGGGCTGCAGGATCGGACGCTGCCCGGAAAGCCGCTGCATAGACTTGTGCCATCTCCAGATCCATCGCTGCAAGCCCGGGATCACTACAGATTGCCTGTTCGTCTTCTCGCGCGGCCTTTGCGCAATCGAAGCTGGTGTTGTACGTGATACGCAGCTGGATGGGTGACGCTTCAGCGGATTCCGATGCCGCCGATTGAGATGGGCTTGCCTGATCGACTGCGATGCTTGCGCTCTGAGCGGCTGACGCTGGCACGTCGCTCAATTGCGGAGCTGACGCTACGCCCCCGCCTCCCACCGGATTCAGTCCGTCCGCTGTCAGCGGTTCGGTGACTGCGGAGGCGCCAGCGATGACGGGTAAAGGTGTGGAGCGGCCTGCTGCCGGCGAATCGTCCGACTTGTGATTAACAACAAACAGCACAACTACTGCGACGATTGCCGCCAGCACGACGACTCCGCAACCAGACCCAGAACTCGCTGCGACAGCACGTTGAATTTGCCCTACGTCTCGGCTTGAGCATTGAGGACACCGCATAGATATCGTCTTGCCTCGCGGATACCAGGTATATCCGCAAGCACGGCATTCGTTCTGCGATCTCAACGTACTTCTGGCCATGCCGCCCCCGTTGTTCATTTTATTCGCAACGGCGAATTATGCGTTGCGTTGGGAAAAATTCAAAGCCGGTCAATCCAATTTCATCTAGCGGATGACACCTTCACTCGCACGCCATCGCCTTCCCTGCATCTGCCTGCCGGTGTAAGAACCAGCATCGCCTCGAGGCTCAAGTGCAATGCATGTAAACCTGCGATGCGATATTGTTGCCAAAAAAATCCGAACTGACAGATTAGGGTACAACTCAACATCTAAACAGCTCAACTGGGAATATAAAATCAGCG
Source organism: Paraburkholderia sp. GAS42 (assembly GCF_050436565.1). NCBI lineage: Bacteria > Pseudomonadati > Pseudomonadota > Betaproteobacteria > Burkholderiales > Burkholderiaceae > Paraburkholderia > Paraburkholderia sp. GAS42. The sequence continues at coordinate 51,587 of NZ_JBNDML010000017.1, read as the reverse complement.
GTGATTTGACCATAAAGTGAGTTTCCGCTTCGTTTCACAGATACCAGGACGTCGTGGATCATCCCTCTCAGCGCAGCATTAGTGGCACATGCGAGCTAGACACGAGCGCTTCGCGTGTAACAACGTCGCTGTAGCACGTACAGATACGGGATTGGAGCGGTAGAAACCGAACATGCCCCCTCCGGGGGAATCACGCTCAGCCTAACGCCTGGAAGTATCACCGGTGGAAAGAAGCTTCGCACCGATGCGCCTTCGTCAGTCAGAAATGACAGCAATCAAACGCTTTAATCTGGATCTGAGTCAATGCGTGGTAGACACAACGGCGGTGACGCCGAAATGGCACACTTTTTTCCGCCTCAGCCGACAACGTCGCTCAATCCGGTTAAATAGGTGAACTGCCCGTAATCCTGGATAGAATATTTCTGGTAAAAATAGCCATCGAGGCGAAAAATGGACGAAAAGAGCCTATGTTGGACGTTAGCAGCACGCTACGTTACCCGAGGAACCGGACTGTACCCAACAGGCGCCGGAAACACGGAAGTACCTCGCAGTTCTTTCGCCCTCGTCTAGCCTATGAAGACCGCACCCCGTATCTACATTCCGCGCTCGCTTGCGCCCGACTTCGCAGCTCGAGCTCGCAATCGCCGCGAGGCATTGCGGAAGTCCGTGCCGGAAATGGCAGCGCTCGTTCATGTCACGCCGTTGACTGTCGCCCGATGGGAGTCGGGTAATCTGCCCGGTAGCATGCTCCGCACGAGAATCGACGCGTGGGAGGCAGCCTTACAAGTGCCAGCCGGTTGGCTACTATCGCCAGAAGACAAGATCTTGCCCAAGCCGGTTATTTCGTCGTCACCGCCCTTCTCTTCGGCCTCGATGGCTTACGACCCCTTGTTCGTTCCAGCGGCCGCTGGTCGCGCACTGGGTTCTCGCGCGCGAGCCCGACGACGTAGTCTCGGGCTTTCATTAGCACAGGTCGCAGAACGAATTGAAGTATCCGTGCCGAGTTTAGTCAAATGGGAAAAAGGAGAGCTTCCCCGCTCAATGCACAGCAGTCGTCTGCTCGCATGGGAAACGGCTCTCGGCCTACCATCTGGCGGGCTTGTTGCGCCAGACAGCGAAGAGCCAGCAGCTCCAACTCCTAGGCGACAGCACGTGACGATCGTAGCTAATACGGTGACGGATGCAATCTGGAAAGTTGCAACCTGTCTGGCTACACGAGGGCGAAATCTGGCTTTTCCTGATCAATCCATTGATGTGGCAGCACTGCGCGACGCAAATCTTCTTGCCCGTCGTTATGGTGTGGACGGCGAGGAAGGCACGACCTTAGCAGCACTCGGCACGCCCTTGGGAATTACCAGAGAGCGGGTGCGCCAGATAGTTGAGAAATTGATCGAGCGTTCCGCTCAATTTGAGTTTGATATCCCAGCACTTGATGCCCTCGAGCTCGCCTGTGCCTCATGTCTTCCCTGCCCAGTGTCCGTCCTGAACAATCATGCGCGCACGCTACTGGGTGAACTTCTGACCTTCGAGCATGCGTGTCTTTTTGCTAGTGATCTGCTTGGAAGGCGCATTGCCCGCATGAGCGAGTCGGTCATGCAGCCGGGTAGCCTGCGCATTGATTCCTGGGCATATGCTCCGGACGATGACGATATTGTGGAAGTCGACGACGTCAAAGCAGTCCGAAGCCTTGCGTACGCAATGATCCGTTCTTGCGGCGTCGCTCATCTTCCCGCTGTTGCTGGCATCGCATCGCTCATTTACGAAGAGCAAGGTGCGAGCCTCGCCGGTATGCTGCAGTCAGTAGAGGGCTTTGAATGGCTTGATGTGGATAAGGCATGGTTCTGGTTTGGGCCAGAAAACCCCGGTCACAACATTATTCTTACCGTCGCCCGAAAAGTCTTCACGGTCGCACGTGAACGGGTTGACATCGCTGACCTGCTGGCGGCGATCATGCGTTATCGGAGCAGGACGGCAACCCCAGAATTTGACCGCGACCGCTCGTTGATGCTGATTCCGCCGATCCATATTGCGCGCGCAGTTCTTGACCGGCTTGCCTGGCTTCAAGTTGTCCAATACGACGACTATTGGGCGAACACACCACTCGATCCAATGGAAGAGCTGTCAGAGACGGAGTTGCGACTGGTGGCTGCGCTCGAGGCGAACGGTGGCGTGGCGAGCCGTTCTGAGCTGAGATCCGCACTTACGGACATCAAGCTCATCACCTTTTCAAGTGCACTCATGACGACACCGATTGTCCGTCTGGTCAGTCACGGCATTTATACCATTGTGGGAAGACCGCTCGATCCCATCGCGTTTATGCGTGCCATGTCGCCGCGCGAAGGAATGTTGAACCGCATCGAAGTTTGTCGTCATCCAGATGGAAGCGTGAGCTTTCCTTACATCATCACGGAGTTCGCCGCCAGGAGCAAGGCGTGCACCATCCCCGCAAGCGCTGTACCGCATGTGCCAGCGGGCGAATATCGCATACGAGATTCTTCGTCGACTGTTGACTGTGTCAATCGTTCGTCAGGGGCGACGGTCTTTAACCGCCTGGTGCATGAGATGCTTGTGCAAGGCTACGACTGTGGTGATATCGTGCGAATCACCGTTTATCCGGAGAGCAGAATCATCGAGCTCGCGCTGGACGATGCAATGATGGCGGCTTAGCCGCTTCGAACTTGGTGTGTTCATCACACCGCTGCGAAGCCAGTAAGCTAGGGACCCTGCCTCATCGAAGCTGCTCGGCTAGCGGCCTGATCCAACGACACGTCTGCCGCGTCTTCTCCATCCAATCGTACTCATCTGGAGAGACGCGGTCGTGATTCATTCGGCGCATGAAACATCGTCGATGATAGACAGATCGCTGCTTCGAACGATTGAAAGCCTCGCCTTGTTGGCCACCAGCGCCGCCGAGTACTCCATGATGCGAGCCGTTTCCGACGCCACGTCCTTACCCAGAAATCGCTCAAGAAGGTAGAACGTCGTGTCGATTCCGAGAGTAACACCACCGCCAGTGACGATATCGCCGTCGTCGACGACAAGTGCTCGCGAACCCTTGGCGCCGTACTCCACAGTCAACGCTTCGAGCGGATTGATTTCGGGGGGAACAACTTGCGTCTTTGTCGTCGCGGGACGCGCCTTTAACAGCCCTGCGGCCCCTAGCAACATCGATCCTGTGCATACGCTGGCAGCACAGACGCTCTCAGCTGCCCGCTTTCTCAGGAAAGCAAGCATCCGCTCATTTGTAGCTTGAACTTTCCAGCCCGGGCCACCCGTCACGATGAACACGTCTGCATATGGCGCGTCTTCGAAACTGTAGTCCATCAGAACCTTCAAGCCGTTTTGCAAATTAACTGCGCCGCCGGCCTCAGAAACGGTGAAGTATTCAAGATCGGACGTCACACGTTTCGCCATCGACAGAACACCAACAACACCAAGATCGATAGGTTCTACGCCATCGTAAAAAATAGCCGCTACCCTCATTTCTGTCTCCTGAAATTGGCTGTTCTCACAGCATAGGACAAAGTTTCCCAATAGACAACATATAAGGGCAAATTGTTTACTTTTTGTCGAAATGGCTTTCCAATGAGAAAACAGGCGTCGACCGTCAGCCAGCCGTTCGGTCCTCCTCGTCACCAGCTTGCACTACGACCAGCGCTTGTGCTTCGGCGCCGTCGATGCTGTGCCCCCGGTGACGCAGACTCGAGTCAAAGTACATACTGTCACCGGCTTCGAGCGTCCATTCGCGAAGCTCGCCGTTCAGCACAATTTCAAATCTGACGCGGCCGGACATCACGTAGATAAACTCTTCTCCACTATGCTGGAAGTATTGGTCGGCGTCCGTCTCCGATGGAAATGTGAAGATGAAGGGGTCCATCAACTTATGAGCCCTTTTATGCGCAAGACTGACGTAGTCATAACCGAAAGCCGTCCCACCCCGTGCCACGGGCTTGCGCTCCCATTTATGCACAACAGAGACTTTCGATTCGTCAGAACTTGCGCTACCGGCGTCTTCCAGGAAGAAGTAACCGAGCTCTTCGCCCAGGGCCCGCGCGAGCCGCGCCAGCGATGCAATTGGAGGGGCTTTTTTCCCGTTCTCAATGCGGGAAAGATAGCCCTTCGTGAAACCAGATAAGTCGGCCAGCGTCTCCAGAGTCATTTCACGCTTCTGACGAAGCTCCCGAAGCCGTCGACAGACCATCTCCTCATCCCGGTCTGCCTCATCCATCTCTAGCTGCATTGGCTCGCCCACCGATTGGGCAGCATCTTGTCGTCGTTTAGTCATCGCAATCGCCCAGAAGTCAACGCGCGCCCGGCCCTCCTGCCTGTAAACGAAAAATCGGGTCACCGTGCGCGGTGACCCGATTCTAGCTGCTGCGCGCCTGCGAGGAAACCTGTGCGACAGGAAGTTTCCCCGCACGTGCTTAGTGGGGATTCTTCTCAAACCCGGCAGCATTGAAGAATACGTTCGGCTTGCGGTAAATCGCGAGCAGCACGCAACCCTCATCTGTGTGCGTCTGGTGGAGTGATCCGGGCTGGCGCCACACGAACTGACCCGCTCGACAGATCCCGTCGTGATCGTAGAAGGAGCCCTCAAGCACGTAGCTCTGCTCGATTTCGGGGTGACGGTGGAAGGGCAACGTCGCGCCCGGTTCCCACTTCAACAGAACCGTCATCTCGCCAATCTCGTCGTTGCGGTACAGGACCTTCATCCAGATTTTGTCGAATTGGGATTTCTCCCACTCAATCTGGTTCGGGTCTACATACACAGACCCGCCGGGGGTCGGTTCAAGCTTGCCCTGCAGTCGCTGCGCGAAGTGCGGTTTCGTAGACGTTGCTTCCATGTCATCTCCTAGATCGTCAGTGAATGAAGCCACCGGGGAGGCGGTTGTAGACAAATATAGGTCAGTGTTTCCCATTACGCAACTTTTTATTGCAAATGTTTTTTTTCAGGCTACTCTCAACTCACGTTCGGTAAACATTCGGACGCCTGTGGACGTGGACAACGCCGGACCCGGCTAGGAGATCTGACATGGCAATTTTGCAAAGTGACCAGCTGGATGTGCTTTCAGCTGGCACAGCTGACGAAACCAGTGAGAAAGCGCGGATGCGAGTCATCATGGTTTCCAGCGTGATTGGAACGACCGTCGAATGGTACGATTTTCTTCTGTACGGCACTGCCGCTGCGCTGCTCTTTAACAGACTGTTCTTCCCTGCGTTCGACCCGTTTGTTGGGACTATCGCGTCTCTAGCTTCGTTCGCTGCCGGGTTTATCGCACGTCCTCTCGGAGGCGCCATTTTCGGCCACTTCGGCGATCGCATCGGTCGAAAGACCATGCTGATGATCACAATGTTCATGATGGGCGGAGCCACATTTCTCATCGGCCTCTTGCCCACCTACTCACAAATTGGAGTGTGGGCACCGGTGATTCTTATCACGCTGCGAATCCTTCAGGGAATTGGCCTCGGTGGCGAATGGGGCGGCGCAGCGTTGATGGTCGTCGAGCATGCGCCGCCTAATCGACGTGGTTTTTTTGGCGGAATTGTCCAGGTAGGCTTCCCGCTCGGGATCGTACTTTCTACCGCTGCCTTCGCCGCTGTCAGTCGGTTGCCCGAAGCGCAGTTTCTCGCTTGGGGATGGCGCCTTCCCTTCCTGGTCAGTATCGCACTCGTAATGGTCGGGCTGGTCATTCGCCTCAGGGTCTCTGAATCGCCAGAATTTCTTAAAGCGATGAAGCATGATGCGCCGGTTAAAGTGCCGCTTCTCGAAGTCTTTCGCTCGTACAAGCGCAGCTTCTTCGTTTCGGTGGGTCTGAAGATCTCTGAAGTGGCCTGGGTTTATCTGCTTTCTGTTTTTCTCGTGATGTACGGAAACAAGACAATCGGCATCCCCAAAACAGTCATGCTCAGCGGCCTGTTACTCGCCGCGACACTTGAATTCGTTACTGTGCCGCTTGCTGGATATCTGTCGGACATCTTTGGTCGCAAGCCGCTCTACTACTTCGGTGCGGCGTCGACCGTCCTTGCTGCGTTCCCACTCTTCTGGCTGGTCCAGTCAGGCGACCCGATGACTGTGATCATCACAATGGCAGTTTGCATGAGCCTTGGTCACGCCACGCTTTTCGGTCCGCAGGCGGCATGCATACCTGAACTCTTTGGTACGAAGGTGCGCTACAGTGGGTGTTCGCTAGGCGTCCAGGTAGCGGCCGCCATTGGTGGCGGTTTAACTCCGATCGCTGCTACTTCACTAATGGCCTTTACGGGGCATATCGAATCCGTTTCATGCCTGATCGCGCTCCTCGGAATCTTCACATTGATAGCGACTTATGCCGCAGGCGAGACGTCCGGGAGCGACCTGTCAAAGAACTGATACTCCGAGCTTTTTTCACGCATGACCTGCCACGGAACGATCGTCCTGCAAGTCGCTCTGTGGCGCTTCCCCGATTGACATGATTACCGTTGAGAAGGTGACACCATGACCTGCGTCGTAACTGAAAGGTGTATTGGCTGCCGCTATGGCGAATGTATCGCTGCGTGTCCCGTGGATGCATTCCGGGTGGGGAAAAATTTTGTGGTGATTGATCCCCAAGTTTGCGTTAACTGCACAACCTGTACCTTGGTTTGTCCAGTAGGTGCAATCGTGCCGACCTATGAGCTTCCCCACAATCAGAAACACATGGCAGAAGAGAACGCCCGCCTGGCAAGGATTTACGAGCGGGCGAACGGCCCCGTAACACCCCTCCCAGACGCGGACAGTCTCGCAATGGAAGAACACAAGCTCCACCTCCTCTCACATTGACGTCCTTCCCGCCCTCAGCCTGTGGCCGCCGCGCCCGGCGCGGGAAGGACGGGGATTCCTACTGCCAGACGGCGACGTCCCGCCGCAAGAATGTTCTCTGCCGAGTTGATGTCGCGATGATGATACGCGCCACACTCTGGACAGGCCCATTCTCTTATTCGCAAACCTTGCAGGCCCTTCGGGCCTGTGCGCCTGCTACAGCAGCTACGGGTCTGGGTTGAATACGCTTCATCAACCTCATCGAACCACACGCCGGCGAAATCGCATTTGTATTGCAGCATGATCCGGAACATACTCCAGCCCGCATCGAGCACAGACTTTGCCATCCGTGTCTTCGCGAGCGCCGAGGCGTTCACGTTGCCAGTGAAGATGGCGCCGTACTCTTCGACGAGCGCCGTGGAAAGCTTCTGCAGCATGTCTTTCCGGGAATTCTAGAGACTTGTCCACACGAATGGCTTGGCAATTGCCTGCTCGCAACGCCTCTTGGGATGCGTAGTAGGCGAGCGCGAACAGATTACTGGACAGCCGATTGCCCAACAGGCACGATGCGCCGTGGCCGCCCGTCTTCACGCGCTGACTTGTCTGCGGGACGATGCGCGTAGCGCCGCGTGGGTGACCAGTTTTTCGATTGTCGCTCGCGCAGTCGAACGTCCGAATCGCCTCACAAGATGTGGCAATCGCTTGACTCTGCCGGCTCTCGGGCGACGTGCCCACAGGAAAGTGGCTACCCATCCGACTATGGTCCATCCGAGCAAGATGTTTGCTACTGTTATGGCAAATGCATCAGGGTGGTTCTGGACATCCGCTTCCATTGCCGGTGTCAAATACAGGACGACGGCGCCAAGGACAATGACAATTTCGACAATCTGCTTCATCGCATTACTCCAATAAGGCTGCGTTAAATACGGCGCCGGGCGGTCGGCCAGCCGGCAAAGCTGTGGTCAGGTCTAGGATGCGTGCGCTCGAAATCTATGTGCATAGACTGAAATCACAATTGCTCCGACTACAACAATTCGCTGCTAGCCGTGCATAGTCGCGCTCTAACCATGAAATTGCCGACTTCTCCCGAGGATAAACGCCGCTCCGGACAGGTACCTGGGTTTTGCAGTTGCCGGAGACTATTTGTGCAATGAAGAGCCTTGCTTGTGTGCCTTGACTACGCTGCAGCTCTACTGCGAACTTCGCTTTGAAAAAAGTTGATCTCCCTCAGGTTGCAGCCCACATACTAGGATTTCGTGTATAATCCTTGACTGAGTTATTTAGCTGCGCAGAAGCTAAATAAGATCCGTCTTGAAGGTCCCACCGACGCAAGGCATACCTTCAGTAAGTGATCATCTCCTCATTGGAATGTCGCGCCGCCTTGCGAGTACTTTTGATTGTCATATCTAGCGGCCCTTGAGGCGTCTGGTCTTCCAATCTTCTCTACTGCATTCCTGGATGCGACACAGTTGTGCGGCGCCGCCTGCAAGCGAGTAAGTGCTAGGCGCGCGCAGTCAATACTGTGCTGATTTTGTGACACCCTCTCGACACCGCGCAACCTCTCAGATTCTGGTGCAGCCCTCGGAATGGCCAGAATCTTTAGCCGACCTTAACTGGTCGGCTTTTTTTGCTCGAGCCGGAAAGTCGAACGTTCTTTCGTATCGGCGCGAAAGAGCTACACAGACGCACCTATCGGACGTCTATATCTCAACCTCGAAGTGATCTGTCACCGGTCGAGCTCTCCTGAACGTGAGAGAAACACGCCTGCCACGCAGCACATTCCCCTCCTTCTTCCGCTTTGGGATTTCATGCGCCCATCTTTCCCGCACCTCACCAGCCAACACTGCAGCGCTTTGCCGGTGAAGCAAATATTCTGCTTTGCGATCTTCCTTGTCGCTGCGAAACAGCATACTCCAGGATTCTCCGAGACTGATCGTAGCCACAGCACCTGGAAAACATTCAAGGCAGTCGAACAACATGGCGTCCGTTCACATCAACGGACGAATTTCCCCCTCGCACAAGGCCCTGAGGCCGCACCGACAACCTTACAAGACCAGATCGACCGTACGGTCCACCCTCAAACTGCCTTGCGTCGGCGTTTCCGTCGTCGTCGGCTTGTCACGCAAACACTGAGTCATGTCTCCCTGGCCTGTGAGCAACGGGCATTGTTTGAATAGTTCAGCTACCCACTCAACAAACACACGGACCTTTGGCGCGAGATGCTTGGCGTGCGGATAGACAGCAGAAACGCTTTTCGAGCGCGGCCTCAAGCCAGGGAGAATCTCCACCAGTGCTCCTGATAAAAGGTGCGCGTGTGCCATGTACCTGGGAGGTTGGACGATCCCTGCGCCATCTACGCCGGCCATAACATAAGCCTCAGCGTCGTTGAATGCCAGGTTTCCTCGCATTTTCACCTCTGTCGCCTCCTTCTCATCGACAAAATTCAGGTCGAGAGTGCGCCCGGTCCGGCCTGAAAAGTAATGGACCGCCGAGTGCCCGTCAAGATCAGCGAGTGATCTGGGAACACCATGACGTTCCAGGTATACAGGGCTCGCAGCGGTCACTACATCTAGCCAACCCAGATTCCTTGCAATGAGCGTTGAATCCTGCAGCGGCCCCACCCGAATCGCGCAGTCGACACCATCCTGGATAAGGTCGACTCGTCTGTCGCTAAAGCCGATCATCAAGTCAATGTCTGGATACAAAGCTCGGAAACCGGCTATTTGCGGCACCACAATCAACTTGCCGAGCGAGGCTGGCATATCGACTCGAAGTTTTCCGCGAGGCCCCTTCCCAAACCCAACGATTGCGTTTTCACCCTCTTCTATCTCAGCAAGGACTCGGGCACATCGCTCATAGTAGTCGGCGCCCTCGGGCGTAAGCTTTAGCCTCCGCGTTGTGCGGTGCATGAGACGCACACTCAGATGCGCCTCCAGCCTTTTGATGATGGTAGTCGCAGACGCGGGAGTCATCTCCAGAGCTTCAGCCGCCCGGGAAAAACTGTTCATCTCCACGACCTTCGTAAAGACTTCCATTGCTTGCAACCGATCCATTCTTGCTGCCTCCTACGGGGCCTAAATTTTTCGAAACTCTCATTGCCAATCGCAACTAGAAGCGCTCGCGCATCCGTTTGCAACATCTAAATTGTGCTCTCAATCATAACAATTTACCAGCGCTTAGAGCATCGAGCGCCGAAAAGGCTTCATACCGAGGCTGAAAACAGAGGGAAAGACAGACTAACAGTGGGCTCGGCACGTGGAGGAAGCCTTCCTTAATCGGCCGCCAGGCGCTTCATTCTCTAGGGAGCCGAAGGTTGAAGCTCCCTGTACCCGGCTTACCGTCGTGCTTTGTTTCTATGGCGGAGATTTGCTCACGGCATCCGTCAACGACGTCCATGTCACAAATTAGGGTTGTTATCCGAGACGCTCCAGGTCACGCCATCCTGGCGAGTTATTCGACGCTAACTGCTTCCCCGTTCCCGGCTACGCTTGCTGACGGGTGTCCCGCGTATGGCGTGAATTGCCGCCACGCCTTCTGTGAGTCGACCTGTGGAATTCAAAGTGGCCGTCATGCGTGACATCGTTCACGTAGGGGCTCCCAAAAAAAGCAGCGGTGTTATACGCAGAAGGCGCTGCAGTTGGCCGTTTTCTCGATCAGACTTGCTGCGCAGCGCGTTCAGGATCTCAGGGCGTGATTGATTTCTTCAGGACGGAGCTTGCTACGCCGGTTCACCATATGAAATCGGTCTGAAAACAATCCTGTCGGTGCGCAGGGAGTTTTCAGAAACAAGCATCGACCGAATGCTCCGGATATTCCTGCACTACGGACGGGAACGCAAAAGTCATCAAATGTCGAATTGCCAACGAAAACATCAGGTAGCCACTCACCGCGCTTTGGCGCTCGCAGGTTCATTAGTCAGGATGCTGTCCATCACATCAGCAAGCGTCTGTCGCGCAAGACTCTTTTCGAATCCAGATTGAGCCTTCTCAAACACGCCTGCCATTGCTCTCTTGATGTTGCAGCTCACCGGGCAGTCCCGGTCGACCGGATATTCATGAACGATAAACGTTGGAGGAGCTTCGCTTGCAAAATAAATGTCCAGGAGGGTGATCTTGCTGGGTGCACGAGCAAGAACGCAGGAGCCGTTACGACCGCGCGTTGCCCTCACCAGCCCGGCCTTCGACAACTTTGCCAAGGCACGACGGACAAAGGTTGGCTCCGCATTTACGCTTTGGGCAAGTACAGCAGACGTAACTTCACGACCGTTGTGACAACCCAGCACAGCGAGAATATGCGCAGCAACCGAAAACTGGACGTTTGAGAGGCTCATATTGAGATGGTATCTACCACAATATGGAATGTCAATCGAGGGCAGCGGAGATCAGGAGCAATTTCCTCTGCGCAATGCGTGATGCCGGCTGCTGTACACGTGAGCAAAGGCCTTGTGCGTGACTCGCATCACGCAACGGGCACCAGACGACCCCGGCGGCGCCCTGGACAGCGATATGCCGCTGGTCTCCATGATTTCCCAAACAAGTCGGCCACAGGCGAAGTGTCTGGCCTTGTGCGAACGATCGATTGTTCTCGCCCGTGAAATAGTGTTTTCAATTAACACAATTTAATTAATCGCGATGACTGTATAGACTCAAGCCACATCTCGCGGCTCCCTTCCCTAGTCGCGATTTCCTACCAGCAAATCTGCTGACATTCATCACGGAGCTATCATGAAAGTTAAGTCGTTCACCGCACTGGCGCTACTCGGTCTCACAACAATCTCCACGGGCGCGTTTGCGAGTGGGTACGGCCCTGCCCCTCACTATAATCCGGCTGCAGGTGCGCCGGCCTCGCAGCGAGGTCAGAGCGTACAGACCGTGGCAGCGGAAAAGAATGCTGTGTCTACCGCTGGAACGGCCTATGGTTCGGTTAATGGTGACTCCACAGAGCGAAGCAAGGAGTTGGCGGGTTCCTATCATCGTGCTCCAGTGGCTGATTAATATCGTGGATCTCGCAAAATTCGATAGGACGTTACAGCCCGGATTCCAGCAGTCGTCACGGCTTGCTGTTGTCGATAGACGCAGTGCCCGGGCGGCGGCGTCAAATACCAGACGTCACACCGGCAAGCAAACAAATTCGGTGTGGGTGAAGGTAATCGAGAATCTGAGATCTGCAACTAGCGACGAGGAGCGCAACAAGGGCGGAGCGGCGCGAGGGGGCGGTCGAACCTCGCGCCGACCGCAGAGCATCCACATGCTAGATGAAGCCAGTCTCTATCCGGTTACCCTGGAAGGTGAGGATGGCACTCGCGCCCCCAGACGGTTTTCCGTCGTGGAACGTCTCGCCGAAAATGCGGTTTCGCTCTCATGGTACAGCGCAACGAATGGACGCCTGACAGATCAGCGGTGGACACTGGCACGCGCAGTGCAAAAAGGTAGGTGCGTGATGAGCGGAAAGGAGATACAGCGAGGCGACCTCGTCTATCGTCCAATGCGACGGGACGTAGGAGGTTACGTGGAGGAAGATATGGCGCTCGCCTCGGTTATAGACTCGATATCGCTATGATTACTGCGTGACGCACGCTCGTCGCAGCACGTGCTGGACCGATGAAGGCCAACTTACTGGCGATTATTGTGACAGATGATCGGATGCGTGAGCCTAGCAAAGACCAAAGCGAATGCAGCAGGCAATAGCATCTAAGCGCTTCTCAGAACAAAACTAGTGACCTCGTGGCGCGCGGATCCGGGGATACAGCATGAGAAACCATGGCGTTCACGCGCAACGATCCGTTTAGTCAGATGTAGATGGGCCGCCACTCGGCGCATCTGCACCGCGCAAGGCATCCGGCGCCCGCCCCCTGGAAGACCGCAATCAATCGGGGCCGAGATGAAATCACACTCGCCGTGTCCGGGACAGGGGCAGCCTCCTCCGCTTGAATCAATTGCTGCAACGCAAAACGCACAGATCAAGGCTGAGCGCCTCCGATGAAACTTCTCTTCGATCGTATCTTTGACCGCCGGCTCAGAGCGACGGGCACTTCCGTCGAAGCTTGCAATCGATGCGAACTGGCAATACCAACGGATATTCGCCACCGATCAAGACATTATTCACGCCTTTCCAAACAAATTCTATTAAATACGGTTTTTAATTTATTTATTTCCGAATAAATCATCACACTTGAAGTTCTCAGTCGCTCGCAAACCTCACTTAGGCTCCTGTTCCTTGCTGCCGCTGCCGCTAGCACGCGAGAAATTGCCAAAGATCTGTGCAGCTTCGAGCTAACGCTGCTATCGTTATAACTCGATGGTCAACCAGCGAGGTCAACATGCGAAGAGACAGCCAACTTCTAAAAACCATCCTAACGTCTATGCAGGAGCATGAAGAACCAACGCAGTGCTGCAAAGAGATTGAGCATGCGGTCAGTAAGACAACAGGGCATACCTGGCCAGAAATCAGGCTTCATCTGGCCCTCCTGAAAGACATGGGCTTGGTCGCGGAGTGCACGACACCTGCTGAATATCGGCTGACCAGCGCAGGATACGACGTAGTGGAGAGCGCAAACCCCTTTGAGCAATTGACCGGCTGGGCGAAAGTTGGCGACGGCACAAACATTGAACTGGCACGTTCATACCACGAGGCACGCCACCCCCTGCCGCCAAGACGCTCTTAGGCAACGCGCCAACTGCTCAGTATGCGGTCTTACAGCTTAGCTTGCCGTATCACTGGCGTGTAGTCGTTATCCTGGATTTTCGATAGGGTCGACAACCGTAATTCAAATCGCTTTCGAGCGTGGGCGCTCGGACCCGAGCGCCCTAAATCCGCTGATGTTACCTTTGCGTGCTCCACGCTGCGCCACAAAGCAATATCGTAGTGATACCGACCGCACCGAACATGTGGACAATGATGGGAGGCTTCGAGCCGGTGGCTGCGAAGTCTGATTCTGCAAGTGATGCGGGACTGCCGGGAAAGTAACGCCACCAAGAAAATTGGATGCTCGATTTGAGCTGCCAGGACGAAGCCGCCCGTCCCCAAAACGCGCCCACAATCGTGCTCCTGCACGGGTTTGCAACTGCCATGCGTTGAAACTGACCAAACCTGATCATTGCGTTTAAAAACGGGTCCTACACGGTATATCTTATGGAGATACCGGATGCGACTCTTATCAATTGGCGAAGCGGCAGACCAACTGAGCGTGGCGGTGGGGACACTGCGACGCTGGCATCGGCAGGGGCTGCTGGCTCCTGCCGGGCGGACCGTTGGCGGTCATCGGTGTTATCTGCGTAACACCCTGCGCCTGGGCCTCGACGAGTCAGCAGCGGCCGTTGGCGAGACAGTTTGCTACGCGCGCGTCTCGTCGCATGACCAGGCTGAACAGATGAAGACGCAGGCGGCACGGCTGGAGAAGCATTGCATCGCGGCCGGCTTCCCGGACATTGAGGTTGTCACTGACCTGGGCAGCGGCCTTAATTTCCGTAAGAAGGGATTACAGCGCCTTCTGACAGATATTCTGCATGGCCGCGTCGCACGACTCGTGCTGGTATCGAAAGACCGCCTGTTGCGGTTTGGCAGCGAACTGCTGTTTCGCATCTGCGAGTTTTTCAACATTGAAGTCGTGGTTCTCGACGCAGCACCAGACGTATCGCGTGAACACCCGTTGACCGAAGATCTGGTCGGGATACTGACGGTCTTCTCATCGTGTCTGTACGGCTCACGCAGCCGCAAGAATCTGCGAGCGCTGGCCGTCTGATGTAGGCTACGACCCAGACGCGGTTGCGGCTACCCGAAACACATTGACGGTTTCTCTTAGCATGCGCGCCTGTTCCTCCATCGACTGCGCAGCGGCGGCGGCCTCCTCGACCATTGCGGCGTTTTGCTGGGTCGTCTCGTCCATCTGAGTGATCGCGATATTGACCTGCTCGATGCCCCGCGTCTGCTCTTCCGACGCGCACGAGATCTCACCAATAATGTCCGTCACGCGTTTGACCGCCTGCACGATCGAATCCATCGTCGTGCCCGCGCGCCCGACAAGCACGCGCCCGCTGTCGATCTTGCTTGTTGACTCTTCGATCAGGCCTTTAATCTCCTTCGCGGCGTTGGCGCTTCGTTGTGCAAGGGTGCGCACCTCGCCTGCGACGACCGCGAAGCCGCGACCCTCTTCACCGGCGCGTGCCGCTTCCACGGCGGCGTTGAGCGCAAGAATGTTTGTCTGGAATGCAATGCCTTCGATCACCCCGATAATGTCGACGATTCGAGTCGAGCTTGCGGCAATACTTTGCATCGTATTGACTACCTGATGCACGACCTCGCCGCCTTCGCCGGCGATGTGCGATGCATTAGCGGCCAACCCATTGGCTTGCCGTGCATTGTCCGCATTCTGTTTGACCGTTGCAGTCAGCTGCTCCATGCTCGCCGCAGTCTCGCTCAACGAGCTGGCTTGCTCTTCAGTGCGCACAGAGAGGTCCTGGTTGCCCGCCGATATTTGCTGCGCGGCAACCGTGATGGTTTCAGTGCCCGAACGAATCTTGGCGATCGTGTCGACGAGCCGCGCCTGCATGTTATGCATGGCGAAGAGCATGCTTCGGCGATCGTCGGCGCGCAGGCTCAGCTTGCTCGTGAGATCGCCGCCTGCGATGGTCTCTGCGATCCTGACCGCGTAGGCGGGTTCTCCGCCGAGACTGTGTGTGATGTTGCGAATAATCAGCACCATCACGACCGAAAGCACACCACCGATCAGCATCACCGCAATCAGATAATTGCGCAGGTTCGCGTAAAACGCATCGTTGATGTCGTTGACATAGACGCCTGACATCAAATACCAGTCCCATGCAGGGAATCGCTTCATGAACGCGATCTTCGTTGCGATCTTGCCGCTTGCCAGCCGCCCGTCGAATTCGACAAAGCCTTGCCCGTCGGCCTTCGCGATATTAATCATGTCGACCCAGAACCGCTTGCCGGTCGGATCCTTGTAGTTGCTGACGTCGCGGTTGCGCATGTCAGGCAACACGGGATGCATGATGACCGTCGGGTGGTTATCCACAATTATCATGTAGCCATCGTGTGGATAGCGCATCGCGCCAATGCGCTCCATTGCCTGTTGCTGCGCATCTTCGAGCGTCAGCTTATGCGCCTCGACAAGCTTCGCGTAGTTTCCCGCAACGCCGTATGCGGCTTCAACGACGTTCTGCACAGAGCCTTTGCGCTCGTCCTCCATAGTGTTGCGAGTTTGAACTGCTGCCCAGGACCCCAACATCAAGAGGCCCAGCCACGTTATGGCCAGTGCTAACCACAACTTCGCATTAACGCTAAGACGACCCAATATTAGCTCCTTCATTTACGCAATCGGCGCCATGGATTTCAAGCGGCCACTACTCTTCTAAGAAGTTGACGGTTGAAATTCGTTAAAGCTGAATCCGGGTTAACGCTTAGAATTTGTGCATTTTTAGATGTTGCGTAAAATCCTGACACCGATGCAGCTCATGAGATTTGCAACAGCATCTTCGTATCTGTCATCAGTCGATCATTGAAATTGTGCAATCTCATTTGCCAACATCGGCGCGACGTTTCAGCCGTTATAAAAACGCCGACCCTGATCACGCAGCCATAGCCGTACGAGATGTCGCTTGCGCTCTGGCTCGGGATAATCCGTAAAGCCCGTGCGCCGATGCCCGCAGCGCTTGTTGTCGACGATCTGAATCTGACCCGGCTCAAAGAAGAACTCGCGGCACCATTGCGGTTCGCGCATCGTCTCTTCCAGCACTTCAAGCGCTTCTCGCGCCTCATGATCCATCTCGATACCCGCCATTGCATAGCCGTTGATCACATGTCGATGGGAAAGACGGCAGACGAGCTTGTCCTCAACCGTCTGGAACAGCGGATGACTGATGACAGCAGGATCCTCGGGCGCGTGCTCGCGCTGCCGATCGAACAGATAGGGGCGGTAAAGCCTCGGCAGCAGTTCGGGATTGTGCTTGAGCATGTTGTTGTAAACCGTATAGAAACTGACGATGCTGCTGATGCCGCCTTCCATCGCTGGTTGCAGGCACAACAGCGAGACGTAGTCCGGCGCATACAGGTTATAGCTGTTGTCCGTATGAAAATTCTGCTCGGCATTCGTGATGTCGGGCCGCACTCCGTTGCCGGGCGGCTTGCCCAGATCGCGAACGTCGTAGACGAGCTTGCCGTCCCAACTCTGTGCCACGGGCCGCGCGACCAGTTGCGACAAGACCCAGTACACGGCCTGCGAATCGCCGACGCCATACTCACTTACGGGCAGCTTGTCGACGATGACAAAACCGGGACCATCCTCGAGCCAGCGTTTCGCCTCTGCCATCATCTGCCGGCACGCAGGCAGCGCAAACTCGGCCGCATCGAGAAGCGCAGTCTGCAACGGGTTCGCACGCAGCGTCTCGACGAGTTGATCGAGTTCCTTCCGGCATGCGGCATTCAGGTGAATCACGCCGTCGTCATCAGCGAGGCTCTTGCTATCCCAGGCAATCGGCCCTGTGAACGGCACGCGGCGAACCTCAGGGTCCCCATGCGCCGATTTTTCCTCCAGAATCCCAGCTGTCATCTCCAACCTCCTCGATAGCAAGTTAGCCCATCTTTGCATTTCAAGTCTAAAGACAACCGCAGCTCGCAAATAGCGATATATTTCGATGAAGCCATATCGACGATTTCGATTGGCTTACCGAATTCTCATCGATTCTTCTCATTACATTCATGGACATCCGTCAACTGGAGACCTTGCTTCGCATCGTCGAGACAGGAAGCTTTGCGGCGGCCGCGCAAGCGCTGGCTGCCACGCAATCGACCGTATCTGCGCGTATTCGCGAGCTCGAACGTTCGCTCGGCGTCGAGCTGTTCGACCGCACCCAGCATCGCGCGCGCTTGACGCCGAAGGGTCTCGATCTGCTACCAACCGCGCGCGAGATCGTCGCACTCGCTGCCAAGGCACGTCACCAGGTCGGCGACGCCCGGGCGATCACTGGAATCGTGCGCATCGGCGCGGTCGGCCTCGTCGCGCTGACCTGGCTACCGAAGTTCATGGCCGCCATTCGCTCGGGTTACCCGGGTGTGTCGGTTATGCTCGACGTTGCGCTGACCGGCTCGTTGATAGATAAGGTACGCGATGGCGACATAGATCTCGCGTTGGTAACAGGGCCTTCCAATGAGACGTCGCTCGCGTCGGTCTCGCTTGGCTATGACGAATTCGTCTGGATGGCCGCGCGTAGCCTGCAGGTTCCTGCCACACCGATGACACCCGCAGAACTGGCGCGCTGGCCGGTTCTTGGCCTCTCCCCTCAATCGCATCACTATCCGGTCATCGAGCGCTGGTTCCGCGAGGCCGGGGCGGGCTACAACCCTGTCATCTCCTGTGGCAACGTGCGCGTGCTCGCCGATTTAACACTCGCCGGGCTCGGTGTCAGCCTGTTGCCTCGAGCTTCTTTTGCCGCTGAAATCGCCGCCAACGTATTGGACGTCCTGAATACCACGCCGCGTATCGAGCCGGTTGAATTCGTTGCCCTGTATCGCGGCAATACGATGAACCCTTTGGCGAACGCCATTGCCATGCTCGCCTCCGACGTGAGCGAGTTCTCCGTGTCTCGCTGACTTCATTCTATGCAGACCGGCACGTATCTGTAATTGCAGACGCCCCGATATGCAAAACGCGCTCACGAGTGAGGCTGCAGTTCATCGCCGAGCCCCATCGATGCTGAACCCTCTACGTCTGGCTTTTTTGGGAACATTCGAAATGTCGCGATCAGTGCAATCAATGCCGCGCAGCTAAGCCAGACCGCTGGCATGGCTCGGTTGCCGGTCAAACGAATCAACATCGTGCAGATCGCGGGTGTGAAACCGCCGAATGCCGCCTGCGCGCCGCTCCATACGAGCGAAAAACCCGTGCCGCGAATATGTGCGGGCATGATCTCGGTCAATGCGACCACCATGCCGCCCTGGTATGCACCGTAGATCATCGCGTACCAGACCTCGACAATAAGCAGACGCGAAAAGCTCGGTGCCTGGACCAGCCAGTACATCGTCGGAAAGGCAGTCAACACGACGAGCGCAGCGCATACGGTCAGCACTGGCCGCCTCCCGATCCTGTCGGACAGGGCACCGACAATCGGCAGCATTGTGAAGTTCGTCAGGCCTACAGCCATTGTCACGAAGAAGGTGTCAATCGCGGGCAGGTGCAACGCGCTTTGTCCATACGTTGGCGTGTAGGCAGTGATGAGGTTGAACATCACTGCGGTCATCGTGACGAGCATGATGGCCCCGCCGATCTTGCGGCGGTGCTCGCGCAAAGACTGGAAGATCTGCCGGGTCGTCGGCGTCATCTTTCGCGCTTCGAACGCTTCGGTTTCACGCAGTCGGCGCCGCACACTGAAGAGCACGGGAATGATGAGGCAGCCGATAACAAACGGAATTCGCCAACCCCAGGCATCCATTTGCTGCGGTGTAAGCTGCCATCGCAATGCCACCCCGAGTACCGCCGCGAAAACGACGGCGAGCTGCTGACTCGCCGATTGCCAGCTCACGAAAAAGCCACGGCGTCCCGGTGGCGCCATCTCCGCGAGATACACCGATACACCGCCGAGCTCCGCCCCCGCCGAGAATCCCTGCAGCAATCGGCCTGTAACGACGAGAATGGGAGCGGCAATGCCAATTGTCTGATAGCCCGGCGTCAGCGTGATCATCAGCATGCCCACAGCCATCAGCCCGAGCGTCAGCAAAAGCCCTTTTCGCCGCCCCTTTCTGTCGATATAAGCGCCGAGCACGAGCGCGCCGATCGGGCGCATCAAAAAACCCACGCCGAACGTAGCGAGCGAAAGCATCAAGGAGGCGAACTCGGAGCCGCGAGGAAACAAGGCGTGTGCGATCGAGACTGCATAAAAACCATAGACCGAGAAGTCATACATCTCGAGGAAATTTCCACTGGTCACGCGGAGAATGGTCCTCGCCAGTGACTCGGTTTTTTTCGGCCCGTGCATATATGGTCTCCTTCCTGTTTCGTTTTGGCGAGCAAATCGAATCCTATTACCGCCCGACGCGTCACGGCCCTAATTGCGCCGAGCACAACTTCGTAGCGGACAACTCGCATGTGGTCCCGGTGATTCTCGCCCCCGGTATGTGCTCCGTTCAGCTCACGCCAAGGGACGCCGAGAGCGCCTTTCTGTCGATTTTTCCAACTGCAGTTTCCGGAAGCGACTCGACAAAAATAACCCGCTCGGGAACGTAAATTCGTGACAGGCGTTGAAGTACCGCATCGCGTGCATCGTCTTCGCTCATCTGCGCGGCCGGCTTCAGCACGACGAACGCAGCCGGGACTTCGCCAAGATCGTGGTGTTTTTGGCCGACGACGCAGCACGCTGCGACGCGACGATCGGCCATCACGGCGCTTTCAATCTGCGCGGGGGAGAGATTTTCGCCACCGCGAATAATCACGTCCTTGATACGGCCCGTGATGTAAAGATAGCCGTCGGCGTCGAAGCGCCCGACGTCGCCCGTGCGCAGCCATCCGTCACGCAAGGCTAGAGCGGATTGCTCCTGTGCGCCCAGGTAGCCGATCATCAGCGTTGGCCCCGCAATGCAGATTTCGCCTTCGTGTCCTGCTTCGTCCGTCATGCGGCCATCTGCTTCGCGCAATCGCACGCACTGGCCGCGCAATACGGTGCCGATCGATCCTATCCGCCGTGCGCCGGGCGGATTCATCACACTAGTGCAAGTCGCTTCAGAAAGACCATAGGAGACGACGAGTTCGCAGCCGAGCAATGCCTCTACTTGTCTGTGAAGCTCAGTCGTAATGGGCGCTGACCCACAGCGCGCCATGCGCAGACTGGCAAGGCTCTCCTTGTCGAATGACTCATCCAGGATGCGTGAATACATGGTCGGCACGCCGGTGATAATGGTCGGCCGATGGTGCGCGAGAAGTTCCGGCATCTCGTTCGCGCGAAACCGTCCGGCGAGCACGACTGTCGCGCCCGCGAGCAAGGGAGTGAAGAGCTGATTGTTGAGCCCGTTCGTGTGATAGATCGGCATGGTGTGCAGCAGTCTGTCGTTGGTCGACAGACTGCTGTGCTCGATCACGCCCAGCGCGTTGTGCAAGAGCGCGCGCTGGGTCAACTGTACGGCCTTTGGACGGCCCGTACTGCCCGATGTGAACAATAGCAATGCACGCGTCGCCGGGTCGATCGTGTCTTCTCGCGTGCCCATCTCACTCGTGCTGAGCGTCTCGAATGGGATAGCGGTGACCTCCTCCGCTTGCAAGTCAAGCGGTGCCTGAGCGGTGTCATGAACGATCCAGCGCGCATCGATCGCCGAAAGCCGATCTGACACCTCGGCCGTCGCGAGTCCGGGCTCAAACACGCAGGGACAAAGACCCGCACGCACCGCTGCCAATACTACGAGCAACGCGTCGAGTGAGCGCTCCATCATCACAGCGACAGCTGAACCTGGTGCAATCCTGCGTGTACCAAAGCCGTCGGCCAGCTGCATAGTAACCAGATCCAGCGCACCGTACGATAACGTCTGCTTGCCATCGGTCAATGCTGGCCGCGACTTGATCGCGTCGGAGCGCCATGCAGTTGCCCATGCCCGAGCCAACGAATCGAACCGGGAAGTGGTCTCAATCAGGATCATGATCGGTGGCCGGACTTGTCATCGAAGCCGGACGGCCGCGTCGCGCTCGAAATCGCCCTTGGGGTCCAGCGCTCGCAATGCTTCTTGTTCGCGAACAGTGGGTAGCGCCGTCGGTTCCGCACCACTTGCATCGAACTTGAAGCCTGTGCGCTCACGCACTTCCTCGAGACTGCTTTCAGGATGCCACGAGCGCAGCGCCAGACGACCCTCGCGCTTCTCGAATACGGCGATTGATGTCACAACGCCGTGAAAGCCACCCCACGAAGTCACGAAATCCAGCTTCTCGACGAGCGTGCGACGCGAATGTTCGGTGCGCCACGTACAGGCGCGACGTGCAGTCGGCAGCATGACCGCGCCACCTCCTCCGCCAGGTAATCTTACTTTCGGATCCGACCACTCGCCGATGCACGAGTTGTTCGCACATCCCGCACCGTCGATTTGCGCCGCACCAAGAAAACAGAGATCCATGCGACCTCGTGCACATAGATCGTAGAAGTCCTCGTTTGCGAAGATGGACTGAGAACCCTCAGCAAGCAGCGGGTCCGAACTCGAAATCGGAATCGACGATGGCGACGGATTCACGCCGCCCGCAACGTTGATATAGATGAAGTCTCCGTCGTATGCGCGTTTTGCCAGTAAGCATGCCAGCATCGGCAGCGTCGAATTGACCCCACTGAATGTGATCTCCTCGGGCCGAATAAAGCGCGCGAGATTGGTCACGATGTATGAGAAGCCCGACCAGTGTTCGCTCATGCTATTCGCTCCCCGCTTCCGGCGCGCTCTCAAGATGCGCCTCGAGCGCGTCCGCATCATCTGACAGGTATGCCTCGACGGCGGGATAGTCGATGGGATAATAGGGCCAGCATGAGCCGGGCCACGCTCCGGAGGGCACGACTGCCAGCGCCTGGACCATAAAGTAGGGAATGACGGTCAGCTCCGGCTGCCGCGAGAAGTCCTCGTCGCTGATCTGCTCGGTCACGATAAGCACGCTATCAGCCGCGCGGCTCATGATCCTGTCCCAGTGGGACGTACCTGCGATCCGCACATTGCCGAACCGGTCGACACTGCTTGCGTGAATGACGGCGAAATCGGGCTTGATTGCAGGAATCAGCCATGTTGTCGCACCGCTCCCATACGGGTCTTCAATGCATTTCCACTGGTTGACTCGCGTGAGCTCGCTGCCGTGCAGCCCCGCGCACGGCTGAAACGGAACGCCGAACGCTGCAGCTCGCAGGCCTGCCGTAAGACTTGCGCATGCATGCTCCTCGAGCTGCAATGCACCCTGCTCCACCGCGCGCCGATAGAACGGCGCAAGCCCAAAGTTGCCTTCCATCGCGACGATGCCGCACAGTGCGCGTGTCGCCACTCCGGTCCTGCAGAGGATATCAATGTCGTAACCTGGCGACTGCTTGATGACCTCCATCCGGCGCTTGCCTTGACGAATCAACTCACGAACGAACGCGAACGGGCCGCGATGAAGGAAGCTGCCGCCCAGTGCGATTGACGAGCCATCAACGACAAGCCCGGCGAGATCATGCAGCGTGACGCATTTGTTCGTGCTTGCGAATCCTGAACCCATTCCATTCTCTCCATTCGGAGAAACTACCATGTGTGCCAAGAAGTTTCGGGGCAACAGTGCCTAGCGCTCGAGATACTCTGCGATACGTCTGCCGATGCCCGCCTCCGCAGCGGACCTGACTAGCACGGCCAGGTCGATATCCTGCTTGCCGTCGGAGAGAGCCTCGTGCAATAGTCCTCGCGCTTTCGGCGGCAGCGCGGTTGCGCGGGTCCCCGCCGTCGCCATCGCATCAGGCCACTGCGCAATATCGGCGACCTGCTCGACGAACCCTATGCGCGCGGCTTCGGCGGCGCCAAATGTTGCCGATGTTTCGAGCAGCCGGCGCGCGTTCTCCTTGCCAACAATCGCTGCAAAGCGGCGTGTGCCGAGCGCCAGACCAAACTTGAGCCCTGGCATCCTGAACGTCGCATCGGGCGTGGCGACCCGCATCTTGCAGGCAGCAAAGAGATCGACACCGGCACCGAAATTGCGGCCCTGAGCAAAGGCAACGGTGAGGCATGGCAGCGCGGCAATACGCTGCAATAGCAATTCGATCCTGACGAAACGCAGCAGCAGGTCGCCTTCGCTTTGCTGTTCCACGCCGGTCATGTCAAAACCCGCGCTCAAGCACCGGCCTTCACCGCGTAGCGCAACAAGTGGGACACCCATCGCCGCCACCTCGCCGAAGGCATCGCTCAGCGCGTCGACGAGCCCTGCAGACAATGCGTTCAACTTGTCTGGACGGTTCATCGTGATCGTCCAATGCGACTCGCCCTTTTCGATGCGAAGCGTCATCAGTTCGCCTCCGCGTCGATGCGCTTCAAGATTTCATCGTTGTGCTCGCCGAGAGCGGGGGGCCGGCGATCGATGGTCGCACTCCTGCCGGAGAACCGAACCGGCGACACGAATGTGCGAATGACGGCCCCGTTGGACAATTCGACGGGCTGGACCCATTGCATGTATTGCACCTGCTCGTCCTCGAGCACCTGCGAATACGTATTGATTGGTGCGCACGGCACGCCGGCCTCGCGGAACCGTTCGATCCAGTAAGCCACGTCGTGGTTCGCGAAGCTGGCTTCCAGGAGAGCGCACAGTTCGACCTGATGCTGCGCGCGCAGCATGGTGGTGGTGAAGCGCGGATCGGCCGCGAGCTCCGGGCGTTCTACCGTCCGGCAGACCGAGAGCCACAGCGCATCGTTGCCCGCAGCCATGCCAAAGTATGCATCGCGCGCTTTGAACGCCTGATACGGCGCGTTGCGTGGATGGGCTGATCCGAGTTTCACCGGGTCTTTGCCTGTGCCAAAGTATTCCGAGGTTTGCAGCGCTGCGATGGCGAGCGTCGTGCCGAGCATGGGGACGTCCACATGGGTGCCGTGCCCGCTCATTTCGACACCTCTCAGCGCCGATACGACAGAGAAAGCGGCGTACAGGCCCGCTGAAAAATCGGCAAGCGGCACGCCGCATTTGACCGGGGCGCCATCAGCTTCCCCGGTGATGCTCATAATGCCGCTCATGGCCTGAATGGTCAGATCGAAGCCGCCTTCCTGCGCACGCGGACCCTCCTGGCCATAAGCGGAAATCGAACAATAGACTAGGCGCGGGTTCAACTTCGCCATTGCCGCATAACCAAGGCCCAGCCGATCCATTACGCCGGGCCGGTTATTTTCAATGAGCACGTCTACGTCACGAATTAGCGTGCGGGCCCGCTCAAGATCGGCCGGATCTTTCAGGTCCAACGTGACCGAGCGTTTGTTGCGGTTCAGCGATGCGAAGTTCTCGCTGTATCCGTCCGTAATCGGCGGCCACGAGCGCAGCGTGTCGCCACCTTTAGGATGCTCAACCTTGATGACGTCGGCACCCATATCACCGAGCAGCATGCCGCAAAACGGACCGGCCGCCACGTTGCAGAACTCGATGACCTTGATTCCCCGAAGCGGCGTGTCCATCTAACTCCTCGATGATTGGCGATGTGCATTCGTGCGCACGAAACGACGCCGCATTGTGAGACGCGGTGCTTTCGTTCTGTATGGGTATTGTGTCGTTCGATCTGCCGAGAATGCAAATTTTAAATTGGTCGTCCTATTTTATAGGACGGCCTGAAGGCAGGCTTACGCGAGCACCCCGAAATAGGGATGGCGGTAACCCATTGCGCGAGAAATGTCGGCGCCAGCGGCCAGCACATCTGGAGTGAATGCCTTCATACGCTTTTGGCTCAGCCGCTCGAGCGGCCCTGAAATGCCGATAGCGGCAACCGCCGCACCAAGGGCGTTGAAGATTGGAGAGGCGACCCCGCCTACTGTCTCGCGCCACTCACCTCGGTTGATCGCATAACCAAAACGGGCGACTTTTGCCAACTCGGTCTTTAATGCGGCGCGGTCTGTAATCGTGATCGGCGTGTACGCGTTCAATTCGCGCAGGTAGACATCGAGATATTCGCTCGATTGGAAGGCGAGCAGCGCTTTGCCCGTAGCCACGCACCAGGCTGGCGCCCGCCCGCCGATCGTCGAATATGCCCGCACCGGCTGCGGACTGTCGATCTTGTCGATATAGATGACCGTGTCGCCATCGATGACGGAGAGATGGACCGTTTCAGCGGTGCGCTCGGCCAGTTGACGCATGGCCGGAAGAGCCATTCGACGTACGTCGAGGCGTGCGAGTTGCATCGCACCGAGCTCGAACAACTTCAGGGTTGTACGGTAATTTCCCGACACCTTGTCGCGCACGACGTAATCCGCATGCGCAAGCGTCTGCAACGTGCGATGCGCATTACTTTTGGTCAGCCCGAGCTGGCTTGCCAGTGCCTGGATACTTACGGACTCGCCGGTCTGGTTCGCCATGGCCTCTAGCACCAGAAGGCCTTTGAGTAGTGTCTTGTCCATCTATGTCCTTGAACTATCGGTGGTTCGTTCGAAGCGAAGCGCGAGTGGCTTGTTTCTGATTGAGCTGGCGCGCAAGCGATGCCTATGCGCCGGGCGCTGCCGGGGGCGCTACGGCCCACGGCGATAGTCGGATTCTGCCGCGATCGGATTGCCTCACCGAGGTTCTACGGCATTCGCGCTCCAAGCGCCAATTTTTGCCTCATATCACTGCATGTGGATTCCGGATACTTGATGCATATTGCCTGCTTAGAGTCGCTATTGACGTCCTCCCCGCCCTCAGCCTAAGGCTGCCGCGCCGGGCGCGGGAAGGACGGGAATTCCTTCTACAAGACGGCGACGTCCCGCCGCGAGAATGTTCTGTGCCGCGTTGATGTCGCGATGATGATACGCGCCACACTCAAGGCAGGCCCACTCCCTTATTCCAAGACCTTGCAGGCCCCTCGGACCTGTGCGCCTTTTACAGCAGCTACAGGTCTGGGTTGAATATCTTTCATCGACCTCTTTGAACCACACGCCGGCGTAATCGCACTTGTACTGCAGCATGGTCCGGAACGCGCTCCAGCCCGCGTCGAGCACGGACTTCGCCATCCGTGTCTTCGCAAGCGCCGAAGCGCTCACGTTGCCGATGAAGATGGCGCCGTACTCCTCGACGAGCGCCGTGGAAAGCTGGTGCAACTGGTCTTTCTGTGAATTTTTTATCTTTGCATGAAGCGCGCGCACGCGGGCCTTCTTCCGTGCGCGCTGTGCTTTCGCCATCTCCGCCTCGAGCTTGAGATAGTGTCGTGCTGGCCCGACCACATGCCCGTCACTCCGTGAAGCGAAATCCTTCAGGCCCAAGTCGATGCCAACCGACCCCGTCGCCCCGCTGCGACGCGAGCCCTGCTGCGCGCTGAGCTTCACGCAGATGTTGATGTACCACCTGCCACGCGAGTCCTCACTGATATTGCCGGAGCCGAGCTCATGGCCTGCGAGCCCGCAGCTGTCCCACAGCGACAAAGGCATCTGGCCGATGAACAGCTGTCCGTTGCGGTAACGGATCGCCGTTGCCTTGAATGGGATCCAGCCCAGCGAGCGCCGCGAGCCGCCTGAGGCGCGCCAGCGCAGTTTCACCTTGCTGGCCTGTTTTCTGCGCGTCGCATATTCTTCAGCGACAGCACTGGATAGTGCCCGAGTGAAGGTCGAGTCCGGCCTTGCCGGCGCCTTTCGTAAACGGATGGAAATCGTAACCCGAGAGGAACCGCCGCTCGCGCTCCCACACCTTTATCGACAGTTCGTCGCAGTAGTTCCAGAGAAAAACCACTTTTTCAATTGTGCGTGCAACGCCTGCCAGTATGGCAGGGCCCACTTCGGAGCGGAATCTTGCCATGCTCGTTCAGAGGGGAAGTAGGCAGATGGAATACCCATTGGCATCTCAAGCACCAGTGCCGGCACTTAATAAGCGTCGACGCATGTTTCCTGGCGAACAGCGCCGTGATTGCAACTCCCCGGGGGACTTGGACTTCTCAGCAAAGAGAACTCGATGCGGCCGTCATATCAATGCGATATCGGCGTCCATTGAAGTGCTTCGCGGTCTAACTGAATGCGACGTTCCAGACGGTGAAGTATTTGCCACCGCCTGGCGATAGCAATCGGTCAGCTAACAACGGCGGGGAGGATGTCGGGCCGAGCCTGTGGCCCAACCCAACAGCCTGCATGAACGACCGATGAAGTTCGATGTGTGCTTCGTCTAACGATTGCAAACGGGTATGTGCAACCCGCATCTATGGAGGCACACCTCCTGTCATGTTGAAAGTTCGATCAAGTTCAACCAACCCCTGAGAACTACGCTGCTGGCTGCTGATGGGTCAGAAGCATCTTTTCGCAGCGACTGGATGTCGATGCCGGCATGTGCAAGTTCCACCGCATGTCCGACCAGCCAGCGCTCCAGCGTTCGCGCACAAGTCTCGATATGAAACTGCAACCCCAATACTTGAGGTCCGACTGAGAACGCCTGGTTCGCGTATGACACAGTAGACGCAAGAAGCTCCGCGCCGGGAGGCAAGTCGAACGTGTCGCCATGCCAATGCAGGACCGGGAGCCCCGCAGACAATGGCGCCAGCATCGATTGCTTTCCGGCTTCGGTCAGGGATACGCCACCCCACTCGATTTCCTTCCGCTCCCCAGGATATACGCGCGCACCGCTCGCCCGCGCGATTAGTTGAGCGCCCAGACAAATCCCGAGCAGCGCACGGCCTGCCATCAGGCGCTGCTCAATCAGCGCGACCTCGTGACGCAAAAACGGATACTTGTCGTCCTCATAGGCACCTATTGGACCACCGAGAATCACAACGACATCTGGCGCGTCGACATCGATTGTTTGCAGGTCGGCCGTTGGAGCGTCTATGTATTCGATTGCGTAGCCAGCTTCGATAAACGCGGGTTCAAATGTGCCGAGATCTTCGAACGCTACGTGACGGATGGCGAGCACCTGCTTCATGATCTAAATCTCAGTTATAGCTTGGGCGGATGCCACTGGGTAAGATTCATGCGTCGAAGCGAGCTCTTCGCGGATTTTCGTGCGTGCAGCTGGGACACGCCGATGAAAGGACACAATCCAGACGGCGCCGACTGTCAGATAAGCGAGGAACAGGTACGGGAAATAGACGACCGGCGCGGGCGGCAACGGGTAGACGCTGCCCACAGTGGGAATCGTCAGCAACAGCAAGGCCGCGATGCAATATCCGATGTCGCGATGACGCAACTGCCCAATTCGAGCAAGGTAAGCCGGTGCAGCAATCGTGATCAGGAAGTAAGGGACAAGGAAACCAAATGCTGCCAGAGTGCCGACCCAGTTGAAAATGTCGAGCGGTGCATTGTGCGCGAGAGCGAGTATTGTCGGCACTCCAAAGGCGATCGCCGCCATCACAGTCACGGCAACGTGGGGCGTTGCGTTGGTAGAATGTGATCCGGCCGTCGCTGCATGAAAGAGGCCGTGCCGTCCCATGGCAAAGATGACCCGGGCGCCTGCGTTAATGCACGAAAGTGCCAATGAGAAAAAGGTGAACATCGCGCCCAGCGAGAGTGGCAACTGCAAGAACTTCACGTGCGCCAGTTCTGCAAGTACGTTGAGCGGTGCGTCGACCTTGTCGAGCGTCGTCGAGTACCCGTTAAATCCGTCAACCATTGTGTACGTTACAAACACAAAGAAAAGGCCCGACACTATCAAGCTCCAGATCACTGCGCGCGGAATAGATTTGAGCGGATTTTTCGCTTCGGTGCCGAATGCCGTCGCGCACTCGAACCCGACCAGGCTGAAAATCGCAACTACTACCCCAAGTCCCATGCTCGACAGCGGAGTATCGCGCAGACTGAGTTGCCGGCTGTCGATTGCGAAGTGATGCGTTGTCAGCACAATCGCGCACAGACCCAGAATTAACAGCATCGACGCACCCTCCAGAACCAGCATCAGGACCGCCGAAAGCTGTACGTTTCTCCATGCACAGTACCAAGCCGTCGCCGCGCAGATCACGAAGAACACGACCGGAGAGAGACTGATTCCGGCCATCTCGGTCAGCTTGCCTGCGAACACCGCGAAACCTGTCATCCCGGCCATAGCAATGCCCAGATACGCCCAGACCAACGACCAACCGGCGATCCCGCCTGCGGTCAGCCCCAAGCCACGGCTGGTGTAAGCGTACATCGATCCGACACCGGCCGAGCGCCGCGCAAACTGGTTAAGGTTCAGCGCGACAAACAACAGCATTACCGTTCCAAGTGCGTATGCAAGCCAGCTCATGTTGCCGGTGTTCGAAAACATCACAGGGATGATCAGCGCAGCCGTCATGGTTGGAGAAATCAGTGCGACGGCCTGGCCCAGCAACTCGGAAAAACTCAAGCAGTTGGCGCGAAGAGGATTGTTTTCCATGGTTTGCACCTTGAGGTCAATGACGAGGTATGGGAGTGCCCGAATAAAGACTCGGACTTCGTTGTCAGTGAACCGATGCTACGATTCTGGAGGACCAGATGAATCCTCCAGAAAATTAAAGAAGGGTGGACCAGCATGTTGCGACCGTCAGAATTAGGCATCACGATCAGCAGAAGTCAGAAAACCCCACCCTACCTTCAGATCGTCCACGCGGTCATAGAGGAGATTCGTCGTGGTCGTCTGCAGCCAGGCGACGCACTTCCAGGTACTCGCGACCTTGCCGACGCGCTTGAGGTCAATCGCAAGACCGTAATACTCGCGTACGACGAACTCACCTCCCAAGGATGGCTGACACCAGAGCGAGCGCGCGGTACTTTCGTATCGCCGCATTTGCCAACTGCGCAGCCGGCCGCGTTCGCGTTTCGTCCCGTTGAAGCGTCGGGGTTGCCCGAAGAACCGGATTTTCGGTTGCCAGGCCAGAAAACCCGCGTGGACTTCCTGTTGCCGGAGCCAGGCGTGTTAATGTTCGATGACGGCGCGCCGGACACACGACTCGTTCCGGTCAATGAAATGGCGCGTGCATATCGCCGCAGCCTATTGATGCTGAGCCGGGGCAACAGGTTGGGTTACGGCGACCCACGTGGCACATGGGCACTGCGAAGCTCCATCTCCGCAATGCTCAACGCTGAACGCGGTCTTAAAACGACCGCTGAGACTATCTGTTTGACGCGCGGCAGCCAGATGGCGATTTTCATTGCCGCACGCGTGCTGACGCAACCCGGTGACACGGCTGTGCTGGAGACATTGAGCTATCCTCCCGCCCGTGAAGCGTTTCTCGCCAACGGCGTCGACGTCGAAACCGCGCATGTGGACGACAAGGGCATGCGACTCGATGAACTCGAAAAGATCTGCCGGCGCAAACGGGTTCGATGCGTATATCTGACGCCACATCATCAATTCCCGACGACTGTCCTGCTACCACCCGAACGGCGCTTGAGGTTGTTGGCACTTGCTGATCAGTTCGGTTTCGCGATCATCGAGGACGACTACGATCACGACTTTCATTTCTCCCATCGGCCGATGTTGCCACTCGCTAGTGCCGACCAATGGGGGAAGGTCGCCTATATCGGCTCACTGTCTAAACTGCTAACACCGAGCCTGCGCAGCGGCTATATTGTGGGCGCCAAGCGATTTGTCGATCGGGTAGCTGAGGAGATCCTGCTGATCGACCGACAGGGAGACTCCGCGACCGAATGTGCAGTGGCCGAGATGATGGAGGCAGGTGAAATCCGTCGCCACGCGCGCAAGGTACTTCGCATCTACGACGAGCGCCGGATGCTATTTGCAAGTCTGTTAAAGCGTAGTTTTGGCTCAGCAATCGAGTTTGACGTACCCGACGGCGGCCTCGCGTTCTGGGTGCGCTTCGATGATACGGTCAACGTCGAGAAGCTGGTCGCGCGCGCGGCTTTACACGGCGTGAAGATGTTGCCCGGTGCGACTTATTCGATGTCAGGAGAACCGACGTCGGGACTTCGATTAGGCTTTGCGAGCCTCGACGCGCATGAGCTTGAGGAAGCCGTCAGCCGGCTGACCGCAAGCTGGAAAAGCCTGCAAGACTAGACAGCGCGGAGGCGCGCCATCCCCGTCGCACGGCGCGTTCGGACTTCTACATTGACACCTGTTCGGATATCAGGCCTCTGCGGTTTCAAAGAAGACATCGTCGAGCAACATGTCTTCAAAGAATGCACCATAGGCCTTATCAGGATGTCGGATGTGAATTTCGAGCACCCACAGCAAGGGCGAAGGGTTGAACGGTACCTCCGCAAGCGGGCCTTCGTAAATTGCAGCGTGTGGGAAGTCGGAAATCCTATGCCCTGAGAGATCCAGATTTAGCTTCCACCCCAGTTCGGTTGCGCGCCGGTCGGCAAACAGGTAAAGCGCTTCACCCGTTAGCTTTTCATCGCGCCACTTCGCACGCACTTCGTGGAACAGTGCCTTGGCATCGCGCGCACAGCGAGCCATCTCGGGATCAGTGCCGGTAACAAAAGTATCGCCACCATCGCCTTCCCATTTTTCCCATACCGGACCAATGTCAATCAGGAAGATATCGTCTGTGCCCAGTACGATGCCTGGGTCGGACGGCGCACCAAAGGTCTTGGTCGTGTTAGACCCAAACCGCACGTAAACGTCGTGCCAGCCGCGTCGCATGCCAGCTGCTTTGAGGATACCCTTAGCGATTTCGACCGCATCTTCCTCCACCATGCCGGGATGGCATTGCGCCGCGATTTCATGGATAGCCGCGCGGGTTTTATCCCGTACCACTAGCATCGTATCGGCAGTGAATGAGGCACCGACACGTTCAAGGTCTGTCAAGGCGACTGTACTCATGGGGAAATACTCCGTGTTGTATGCAGCGGTTTGGGTTGGATAGGAGCTACGAATCAGGGCTTGATGTGGAAGCGACAATGCTTGGAGGAACAGACAACGCGAGGCCGTCCGCAGATTTGTCGAGCCGTATCTGGCAGGCGAGTCGTGCGCGGGAAGAGACGTCAGGAAGACATTCGAGCAGATCCCGCTCATCGCCGCCTGGAGGCGCCAATGTCGCGCGCGATGCGTTGTCGATCTCGATGAGACAGGTTCCACATGCACCTCGGCCGCCACATACACTGGTAATCGTCACGCCTTCGGCACGGAGCCCAGCGAGAAGGCTCTGACCGCTCGACATCCGATGGTCGATACCATTCGCGCAGATCCGGACGATGTCGTCCGAGTTGATTGAGGACCCGACTTCGATACTCCCGAACGGATCCGCGAAGAAGGCGTTGGGCCGCAACCCGCGCTGCGCAGTTAGCGCTTCGCGGGCATCCGCGATCATTCCAGGGGAGCCGCATGCATACACAACAGCGTCCGCCAGCCAACTGAAGTCCGCCATGACGGCGTGCTGTACGCGTCCGAGGCGCGCATCTCCGGTGCCCCTCCCGCTGCGCGACACAACCGGAATGAAGCGGAAATTATTGTGCAACCGGGCCCATTCGCGAACTACACCCTGAAGATAGAGATCGGCATCCGAGCGGCCGCCCCAATACAACGAAATCGGGTGACGCCGAGCTTCAGATAACATGCTCTCGACAATCGCCCGGACTGGTGCAAAGCCCGTGCCAGTACACATGAAAACTGCGTGTGCTGCGTCCTGGTTCTGGCGCCATCCGAAGTCGCCGAACGGCCCTCGCCACGCGACGCTGTCGCCATACTTGAACTTGCGTATCGCCAGATCGCTAAATACGCCATTCGGAATGCGGCGAACATGAAGTTCGATACATCCGTCGATGAGACGTGGTCGCGCTAGTGAAAAGCTCCTGAACCGCCCATCGTCTGCAAGCACGTTCACATACTGGCCTGGCAACCATGCAAACTCGGTGCCTTGCGCAACTCGAATCCTGAGCGCGGTTACGCCCGGTCCGTATTGCGCAACCTGCTCGATATGACCACGGACTAGCGTCGCTCTATCTGCGGTGCTCGGATGGACAGACTCAGTGATAATCGGCGAACTCATTTACGGCCTGTGGCTGGGATTCACAGCGCCAGAGTAGATAACATCTGGACCCTGCGACACCTCCAGTTTTTTAAAATGAGCTGGTCCAGCTTGAATTTCTATCTGTCGCGCGATACGTGGTTGCTGGCGGAGCGTCGTCAGGACGCTCACTTGGCTGAGTCAGCCGACTTCGCCAAATTTCGCCCTTGATGCTCCGATCGTGATTCGGAACGTGCTCTCAGCGACGTAGAACCGGAGCGCGCCACGGAAAACCTTTCAACGCCAGTAGGGACAACCGTTTGCCCTGCGATGACAATCTGTATGAACAGATTTGTGCACGTTGAAATAAACGGTCTCCAGAAGACCCGCGCGAAGCACTGCTGTCCTTAGGACGTTCGCGTGCCGTTAGACAGAAGAGCCATCGCCGCAATGACAGCATCGGCCCCTTTAAATCCGTCCCGTTCCAGATAGTCCGATTTGTCTTCCTCACCCCGGCGGTCGAAGTCCGTAAGAAGCCATTCGTAAACATCTTCCCGGGTCTCCGGCCTGCCCCCCTGCGTCAACGCGAGAAGCCGCTCGGCGCAGGTTTCGTCGAACACCCTCATCTGCAAACCAAGCTCGAGGTCCTCGACATACTCTTCGAGTTCAGTGGGTGATAGCGCGGTCATTTGTCGCTCGAAATCTCGTGCATACGTTTTGACGACACTCATGACCGTGCTCGAGGACACCGACTTCCAGAAACCAGGACGCGCTTCGGTCTCGTACAGCTCATCCATGGCACGAAACAGTAGCGAGGGGTAGCTGGTGGTCGGATTCTCGCCAGCACTCTCGAGATATCGCAGCAATCCAGCATAAAACGGTCGAAGAGCCTCATCTTCGTCAGAGAGCCCTAACTCATCAGGTGCGTCGTGCGTCACATCACCAGACTTTGCTGAAGTGCCCCCTTTCACGTCAGCGCGATGAAGCGCCTCGACGCGTCGTCGAGCTGCGTCGGCGTATGCCCGTGCGAGTACGTCATTGCTCCGCTCCTGGCGCTCTGCGGTTTCCAGATACAGCCCTTTCGCGTCGGACAAACGCCCCATCGTTTCCAGGCAGTGCGCGAGATTGAAAATCGCGGCGATGGGACTGCTGCCAATGTGGCGCCCCGTCGAACCCGGGTACCGCTCAACCTCTGCCACTATCGTGTCGACGGTCCCGTAACGAAGCAAATCCGGCAGAAGACCTTCGGTCACCATCCTGAGCGGCGAGCGCAAATCGCCTCCCCACGACCCCATGCTCCCCGAGACGACTCCTGCCACAACGCCGGAAGTCGCAAGCTGCTCGGCCGTCGGCCCGTCGTCCAGCTCGTGTGTGAACACAGAATAGGTTCTCACTGCCGTGCAAACAACGTTTGCCACAACGTCGACTCCCAGCAGAACGCCCTGTCGCATACCGGGCGCGCGCCTCTCTGCGAGATATGGCGAAATCAAAGTGAAGCCATGCTGCGCCAGCTCGCGGTTCACGTAGTCAGCGAAAATTTCCAATGTGGCGTTTAAAAGTTCCATTACCGTATAAAATCAGTGTTAATCGTTTCGACGTGACTTTCCGTCATCAGGTTGCGCAAATCATAACCGGGTTATTCGATACGAGCAACATAGTATTTAACCCCGTTTAAATCTTTATACCAACGATGCTTTCGTTTTCTCAACAACAACAATCACTAGAAAACTCCACCCAAAGCCCTTATCCATCGGGCCTACCAGCGAAATTGCGCCGCCTGCCGGCTCTATTTAAATTGATAACAGTTATCAAATCAGTCCAGACATCGCGATGTATAGATTTTTATCCCCTCAATTCCCGTTATCAAAGCCACAGATATGCTCCGTATAAAATTAATTTCCGCCCGCCTATTGAACTGCGGGAGCGCATTTGTTAATCTTTTATTTAACGAATCGGCGGCCAGATCAATAGCCTGAATACCTGACCACTGGCAGCAATGCGCTGCTGCGTTGGCATCGCTTGCCGCACTACGTGAGGCGAGCGCGGGTTGCTATACGACCTGAGTCTGCTGACAGCAGGCCGCCGTCAGCTCGAACTTAAAGGACAAAGAAAGCATGTATGACAGCCTCGCCGCTGCACCCGAAATCAACCCTGAACTGGTTACCGCGATTCTCGAGCACTGCGCATCTAACTCTGACCGCACGGCTTACGTCGTGCCTCGCTCGGAACTACGCGGGCAGCCTGAACGCCAGGACGAAAGCTTCGTCGTGGTTGCGCTAACGGATATCCCTGCCGGAGAGATTGACCACGTTGCCCGGCAGATTGGCGTCGAAGTTCGCAAGTGTCCTGACGGAACTGACGTTGAGTGTCTGACGCTCGCTGCAGGGTCGGTAGCTATATCCGGACGGACTATTCAGGTGGCAGGCGCCAGCACGAATAGCCAGCTCCTTGTTGCCTGGCTGTTCGCTGACAATGCAGTCGAATTGTCCGAATATGCGCTGTCACCTGAAGATATGGCGGACCTGCAGGCCGCTTCGCAGATTGCCCAGAGCCACGCTGACGTCGCCCTTGAGGAAACCGCTAAATTCAAGGACGCGAAGAAGAGTGTTATCGAGATATTCGAGCACGTAGTGGTGTCAGTTAAACCGTCGCCATAACGAACGCATCTGTTAGCAGACGGATGATTCCCGGCGGACCACCTGCTGGTCCGCCTTTTTTCGCAAAGTCGTGCCGACGGGTCGGTGTTCGTGCCTTGAGAGAGATGCTGTTATCCGCCATGCCTGCACAGGGTTGCGATAGCTCCGCCCGTTAGTCTTTACCGTGATTTGACAGGCTCTCCATCTCCTGCTCATAGAGTCCGAGGCGTTCAGAAGCGTCCATCATTGCCTCAAGGCCTGCTTTCTGCCGGGCTCGCATCTTTTCCCTGTACTCAAGAACCGCAGAACGAAGAACATGCACGACACTCTCCGACGCCTCTTCAATGGTTGCGAGGTCACCTCGCTGAACAAGCGTACGAACATGTTTTGGGGAGACAAAGAGAAGTTTGGCGGCCTCTTTAATCGTGAGTGATTCGTCCCTATCCTTGACGTCCTCCCCGCCCTCAGCCTGCGGCTGCCGCGCCAGGCGCGGGAAGGACGGGGATTCCTGCTGCCAGACGGCGACGTCCCGCCGCGAGAATGTTGTCTGCCGAGTTAATGTCGCGATGATGATACGCGCCACACTCAAGGCAGGCCCATTCTCTTATTCGCAAACCTTCCAGGCCCCTGGGGCCTGTGCGCCTTTTACAGCAGCTACAGGTTACGGTTGAATACGCTTCATCGACCTCATCGAACCACACGCCGGCGTAATCGCACTTGTATTGCAGCATGGTCCGGAACAGGCTCCAGCCTGCGTCGAGCACGGACTTTGCCATCCGTGTCCTCGCAAGCGCCGAAGCGTTCACGTTGCCGATGAAGATGGCGCCGTACTCCTCGACGAGCGCCGTGGAAAGCTTGTGCAACTGGTCTTTCCGGGAATTCTTTATCCTTGCATGAAGCGCGCGCACGCGGGCCTTCTTCCGTGCGCGTTGTGCCGTCGCCAGCTCCGCCTCGAGCTTGCGATAGTGTCGTGCTGGCCCGACCACATGCCCGTCACTCAGTGAAGCGAAGTCTTTCAACCCGAGGTCAATACCGACGGATTTCGTTGCCTCGCTACGACGCGGGCCGTGCTGCGCACCCAGCTTCACGCAGAGGTTGAGATACCACCTGCCGCGCGAGTCCTCGCTAATATTGCCCGCGCCCAGTTCATAGTCTGCGAGGCCGTAGCTGTCCCACAGCGACAGGACCATCTGGCCGATGAACAACTGTCCGTTGCGGTAGCGGATTGCGTTCCCTTTAAACGGAATCCAGCCCAGCGAGCGACGTGCACCATGCGACGCCCGCCAGCGCAGCTTCACCTTCCGGGCCTGCTTCCTGCGCGTGGCGTATTCTTCGGCGACGGCCTGGACAGTGCCCGAAAGAAGGCCAAGCCCGGCCTTGCCGGCGCCCTTCGTGAACGGATGGAAGTCGTAGCCCGAGAGGAATCGCCGCTCCCGCTCCCACACCTTGACCGACAACTCGTTGCAGTAGTTCCAGAGAAAGTTCACCGCGCGTGCCTGCTCCTGCAGCGCACGGGCGTGTCTGTCTTTGAGTCGGAGATGGAGTACGCGGGTAGTCTGCTGCATGTGCCGATACGGTTGTTTCTCCGTATAGGCACACCTCGAATTCCATTTGAATACTCACGACATCCGCGCTGCGCTGTCTACACCCGCCTTTCATCCCCGGCCTGAAGGCCGAGGTTTTCAGGCCAAGCCGTGGATAAACAAGTCTCCTTCGTCAACCGAATAACAGGTCGAATAACATTGCTGGCCGCTCGCCGGCGCTATGCGCTGCAACGCAAGAGTGGCATCGATAAGCAGCTGGTGGCAATCCTCTGGTTCGAGATTTTCCGTTAGTCATTCTGCGTCCACCTCACTCACATCATAACAAGATAGCGATTGGCTGATGGTCTGCGGCCGAGGTCGAATCACAACGTTTGAACATTAGCCGCGAGTTCGACATTCACGGTCGCGCTCCGTTTTGAGTCTTGCGCTTGCCGATGTGAAACAACACCATTACGTCCAGGCGTCAGCGGGAAACACTATCCATCGCGTGAAAATGTGTTGCGTCGAGAAAGTTTGATCAGGCTCTCACAATCGCTGTTCTAATGCTGCCCAGCGTTCAGGAGCATCCATATCTGCCGCGTCGGTGGTCCGGCAAAAATTCGTGCGAACACCGCTCCACAGCGACCGCAAGTGTAGTGCTCCTCCACCGGCGCTGATTTCACCGCAGCCGCGCCATTGAGCATCAGACGCTCGTGTCCCGGCTCGCCGGCCGGCTTTCCGTATAGTTCAGCGCAGTCTGCGCAAGGTTGGATCCAGAATTCCACAGGTCATTTGCCGAAAATGGTGAGCGGTCACGCCGCAGGCTGATGTTCGTAATACGGCTGCTCTCTGTCATCAAGAATAACGTACATCGCCGCCAGATTTTTTGGGGCGGGAGTCAACCCCGCCTCCACGAGTACGAAATCCGAATGCATGCGGCGGTCAAACGTTGCGGGACTCTCACAAGCACGATCGCGCTTGGGCGCATTGGGTCAGCTAGCTGGGCGTCGCCACTTCTCGTTGTCAGAGTCCTGCTGTGGCTCCCGCTAGAATGATTCATTATTGAACATCTCGGCACTCTCAATAGCTAGTCGGCCTTGCAGAAGTTCGTGAGGCCCCGCCTGGCTTGGCGATGCAGTTTGTCGGCGGGTAAGAGAACTCCCAGAACGAATATCGATCTGATAAAGATTCTGGGAGTTTCGGAGTGGTCGCCAATGAGCACGCCTGATTTCTTTCGTAGCCGTCTGGACGCGATGATTGATCTGCGTCACCCGCTTGCCGTGTTGGCAACGAAGATGTCGTGGGCTTCAATCGAAACGACGCTTGCTCCCCTGTTCGGGCGGCGCTCACGCGATGGGCGGGTGAGCGAAGCGGATGACCTGTTTGGCTCGAACTCGCTGGAACTTGCCGGTGGCGTCAGTGCGGCTGGACGTCCGCGCTTGCCTATGCGGCTGATGGTGGGTCTGCTGTACCTGAAGCACGCCTACAACGAAAGTGACGAAACGGTGTGCGAGCGCTGGGCGCAGGACGTGTACTTCCAGTTCTTCTGCGGCGAGGAGTATTTCCAGCCGCGCCTGCCGTGCGACCCGACCAACCTGGTGCGCTTTCGGCAGGCGCTGGGCGAAGCCGGTGTCGAGGAGCTGCTTGCGGCGACGATCGCGGCTGCGGTGCAGATGAAGGCGGTGACGCCGGTCGAATTCGAGCGCGTGATTGTCGACACCACGGTTCAAGAGAAGGCGATTGCGTATCCGACCGACAGCCGTCTGCTTGAGGTGTCACGGGCCAGACTCGTGCAGTTGGCGCAGCGCGCCGGGTTGGCGTTGAAGCAAACCTACGAGCGCGAAGGCAAGCGGCTGCGGCGCCGCGCAGGCGGCTATGCCCATGCGAAGCAGTTCAAGCGCCTGCGTCGTGTACTCAAACGTCAGCGCACAGTCTTGGGACGGTTGCTGCGCGATATCGAACGCAAGCTGCCTGGAGCTTCGGACGAACGGCAGGCACAACTGCGCGTCTGGCTTGAGCGGGCCTGGCGCATTTGCCGCCAACGTCCAAAGGACAAGAACAAGCTCTACGCACTGCATGCGCCTGAAGTTGAATGCATTGGGAAAGGAAAGGCGCGCCAGCCCTACGAGTTCGGCGTCAAGGTGAGCCTCGCGATCACGGAGAAACAAGGGTTGATCATTGGTGCGCGGGCGTTCCCCGGCAACCCCTATGACGGCCATACGCTGGTCGAGCAACTCGAACAGAGCTCCATTCTGTTGCAGGACCTGCCCGGTACACCGCAGCCGAAGACCGTATTGGTCGATCTCGGCTTTCGCGGCGTCGACCCGGAGGTATCATCTGTACACCTGATTCATCGCGGAAAACACAAGACACTGACCAGCACGCAGCGCCGCTGGCTCAAGCGACGACAGGCGATTGAACCGATCATCGGCCATGTGAAGCACGACCACGGTATGCGTCGTTGCTGGCTCAAAGGGCAAACCGGCGATGCGCTGCATGCCGTGCTGTGCGCCACGGGCTACAACCTGCGCTGGCTGTTGCGTGCGATTGTTCGCCTGGGTCTGGGGCCCATCTTTTTTATCCTCGCCTGGTTGCATTGGATCGTCAATGTGCCGTCGCATCCGCTGTTTGCGCACCGGGAACGCTTCCGGCCGCTTAACCTTCCCGCTCCGACAAAATGCCCCATCGGCGTCGTGCATCAAGCAAACTGAATTTTGCAGCGCCGACTAGCTACGGCGACCGCACCCGAAACATCGTCGCTGTTACTGGTATTCTTGCTCAGCTATGTGCCTGTGAGACGGCTATGGGCAAGGAAGGAGGTGGTGCGTCGGCGCCGTCGTCTCTGCGCTCCTAGCCATAATGTCCCGCATCTCATTGGCAGTCGCGAGCACATGGCGCTCCCGCTTCAGCCTAGTGGGTCTTCATGTGAGCCTTGCGTGAAAGCGTCGGTACGTGCGCGAGCAGCTCGATTGAGTTCTTCTTAACGACCTCCATGAGCCGGTCAGTCATGAGAACATTAACCAAAACGTGCTCAAGAGGAACGCCCGGTATATCGGTGGTTGCCTGGTGGTGAACCCTCCCACTTCCAGCTAATGTCGTGGCTGCCCGCAAAAACTGGCTAGCCTTCTGCTTGCCGCACTCGCCCCGGAATTGCTCGACACCATTTTGCGGACCAGAAATATCCCAGGGGATGAACGCCGCACCCTTGTCCTGAATAAGGGCAAAACCCGCTTTGCCGCCCTTCTTCCAGGAATCAGTTGTCTTCCAGACCTCCGGGTCGCTCGCGTCAGCCAACCAGTAAATCTGCAGCGCCCCAACCTGAAGCCGCATGGTAAGCAGGATGCAATCGTCAGCCTGAAAGCAGCCAAGACCGAAGCTTCCTTCGCCCATTCTCGTGTAATTCGTCAGCATGCCGAGGTCGACGTTCGCTGTAAGCACCGGTGTGGTTGGCCGCAATTTCGCAGCCGACCTCGCGAACGGCGCGAAGTCCCTGGCAGTGCCAATCGCGCCTGTTTGACACAGACCAAAATCGAGTTCCTTGTTAAATACATCTTCCATTTTCTTCTCCTGTGTTTAGCTACTCTGGCTTCTGAGCCGTACATATGTGTTTGAGGTTTTGTTGCTGCGGCGACTAGCGGCTCGCAACGGTTGCCGTGCAAGGACGATGTGGCGTGCCACCGCTAGAGGACTTGCGATGCACCATCCATATCCAGGTCAAGAACATTCATCTCGACCGAAATGTTGTAGATGTCGTACGCATCGACTTCGCTTCGCAGGATTCCGGCAGCAAGACCCTCCAGCAGGTCTTCGTTCAATATTTCCCATACTGCTTCTTTGAATTGATTTAAATTTTGAGGTCCAGCCCTGTCACGAAACTCTTGAAACCTACTTACATCTGGCGACTCGCATGCGTGCAGATTGGACTTGCCACCCATTCCAAGGTAGGAAAGGTACTTTCCATGTTTTTTCCACTCATCAAAGAGCGACCAAAGCCTCTCGTCCAACGCATCAGCCAGGATGAAATGGAAGGTTGTGCCCTGTCGCTTGAGAAAAATGAAAACAGGACCCTCTGGGGTGTTCATCATTGTTGTTGAATGACTGAGTATAAATTCAACTGGATTCACCCATTTTGAAGACGCGGAAAACGACACCAGACAAGGTTCTCCGACGAACGACTCAAGGCCCGGCGCCAGCCCTTCGGTCGGCCACGCGGCGATATAGGCAAAAGAGATTGTTTCTGGAATTTTCATTTTAAATAATGATTTAAAAAAAGCCACAACAAACAGACAATACCCAAATGATATTAATGCTCGAATGTTTTTGCAACATAGTATTTAAGCCAGTTTAAATTCATAAACAATATAAACATTTAACGGCGTTATATATTTATATTACAGAGAAATATCGCTGGCAGGCGTCAGAGGCGTCCTCGGGGAACCACCTTGCTTCCTCGATATGTATGGCGATCTGTTTTAGCCGTCAGGCCACATACTCATCTGGAGAACTTCCGGCGGCCGCAAAGGCGACAGGTCGTTCTGGTAGCCGGTTCGATGTGATTCTCGTTCTGGTGCAGTCCGAAGCCTGCAATTTAAACGCTTCGAACTTTTCTCGCGAAAAGATAAAACCTATTCGCTCTACCTGTTTCCACCATCAACGGGAAACAGGATGTCAGCGCAAAACAATATCAATCCGAAGGGCGAGCTTCGTGTCGCAGAACTATTTGCAGGTGTAGGTGGATTCCGCCTGGGACTCGAAGCAATACACGGCCGCCCATTTAAAATTGTGTTGAGCAACCAGTTCGAACCTTCCAGAAAGAAGCAGCACGCCAGCGAGATTTATCAAGCACGCTGGCCCGGCGGCCCTCACATCAATGCGGACATTTTTTCGGTCCTTGAATCGGAAGATGGGATTCAGGCGATACGCAAAACGTTACCGGATGTCGTCGTCGGCGGCTTTCCGTGTCAGGATTTTTCTGTTGCGAAGCCCCTATCAAAATCGCAGGGGCTCGCGGGCAGGAAGGGAGTCCTGTGGTGGGCCATCGCGAAATTGCTTCAGCAGCGGATAGAGGACGCAGAACCTGTCAAATATCTGATTCTAGAGAACGTCGACCGGCTACTTTCGAGTCCGGCTTCATGCCGGGGCCGGGACTTTGCGGTCATTCTATCGACCCTGCACTCTTTCGGCTATGCAGTCGAATGGCGTGTCATCAACGCAGCAGAATACGGAAACGCCCAGCGTCGCAAACGCACGTTCATTGTCGCCCATCACAGGTCCACTGGCATTTATCAGCGAATGCAAAACGAAGGTCTTGCGGCCAACGACTCTGGATGGTTCCCGCACACAGTCCTCAACAGTGCGCTTCCTTGTGTCCCACGAAACCCGCTGGATGGCGTGACAACTGCCCTGAGTCTGCGCTCGGACCCATTCGACGAGCAGATGCACTATCAGCCTCTCTCTAACGGGAAGTCGCGGTTCGCCAACTGTGGACTGATGCTTGGCGGAGCTGTGCGGACGTTTACCGTTGACACCGCCCGCATTGAGGATTTCAACGAGCTTACCGGCCACCGGGAAGCACTCACACTCGGCGACATTGTCAGCAAAACAGGTCCCGTTCCAACAGCCTTCTATATTCAGAAGGAAGACGAAGATAAGTGGCGTGCTGCCAAATCGGCAAAGAAGATTCCACGGATGAAAAATGGGTTCGAGTACAACTACTCGGAGGGTGCGATGCCCTTCCCCGACCCACTAGACCGACCATCCAGAACAATCATTACGTCTGAAGGCGG
This sequence comes from Paraburkholderia sp. GAS42, assembly GCF_050436565.1. Lineage (NCBI taxonomy): Bacteria > Pseudomonadati > Pseudomonadota > Betaproteobacteria > Burkholderiales > Burkholderiaceae > Paraburkholderia > Paraburkholderia sp. GAS42. The sequence continues at coordinate 8,378 of NZ_JBNDML010000017.1, read as the reverse complement.
GACCACGGCGACACGGACAAAACACGCCATCCGAGAGCCCGGGGGCCTACTTCGACGCCTCGTACCGGAGGAGCTCGAGGCGCTAAATGGATTTCCGCGCGGATTCACGGCTCATCCTGGCGTGACGGATGTAACGCGCTCGATGCTTATGGGCAACGCCCTGGTCGTGCCACTCGTTCGCCGTATCGGCGAGGCTCTGTACAGAGCACACCTCAACGACCAACAAAATCTTCACAACGCTTAGCCGATACTCCAACCGAGCCAAAAAAATGCAAACAATGCAAGTTAGCCAGAAAGAATTGTCCGACACGGAACTCGACCAGGCATTGATGGAGTTCATCAACGAGTACGTCTCGGACGTCAAACATCCGTGCTCTTTTGACGTCCTCGCGGAGCACGCTTTGGTGGCGGAAGAGCTGCTGCAGGACGAGCGCTGCGTCATTGTCGCAGTGCCAGGGAGAAAAGCAGCCGAATTTCCCGCGACGGATGCCAGATATGGTGCTGTCGTCATGACTAGGCCTGACGATTTACGTCAGGCCAATCTGATGCTTCGTGATGAGCACATTGCGCTACCTTTCCATCCTTTCTACGCAATGCCTCGCCTGAAACTTGGCCGACTACTCGTCATTTACCAGTTCGTCGACGCAACAATTCTGGAGATTGTTCCAGTTACGCCGGAGCTCTACGAAGACCTGTGTATTTGTGATGTCACCGCGCAATCCCGGAATCACCCAACGTATGCAGAATTGATGGAAAAACGGACTGGCGCCCCCAAGGACCGTATCGTGCACGTCGTGGACAATCAGACTATCAGCCGACGCGAGTCAGAGAGTTAGAATCGCACACCAGAGCTAGCCGAACTTGCTCAGTGGGTACACAGTGTCCGTGTCGACACAGTGGACTTTGAGCGGGATCGCGACCACTGAATCAACACCACACCGCATGAGACAATCGATGTCAAATGGCCACGGTGTATTGGAGGCTTCAATCGTAACTTGACGATTGAAGCCTCTATCCACGCGAATCTGCTGTTTAGAAACGATGCCTCAACGAAAGCTTGACCGCCACTTGCGTCGGCGTTGACGATTGCCCGAGTGTGCTAATGGCAGCGACCGCTGGATGCCCCGTTGAGTCGACCCCTGACGCATGCTGCCACACACCGACCAGATTCAGGTCGGTGCGCTTCGAGAGCGAATAGTCCGGCCCGAAATCAATCTGCTGATACTTCGCATCGCGCGCCTGCGTGTAGTCAAACGATGCGCCGATCAGCAGCGACGGCGTAATGTAATAGCGGCCGTTGATCTCGTAACTGTTGAACGTGGCGTTGCCCGTATTCGGCGTGGACGCCGTGCGCAAGACGTTCTGGAAACGCGCGTTCGTATAGACGAGGCCGATGCTGCCCTGGCCGATCTTGTACGACACCGCCGCACCGAAAATCTGCCATACGTTCGCCGACGCGTAGCCGTTAAACACCGGGCTTCGACCCGGGCTCACGTAGCCGGCCTGTCCCGGCGAAACCGTACTGTCGAGTGCCGACACCGACGGATTATTGATGTTGTCGTACGCCAGCGCGGCGGTTAGCGGACCATTCACATATTTGAGCCCCAGCGTGTAAATCCGGCCCGACGCGAAGTCGCCCGCCACGCCGCCGGGCGCGAACATGCCGTTCACCTGCAGCCCGTAGAACTTCGGCGACTGATACTTCACAGCGTTATCCACGCGAAAAGTCGAGTTCAGATTGTCGAAGTCGCCCGGGTGAGTGCCGAGCCACGCCCACATCGACGTCGCGGCGATGTCGCCGATCAGCTCCGTCATCGGATCATACTGGCGGCCGAGCGTGAGCGCCCCCCACCTGTCACTCGATAGGCCGACAAATGCTTGGCGGCCGAACTCACGGTTGCCTTGCAGCAGCTTGCCGTTCGACGCGTCGAAGCCATTTTCGAGCGTGAAGACCGCTTTCAGTCCGCCGCCGAGATCTTCCGTGCCGCGCAAGCCGTTTATTTCAACGTGCACAAATCTGCTCATGCAGATTGTCATCGCAGGGCAAACGGTTGTCCCTGCTGAGGGGCACGGCGTTACCACCGTGACCAATGGTACCGTTCGCACTCCGGTGCGGCAAACCGCGCCGTGTGGCGAGCCATCGCTCGCGCACCAATCCTCTGTACGCTGCATGAACGCCTCGCCAGGCGGTCATACGCGAATCTCCCGCTATCCTTACAGGTAGCTTGAGGGCGTGATGATCACCCTGCACCGGAACACGGGCTACCGTGTTCGGGCGTGGCAGACATTCAGTCAACTTCTGCCCGCGACGGGCGATCACGCCCGCCGCAGCAGCATGCACACTCCAGCCACGTCGCGATGCGTACTTCACTGCACCGATGGTCGACGTATAGGCCGGGTTAATTCTGATCAGTTCGACACCCGCACGGAAGCACTTCGCCTCGAGCAGTTGCCGGTATTTTGCGTAAAGCAGCCCCGAGAGCATGCGTGCTCCCTTCGGGCTGAGCTGTGATATCGCTTTTTTCTTCGCCGCAAAGTCGAGGTCCTCGGCGACGACAGGCTTACGCGACTCCTTCGCCCATTCGACTGCCGCCGTGAGGGCATCCGAGAGTGCGGCGTTGCGCTGGCCGGAACTCGCGTCCTCCCGTAGCAACGGAAACCGTTTCGTGCACAGCAGATTGCCGAACGCATCGGTCTCCGTGACAGCGAGGTGGTCAGCATTGAAGTCGAGTCCGACAGTCCCGTGCGTCGCGTCCAGCGTGAGCGTTTCCGCTAGTGAATGATTGAACGACACAAACGCCCGCCAGCCACGACTGTCCCGATGCAGGCGCCAGGTCAATGCAGTATTCGTGTCCAACGCCGCGTTCAGTGCCTCATCGTCATAGTCAAAGCTGACGCCGGCGATGACAAGATATTTGTCGCCGCCCGGCGAAACCAGCCGGTCCGGCACACGGATCTTCAGGGCATAGGTGCCGTCAGCGGCTCTTTGCAACTGACACAGCTGGTTGCCGGCGGTCTCGTCCTTCGAGCCCACCAAGAATACCTGATGTGACCGGCTGGCCTGCCATTGCCGCAGCCACGCTTCGCGGTCTCTGAATCCTGCCAGCGCGAGCTGGTGCTGATGGCCGAAGAGCTTGCGGGTGCCAAAGCAGATACCAGGCACGTTGGCCGCGAGTCGCGATTCAATCCTGCCGAGTTTTGACGTGCGACGCGCCAGCGAGATAACGTTCTGATGGGCCGTGCGGCGCAGTTTCGCCTCACGCGCCGGCTTCATCCGCAGCCGGTCTGCATCGATTTCAGCAATCTGCTCACGCCGGACGTCAAGTTGCGCCTTGATACGGCGGATGGCTTTCGCAAGGCTTCGGCGCTCTTCCTGGAGCAGTTCGCGCGTACCGTCGATTAGGCCCTGCAGCTCAATGGCCATGGCGTTGAACATGCGTGCGGAGATACCGTGCTCGCGACGGAACGCCGTCTTGTGCGATTTCGCCTTGCCGCCCCGGACGGCGAGACGCGCGTACAGTTTGCGCTTCATCGATCCGTACAGCTCAGCCATCCGATCGAGAGTCTGCGCATCCTGCGATGGCAGGTTCAGGCGGGTCTGGGTGGTCGATTGCATCAGACGGCCAGCGCCCACAGGTTCGTTCGGCTACGCAAGCCACACATTCGCGAGGAAAAGACCGTCAGGATTTCGACCAGGTCTTCGGTGAGCTGCTGCTCACGGTCGACATCGGGGATTGCGTCGAGGACGACGACTTCGACGTAGAAGAGTTCGCAGATACGGAGCAGTAATTCGCTACCGAAGCGCAGTAACTGGTCCTTCGTGCCCAGCACGAGACGCGTCACACGCCCACGAAGAATGTCCGACAGCAGGCGCTGGAGTCCCTTCTTGCGATAGTTCAGCCCGCTGTCCAGATCAGTGATGATCTCGATATCGGCGAAACCTGGGTCGATGCAATGGTGTTCAAGCCGGGCGGCCTGAGTCTTCAGCTGTTCGGCCTGGTCGTGCGAGGAGACACGGGCGTAGCAGACGGTCTTGCCTGCAGCAGTGGGCTCCGCGCCCGGGGTCGCGCGCTCTGTGTCGCGCAGGTATCGCCGATGGCCGCCGGGTGTGCGGCCGATGAGCGTCAACAAGTCCTGTCGATGCCAGCGTCGCAGCGTGCCCACCGCTATGCCCAGCTCTGCTGCCGCCTCGCCAATTAATAGAAGTCGCATCCTGCATCTCCACTAAGATACAGGGTGTAGGACCGGCTTTTTAAACGCCATGAACAGGTTTGCGCAGACTCAACGATTACTGCTGCAAACCCTGATCGGCAACGAGGCGCTTGTACCGTTTCGCAAGTCCCTGGCGGAATCGCCAGAGAAAACTCAAAAAAATCTCGCCTCCGCTACCGACGAGAGTGTTAAACGGAAGTATGACTGGCTCCTGAACGAGGTCGCGCTTCGCTTGCCTGAAATCGAATAGACATCGACCGACAGACGAAGCGCTTAACCTATCACAGCAGGAAACCGGTGTAGCGGCAGCCGCCCCGTCCAGGGGATCTTAACCAGGGCGGTGTTCCGAAAAAGCGTTGGCTAAAACAACTGTCTACAGATTTGCACAGCAACCTCTTCAACGCAAATATGTCGACCGAATTGAATACAACTTGCAACTCCGGCCGCCAGGACTTCCTGGAAACCGCTTTCGCTACGGCCGTCGAACTGATTGCCGAAATGGATAAGTCCTTATTCAGCTCGGATGGGATGGTTTTTGTCGTCCCTGATGTGATTCTCTGGATGATGAGTAAGACATCGCCAGATGTCATGGCCAAGGTCGAATGCTACGGATTGCGCCGCGAGCTTGTTTCGCTACTCACGGACTATGCCGCGCTCCGCAGAGGCGCGCAGCAAACGCTCTTTGTCCCCGGAACTCACTGTAACGGCGACACAGACGAGCAGGCCCTGCTACGAACTCGCATCACGTTCGACGACCTGCTATATGCCTTGGAGAATGAAGCTGGCTCAAGAATTAGCGCGACATTCCACCACGCCTTCAATGCGATTCTGCCAGTAGTCGAGGAGACACTTCAGGGCATCGATGAAATCCTCTGGGGCGATGAAGAGCCAGTTAGCCTACGTAAAGAAGGCACACATTCCGATGAAGACACGACCCGAGCACCGCTTTTCGACCACTACGAGGAATACCGGATAGTCGTGGAGCGCGGAGACGCGGGCGGCTATTGTGCTGACACACTCAACTCGGCAATACTTTGGTTCGAGGAGACGCTGGCAGCAATGGATGACGGTCGGCATCCGGGGTTCTGGTCAACCGTGTATACGTCGATACTTGGCGAAATGCTACAGACCGACTCTCCAGACTTCGCGGAGTGCGTCCAGCGGGATGGACTTATCCCGGCCTTTTATGAAGCGGCGGCGTCCTACGTTTCGACTATGCGCAATGTCGAGCGCCAATGGAGCAGACTCAGCGAGCCGTTGCGCGCCCTCTTATCAGCTCACACCGCAGACGACGATGAGGCGGTCGATATCATCGCATCGATGCTTGATCCCGGCGGCCACGATGGCACTGCTAGGGATTTGAAAGCCCGATATGTTTATGAGATGTTCTGTCGCAGGCTGAACCCGGAGCGGACAACGACCACTTGCGAACTCGTCCTGTCCGCGACAACCAATGCGGTCATCGACAGGATAAAACGTGACGTAACGTCATGGCAAACATGCTACCTGGTTGACGCGCCAGCGCTCCCGGAACCGCTCGCCACGCGCATCACTGAAAGACAATGTATCGTGGTCCGGCTCCCGGAGGATCGTCTGAGACTGCTCAGTGAGCTAACTCGTGATACCGGGCTCAGCCATATTATTTCGAGAATGAGTGATGGCAGTCAGAGTCGCGTCAGCCTCACAGTCAATCATGCGTTCTGGGCGCCCAAACCGCAGTTGTGGCCGCTCATGTTCAGATTTCGCAAGGCCATTCCTGTGTTATATATTTTTGAAAGCTGCTGTGCCCTCGTTCAGTATCGATTCAATCATTTCGTCGACCTTCGACGCATTGCCGACGTGCCGGGTCGCCACATCCCGTCTGCGACATTGAATGAAGACGACTGGCGGCACGCTGCCGCACACTATGTTTCCACGCTGCCCGATGGGAGGCAGGTCAAGCCGGCAATGATGACGAGGCTGGAAGACCTGACAACATATCCGCAGCTATCCGATTGGCCGAGCGCAATCGCTTAAAGGTTATTCGATATATCGACACGCGCATCACTGCGCGCTTCGGTACATTGAAGTTTCGATGCTCGGTCGTATTTAGAAATTGCTCCTGGCCCCGACCTCATCATTCGCCATCGAGAATTGAACGCGCTGGGGAAAGTCGGTCCGCAGACGCACCGAAACGCTCGGAGGCGGGACCTCGAATCCGAGAGTGTTCGTCGCTCGCAATAAATCGATCAAGACGCTCGCACTCGTCCACATGCCTGACGCGGCGTCCCTGCGGCGGACGGACGTGTTGCGCGCGAGCATTAGCTCGCCAGGTCGGAGTGCGAAAAGTACCTCTGGTCGCGGCGACTACGGCGCCCCACTCAGCAGGGACAACCGCTTGCCCCGCGAAGACAGTCTGCATATGCAGATTTGTACATCCTGAAACTGACGCTCCTCGGCGAAGAACGCGGTAGGTTGCCGAATTTTGGTCTCCCTACTGTTAGCTTCAATATACGCATATCGTCGTACCACGACGCTGACATCAGCACAACAATGTCGCCACCTGACGCTGAATGCATGAGCCCACCAATCCAACTGCGCAGCACAAGCCGGGTCATGGCGCCTTCTAGTTATCGGCGAGCCCATCGAATCAACGATGTCCGCGCAGAGACGCCGTTGTGAGTTGAGCGTCGTATATTGCATTCCCAAAGGCTATGGGGATCTGTTGCACGACGACCCTCGCTATGCGTCGAAAGCGCAGCGTGTGAGCGAACTGGCGCGAGACCTTGCGGAGGTACTGGCTAACGAGCCCCTTGACCAGTTGCGCTCGAAATTGCCAGAAGAGGCCCGGCAGAAAATCGCCTTTCATCGCCCATGCACACTGCAGCATGCGCAGAAGCTGGGCGGCGCGGTGGAATCGATCCTGCAACGGCTCAGCTTCGAGCTAACAGCCGTACCCGACGCCCACCTGTGCTGCGGATCGGCCGGCACTTATTCGATTACACAGCCCGAGCTTGCGCGAAAGCTTCGCGACAACAAGTTAGACGCGCTGGAAAGCTGCAAGCTCGAAGTGATCGTCACGGCCAACATTGGTTGCCAGACCCATCTGGACAGCACTGGGCGCACGCCGGTTCGCCACTGGATAGAACTTGTAGAAGCGTCGTTGCGATAGACGCGTCACAGAATTCGTCATGCTTGGCAACTCGGTGCTGCGGTCGAAAACAAGCATAGAGGTCAGCACCTCCAGCGGAATGTCAACGTATATCCTCAATCAACGAACTTCATCGAAGAATGGCGCTAACTCGCTGGAGATGCGGGAGGCCAGATAATCCCTTCAGGCGTTTACAGCTGCCTTGAAGGTCTTGCCAGCCGTAAACTTGACCGTTTTTGCTGCAGCAATCTGAATTTCTTGACCCGTTGCCGGATTACGACCGGTCCGCGCCGCGCGCGCACCCTGGCTGAACGAGCCAAAACCAACGAGCTGTACTGTGTCCCCGGCAACTACGGCCTTCGTCACCGTTGCGATGAAAGCATCGACCGTTTCACCGGCTGACGTTTTTGTTGCGCCCGTTGCTGCTGCAACTGCATCAATGAGTAATGAGATGGTCACCCCCGCCCTGCGCGCGGGTAGTGCGGTAGGGTGTTCTCTTTTCCTGGGAGGCCATCATGCAAGATGTAACGCTGGTTGGAATCGATCTGGGCAAGCATTCGTTTCACCTTCACGGCGCGGACAGCCGCGGCAAGGCCGTGTTTCGCAAGAGGGTCAATCGCAAGCAACTTATCGAGTTTTTCGCTACGTTTCATGCATGTACCGTGGTCATGGAAGCCTGCGCCGGCGCCCACTACATGGCGCGCAAGCTGACTACCTTTGGCCATCAGGTCAAACTTATTTCACCCCACTTCGTGCGCCCATTCGTGAAGGGTAACAAGAATGATTTTCTGGACGCCGAGGCGATCTGTGAGGCGGCGTCGCGCCCTTCTATGCGCTTTGTCACGCCGAAAAGCGAATCGCAACAAACGCTGTCAGCTCTGCATCGCGTGCGCGAGTCGTTGATTCGTGATCGCACGAAGACTATCAATCAGATACACGGTTTCCTACTCGAATTCGGCGTCAGTCTGCCAATCGGCAAAACGGTAATCGCGCGCCTGCCAACCGTGCTTGCGGAACACTCACTACCCCCGCGTCT